>NZ_SMKD01000050.1 GCF_004348595.1 Micromonospora sp. KC723
TTCCGGCGCGGTGTGGGGGAGGAGGTGGGCCAGCGCGGCCCGGCTGTTGGCCCAGACGGCGACGAGCGCGCAGCCCGGCACGGTGGCCAGCCCCAGCAGTGGGGCCTGGTTGACCGACAGGACGGACACGAGCAGCAGTACCAGGCTGAACAGGCTCAGTGGCGCGCGCCGCACCGCGGTGTACGCGGCGATCCGGACGGCCGGCCCGAAGTTCAGGTGCGGGGCCAGCACGGCCAGCGCCAGCGCCAGCACGCTCGCGGCGAGCACGAGGATCGCCGTGACAGCCAGCGGCGGGACGAGTAGCGCGCCGAGACGGGAGTCGTGCAGGACGACGATGTCGGTGGTGAGCACCGCGAGCAGCGCCACGGCGGCCGACCAGCGGCCGACCGCGGGGACGAAGGACCGCCGGTAGGCGCGGACGAAGTCGCGTACGGGAGGTTGGTCGGTCGGTGCCGCCGCCCCGCCGAGGTAGCCGAAGGCCGCGGCGAGCGACGGACCCACGCTGATCGACAGCAGCCCGAAGAACACCGGGTAGCGCCAGGGCTGCGCGACCACGGCCAGCGCCGCGAGCAGCGGGAGGTTGGTGACGGCCAGGCCGAGGTTGACCACCAGGGCCCGGTGGACGAACGACCAGAGGGTCGTCCAGGTGTCCGCGCTGACGTTGACCCGGCCCGAGAGCGTCCGGTGGGGGGTGGTGGGAGCGGTCATGCCGTCGTCACTTCAGCCCGCTGGTGGCGATGCCCTGGACGAAGTAGCGCTGCCCGATGAGGAAGACGGTCAGGATCGGCAGCACCGACAGCACCGAACCGGTCATGATCATGGCGTACTCGGCGTCGTAGACGCCGACGAAGGAACGCAGGCCGATCTGCACCGTCCACAGGTCGTTGCTGGTCAGGTAGATGAACGGGCCCATGTAGTCGTTCCAGGTGTTGACGAAGGTCAGCAGGGCGAGGCTGGCCAGCGCCGGCTTGGACAGCGGCAGCACGACCCTCGCCCAGATGCCGTACTCACTGAGGCCGTCCACGCGGGCGGCCTCGCACAACTCGTCCGGGATGGTGAGGTAGTACTGCCGCATCAGGAACACCCCGAACGCGCCGAACGCCTGTAGGAGGATCAGCGACAGATGGGTGTTCACCAGGCCGGCCTTCTCCATGATGATGTACTGCGGCACCATGTACGCCTGCCACGGCACGGCGATGGTGGCGACGTAGGCCACGAAGAGCGCGTCGCGCCCGGGAAAGCGGACCTTGGCGAACCCGTACGCCGCGAAGCTGCCGGTGAGCACCTGCAACGCCGTGATGACGACACTGAGGAACAGCGAGTTCTTCAGGTAGGTGACCAGTGGGATCCGGCTCCAGATCCGGGTGTAGTTGTCCCAGTGGAACTCTTCGGGGATCCACCTGATCGGCACGGTGAAGACCTGGGAGTCGAGCTTCAGCGAGGACGTCACCATCCACAGGAACGGGATCATCACGGCGAGCCCGAGCACGGTGAGCAGGACGTGCAGGCTGATCCGCCCGGCGACGCCGTTCAGTCGCCGGCGCCCCGCCGGTGGCCGCGCCGAGGCGTCCCGCGCGGGGGAGCCGTCCCGACGCTGCGGGGTGGTGGTGGTCGCGGTCATCGCTCACTCCTCTGCTGGAGCCGGAACTGGACCACCGTGATGAGCAGGACGACCACGAACAGGACCATCGCGATGGCGGAGGAGTATCCGAAGCGCCCCTGCTCGATGCCCTCCCGGAAGATCAGCTGGGAGAGCACGAGGGTGGAGCGGCCCGGACCACCCTCGGTCATCACCTGGACCAGGTCGAAGACCTTGAAGCTGGAGATGGTGAGCATGATCAGGACGAAGAAGGTGGTCGGGCGCAGCGAGGGCAGGGTGATGTGCCAGAACCGCTGCCAGGCGGAGGCGCCGTCCATCCTGGCGGCCTCGTACAGCTCGCCGGGGATGGTCTGGAGTCCGGCCAGGTAGAGCACCATGTAGTAGCCCATGTCCCGCCAGACGCTCGCGATGATCAGCGCCGGCATGGCCCAGGTCGTCGAGGTTGTCCAGCCGGGCGGACTGTCGACGCCGACCGCGCGCAGGAACTGGTTCACCGGGCCGGCGTCGGGGCTGAAGAGCATGTTCCAGACCACCGCCACCGCGACCAGCGAGGTGATGTACGGGAAGAACAGCGCCGTACGGAAGAACCGCACCCCGCGCAGCTTGCGGTTGAGCAGGACGGCGAAGCCCAGGGCGGCGACGAGGGTGAGCGGCACGTGGCCGACCGCGTAGTAGGTGGTGTTGCGCAGCGCGGTCCAGAAGTTCTCGCTGTCCACCAGGCGGCGGAAGTTGTCCAGGCCCACCCACTCGGGCGTGCTGTAGGAGTTCCACTTCATGAAGGCGAGGGCCAGCGAGGCGACGACGGGGACCAGCGTGAGGGCCGCGAAGCCGATGAAGTTCGGCAGGATGAAGCTCCAGCCGGCCAGCGTGTTGCGCCGGCGGAGCCTGCGCGCCCGGGGGGTGGACGCGGCGGATGCGGTGGTGGAGACCATGGTGGGTGCTCGTCCGGAGCCCGGACGTTCCTCCTTCCCTGAGGTGGACGGTGCCCCGGGGGCGGTGCGCCCCCGGGGCACCGGGCGGTCAGTCGACCTCGGACTTGACGCGCTTGCCCATCTCGACGATGCCGGCGTCGACGGACTTCTCGCCGGTCATGATCAGTTCGTGCTCCTCGTTGAGGATCTTGTCGACGTCGGAGGACTTCTCGCTCACCGGCATCTCCAGCTTGACCTCGCCCGGCTGGAACGCCTTCTTCGCCACCTCGTCGTTGGCCATCCCGTCCACCTTGAAGTACAGGTCGGTGATGGTCGCGTCGTTGTACGCCGGGAAGACCCCGATCTTCGCGATGGCCGCCGCGCCCTTCTCGCCCGACGCCCAGGTGACGAACTTCCGCGCCGCCTCGGCGTTGCGGGCCTTCTTGTTCACCGCGAACGCGGTGGGCGATCCGAACGTCGTCGAGGCGCCCTCGGTCGCCTGCGGCAGCGGCGCCATGCCCCAGTCGACCTTGATCTTGCCGGCCTTCTTCTCGTCGATCAGGCGGGCGGCGTACCAGGTGCCCATCGGCAGCATCGCCGCCTTCTCCTCGGAGAACATGGTGTGGTAGGTGACCTTCTGGGTCCTGGCGGTGGCCCACTTCAGCGTGGCCCCGGACTTCTCCAGGTCGAGCGCCATGGTGTACTGCGGCTTCATGAAGCCGTAGTCGCCGCCGAGCTGGTCGCCTCCGGTCTGGGCCGCCGCGACGGCCTGCACCAGCGAACGCCAGGTGTGCTGGTACGTCCCGTACACCGTGTCCGCGCCGCTGCCCTTGGTCGTCTTCTTCGCCAGGTCGGCGTACTCCTGCCAGGTGAGGCTGGTCAGGTCGGCGCCGGAGTTCGCCAGCAGCTTCTTGTTGTAGTAGAGCACCCAGAAGTCCTGGCGGTAGGGCAGGGCGAAGTAGTCGCCGTCGAGGTCGAAGGCGTCCAGGCCGCGGTACTTGCTCCTGTCGAGCTTGCCCACCTCGTCCTTGAGGGAGGCCAGCTGCCCACGGGTGCCGTACCGGGCGTAGTCGATGACGTTCTTCATGGTGATGACGTCGGTGCTGTCCCCACCGGCCAGCATGGTGGTGACCTTCTCCGGGTAGTCGTCGGCGAGGATGTCGACCGGCTGCACGTCGACATCCTTGTGCTCCGCCTCGTACGCCTCGACCAGGGCCTTGAACTCCGGCGTGGTGTCGTAGTTCCACAGCGCCACCGTCAGGATCGTCTTGCCGTCGGCGGTGGTGGCGGACTTCTCACCACTGCCGCAGCCGGTGGTGGCCAGCGCGATACCGGTGGCGATCGCCAGGGCCTGGGTAAACCGTCTCCTCACAAGGAACTCCTTCATCGGGGGATTCAAGCGCGACGACCGGGGGCAGTCGCCGGCGGGTCAGGCGTGCAGGGTCAGGGCCTCGGGGGTGACCTCGGCCCGGAGCGGTTCGGCGGCGATCCACCGGGACAGCTCGTCGAGGGTGTGGTCGGTCAGCCGCAGGATCTCCGAGCCGAGCGACCCCGCGATGTGCGGAGTGATCATGACGTTGGGTGCGCCACGCAGCGCGGCGTCCGCCGGGAGCGGCTCGGGCTCGGTGACGTCGAGGATCGCGAACAGTCGGCCCGAGCGGCACTCGGCCGCGAGGGCCTCGGAGTCGACGAGGCTGCCCCGGGCGGTGTTGATGACCGTCGCGTGGTCGGGCAGCAGCGCGAGCTCCGCCGCCCCGATCATGTGGTGGGTGCTGGGCAGCGCGGGGGCGTGCAGCGACAGGATCTCGCAGCGGGGCAGCAGCTCGTGCAGGTCCACCAGGGTCGCGCCGGCCAGGGCGACCTCGGTGGGGTCGGCGTGCGGGTCCGCCACCAGGCACTGTGCGGAGTCGAGACAGCCGAGGAGGTCGACGACCCGGCGGCCGATGCGGGAGAAGCCGACCACGCCGACGGTCCGGCGGTAGTTGGACAGGTCCCCGTACCCGTCGCGGTGGCCCCAGCCCTGGTACGCCGCCTCGGGGTCGGCGGCGATGAACGGCGCCTTCTTGCCGGCGAAGATGATCGCGGCGAGGGTGTACTCGGCCACCGGGATGGCGTTGGCGTCGGCGGCGTTGGTGACCCGGATACCGCGCCGCCAGACCTCGCTGGTGACCAGGGAACGAACGCTGCCGGCGGCGTGGAAGACGGCCCGCAGGGCGGGGGCGGCGGCGAGCCGTTCGGCGGTCAGCGCCGGAGCCCCCCAGGAGGTCACCAGCACCTCGACCACCGCCAGACGGGCCCGGGCCGACGGGGAGTCCAGGTCGTCCACCCAGATCGGGTCGGCCAGGGCGACCAGCTCGGCCAGCCGTGCCAGCCGTGCCTCGTCGAAGTGGGCGCGGAAGGATTCCCGGTCCATCACGACGAGCGCCTGCTGCTTCGTCTGCACCGTCAATGTGTCTCCCCGGTTACGGATCGCTGGCCGACGCTCGACCGTCGCGGAGCCTTTGAATTCGTGTCGGTGACATGGATAACCTATTCCGAACACGGTCGCTACGAGGCAGTCGCGATCGATCTGAAACGTTCACGAACGAACATCAGCCTGGGGGCGGCTCCATGTCGAGGGACCGGATGTTCAACCTCCAGCGCCGGGAACGACTGCTGGAGGAGTTGCGCCGGCACGGAGCGGTACGCGTCAAGGAACTGGCCCAGACCCTCGGCGTCAGCGAGCTCACCGTGCGCCGCGACATCACCGCCCTCGCCGAGAACAACCTGCTGACGAAGGTGCACGGCGGCGCGACCCTGCCCACCCAGCTCGGGCCGGAGCCCCGCCGCCAACGCCCGGCGCCCACCCGCTTCACCATCGGCATGGTCGTGCCGTCGCTCGACTACTACTGGCCGTCGATCGTCACCGGCGCCCGCAACGCCGCCGCCTCCCTCGGCGTGCACATCCAACTGCGCGGGTCGAGTTACGACCCCGACGAGGACCGCCGGCAGATCACCCGACTCATCGAGTCGCAGCAGGTCCAGGGGCTGCTACTGGCACCCAGCCTGGAGGGCGACGGGGTCGACGAGATGATCGGCTGGATCGGGAACCTGCCCGTGCCGACGATCCTGGTGGAGCGGCAGACGCCACGGTGGACCCCCACCCTGCGCCAGCTCGAGTGGGTGCGCAGCGACCACTCGCTGGGCCTGGAGATGGCGGTGCGTCACCTGCACCAGCACGGCCACCGGCGGATCGGGCTCGTCCTCTCCAAGGGCAGCCCCACCTCCGCCCACCTGGCCCGCGGGTGGGAGCTGGCCTGCGCCGACCTCGGCCTGCCCGACGGCATGGTGGTCCGGGAGGCGGTCGCGCTGGACGCGCCGGGGCACCGGGAGATCA
This sequence comes from Micromonospora sp. KC723, assembly GCF_004348595.1. Taxonomy (GTDB): domain Bacteria; phylum Actinomycetota; class Actinomycetes; order Mycobacteriales; family Micromonosporaceae; genus Micromonospora. Next base: position 5,888 of record NZ_SMKD01000050.1, read on the forward strand.
TCGACGACCTCCTGCGCCGGTGCCGCCGGTCGCGGACGACGGCCCTGATCGTGCACGGCGACCCCGACGCGATGTCCATCGCCCAGTACTGCGCCGAGCAGGGGGTGTCCATCCCCGACGACCTCGCCCTGGTGTCGTACGACGACGAGGTGGCCCACCTCGCCGAGCCGGCCCTGACCGCGGTCCGGCCGCCCAAGGGCCAGGTGGGCCGGGTGGCGGTCGAGCTCATGGTGGCCCGGCTGTTGGAGGGCAGGCGCCGCTCGTCGCAGCGGGTGCTGATCACCCCCGAGCTGGTGATCCGGGACTCCTCCACCCCACGCCCGCCACGCTGACCGGACCGCGCCGCCTCAGGCCGCCTCCGCCGTCGGGTACGCCGGCAGGCGCAGGGCCGACGTCACGCCGTCCGGCCACCGGACCGTGACCGTGTCGGCCGCCCCGTCCGGCCGTACCGTCACGGTGGGCAGCGCGGGTTGCGCCGCGTCCGCCCCCCGCAGGACGACCGCCGCCACGTACACCCCGCCCAGGCGGGGCGGCTGCGCGGTCCGCAGCAGCGGCACCGCCACGTGTTCGCCCAGCGGGGAGGTGTGCCGCTCCCGGCGCACCTCGGCGGTGTCGAGCCCGACCAACCCCAGCAGGCAGGAGACCACCCGAGCACCGGTCACCTCGACGTCGGGGGGATCGGTGGCCGCGCGGGCCGTGGGCGGCACGTCACCGGCCACCGGCCATCCACTGAACTCCAGCCGGGTCGCGGCGTCCAGCCCGACCGTCGAGTCGACCCGGGCCGCCCGTACCTCCACCGCGCCGCGCAGCAGCGACCCCATGGTCAGCGTCGGACCGTTCCGAACCGCCCCCCGGCGGCCCGAGCCGTGGTCGGGACCGTGGTCCTCCTCCGTCGCGACCCAGTGCGCCCGGGCCCGCGACACGGCCCGGCCCACGCCGTCCACCAGCTCGCAGCCCAGCGTCTCGAACCCGTTGCGATGGGTACGCCGACCCGCCCCGTCCACCACCGTGACCGAGTTGTCCGACGGGTCGCCGACCGCCGCCCCCACCAGCGGCGGCAGGGTGGCCGTCGAGTAGCCCAGCCGGGCGTACAACGGCGAGTCCGCCCGCTCGTCGTGCGGCACCGAATGGTCCGTGCCGTGATTGACGATCCGCACCAGACCGTCCCCACGGGTGCCGCTGACCAACCAGCCGGGCACCGGCAGCGCGGCGGCGACGTCCCCCCGTTCGACCGGCAGCGGCCCCTCCGGCTCCGTCCACACCGGATGGCCGGCCGGCAGGGCCAGGCCGAGCATCCCCTTGGCCGCCCAGTACGGCGAGCCGGGGCCGGAGTACGACTGCGCCATCGCCGGCCACTCGCGGTGCCAGCCGAGCGTCAGCAGCCCGCGCTCGTCCGGCGTCCCGTTGGCCTGGAAGTGCCCCAGGACGCCGCTGCACGCGCGCCGCAGCACCCCGGGCGTCAGGTCGGTCGCGCCCGTCATCGCCCCCACCCAGAACGGCGCGGCGGCGGCGAATCGGTAACTGAGACTCCTGCCCTGCAACAGCGGGGAGCCGTCCGCGCCGACCAGCGACACCGCGTCGGCGAGGAACCGGCTGAGCCGGTCCCGCCAGACCGCGCGTAGCTCCTCCGGGCAGAGCTCGCCGGCCATCTCCGCCCAGAGCAGCGGGTAGACGTGCAGCGCCCACCCGCCGTAGTGGTCGTAGGCCCGCTCGGGTCCGTCGGAGTACCAGCCGTGGGCGCGGTACAGCGACTCGTGGACCCGCAACCCCCGGTCCACGTCGTCGGCCGACCACGGGCCACCCACCGAGCGCAGGAACGTCTCGACGACGATCTGGAACCACACCCAGTTGATCGGCGGGTACTCCTGCCCGACCACGGTGCCGAGCCACGCCACGATCCGGTCGCGGTCGCCGGGCTCCAGCAGGTCCCACAGCCACGGCCGGCTCAGGTGCAGGCCCAGCGCGATCGAGCAGGCCTCGACCTTGGCCTGGTCGAGCCGGTCCGGGCGCGGCCACGCGGTCGGCGAGGAGGGATCGGTGCCGGCCCGCAGCCCGTCGGCGTACCACTGGGCCAGCCCGTGCGGGTCCACGCCCGACTCGCCGCGCAGGCGGATCGCGGCCAGCAGGAACGAGCGGGCGAACGCCTCCAGCGAGTCGCTGTCCCGGCCGTACGCGCTGGCGCGCCCCGGTAGGTCGACGCGCGCGTGGTCGACCGAGGCGTACGGCCGCAGGGCCAGCAGCATCCGGTCCGCCGAGGCGGCCCAGTGCGCCCGGGTGTAGCCGGTGAACGGGGACAGCCGCCGGTCATCGGCGGTCATGTTGGCCTCCCGAGGCGGTCAGGGTGAACGAGTTGGCGGTCGCTGCCGGAGGTACGAGGACCAGCCGGTGGACGGCCGCGCCCCACACGTCCCGCAGCAGCGGATCGTCCACGGCATGCCGTTCGAGCCGGCCGGCTCCGGCGTGCGGATCCCACGCCAGGGTGAGGACCCGCCCGCCGAGGGCGCGGACGGTCAGCTCCCCGGTGTGGTGGGCGAGTGGCTCGCCGGCGACGACATGGTGCAGCCGGACGTCGGCCGGGTCGTCGACGCGCCACGTGTCGGTCACGACGACCGTCGCCGTACGGCGGTCGAGGCGCACCTCCCGCCGCCACGACCGGCACCCCGCCTCCGGGCCGTACGCCCCGGCGAGGTCGAGCCGGGCCGCGTCGCCGTCGGGGCCGAGCTCGACGGTCATCGCCGTGGCCCGAAACCCGGCGCCCGGGGGTTGCCCGTGGCCGTTGACCACCGGCAGGTTGTGCCACTGGCTCTGGGTGACCCACTGCTCGTACCGCCGGGCGGTGAACGAGATCGCCGTGTAGGTCGGCTGACCCAGGTCGACCAGCACGGGCGCGCCGTCGAGCGCCACCAGGTAGGAGCCGACGTCGTTGTGGTTGTGGTTCTCGTCGTTGTGCCCGCCCTTGACCGCCACGCACAGCCCCTCGGAAGAGCCGGGGCGCTCGCGGCTGACCAGCACCTGGACGTCGGGCAGCCAGGACGTCGCGGGCAGCGGCGGGGCAGCCTGCGGCTCGGCGGCCCACCGCGCGTCGGCGAGCCCGAGCACGGCTCTGCCCAGCCCGGCGTCGGCCGTCACCGCCGGCGTACCCGGGACGCGGTGGCTCGCCGCGTGGTCGACGACCTGCCGGTCGCCGGTGGCCCGGCCCCACCGGTGCAGGACGTGCCAGGGCTGCGCCGAGTGGGGGCGGGCGGGACCGTCGCCGACGTTGACGTACCACCCGTCGCCGAGCGCCATCCGGTGCGGGTACCGGGCCAGCTCCGGCAGGGGCGCCCAGCGCCACGGGTCCAGCAGCCCGCCGGTGGCCCGGTCGAGCAGGTCGAGGGCCTCGGCGAGGCGTGCCGGCCCGTTCCACCAGTAGGCGTACCCCTCGTCGCAGCCACCGTCCGCGGGCAGGGCGGTGAGGTACCGGTCGAGGCCGTCCACGACGAGGTCGACCACCCGCGCCCGCACCGGGGCGTCGTCGACCAGGAACAGGGCGGTCGCGAGGAGGTGACCGTGGATCCACGGGTTCCAGTTGTGCAGGTGCCCGTCCAGGCCGAGCCAGTGCCACTCCCGGCTGCCCAGGAACGGCTCGACGACGCGTTGCCGGGCCTCCCGGCGCATCCGGTCCCGCAGTCCGGGTACCCGCGCGTCGAGGGCCGGGGCCAGGGCCAGGTCGGCCCAGGCCAGCACGGCGACGGTCTCGGCGGCGCCGAGGTCGAGGTAGGGGTGGTCGGGGTCGGGCACCACCTGACCCCGGTCCGCGGCGAACCGTTCGTGCGCCGCCCAGCACCAGGTGGTCTGCTCGCAGAGCGCCAGCAGGCCGTCCGCCGCCTCGTCGAGGTACGGCTGCCCGCCGAGCGCGGCGGCCAGCACCGCCACGGACGTCCGCCGGCGTAGCTCGCCGGCCGGCTCCTCGTAGGCGGTGCGGTTGCCGTCGCGCCAGTAGCGCGCGTAGTCGGACAGCCGCGGATGCGGCCAGGGGTTGCGCCGGTCCGCGTCGGCCCGCTCGGTGATCGCGCGGGCGGTGACGTCGTCCACGTGCGACCAGGCCGCCCGGTCACCGGGTGTGGGCAGGGCGACCGCCGCCCGCCCCCGGGCGAGGGATGCCTCCCGGACGTCGGCGCCGAGCAGTTCCCACCGTCGCGCGAGCGGCCCCCGGTCAGTCACGGTCGTCGTCCTCCTCGATGAGGCGGGTGAGGGTGGCCGCCTCGCCGGCGACGCGGTGGGCGTCGTCGTCGGGCACGAACTCCAGCAGGGTGTCGTGCTGTCGTCCGGTGCCGCGCAGCAGCGTGAACACGCCACGCCAGAGCCGCTCGCGGGCGGCCAGCGGCAGGCGTTCCTGCCGGGGCCACCAGGAGAACACGTGCACCGTGTCGACCCAGGGCAGCACCCGCCGCAGGTCGTCGACGGCGTCGACGTCGGCGAGCCCCACGGGTGGCTGCCAGTACGTCCGCACGCCGGGATGCCCGACGTCGGTGAGCAGCTCCAGCGTCGACGCGGCGGTGTCGGTCAGCGTGCCGGAGTGGTACTCGAAGGCCAGGTCGATCCCGACGTCGCTGGCCTGCCGTGCCGCGGCGCGGGTCTCGCGGACCACGGCCCGCCGCTGCTCGGCGGTGGCCGCCGCGGAGCCGACGGTGCCGGCCCAGATCCGGATCCGGGGGGCGCCGAGCGCGACCGCGCTGGCCAGCACGGCGGTGAACTCCTCGGCTGCCTGCGGCCCGGCGCGGAAGTAGGAGCCGTAGGAGGCGACCCGGATGCCCCGGTCGAGGCTCTCGGCCCGGACCCGGGCCGCTGTGTCGCGGTCGCCCGGGGGGACGTGCACGTCGGCGCCCCACTCGACACAGGACAGGCAGGCGGCGGCGGTGACGTCCAGCACCGCTGCCGCGGAGCGGTGCCGGAGAGTCACCGAACAGATGCCAGGGGACAGGGGCCGGTTAGCTGGTGGCACGCTCGCCCTCTCGGCAGACGGGGTGGGGGTAAGCGCTTTCCGACCCTAGATCAACCAGCGGCGGGGAGGCAAGAGAACGCCGCGTGCGGATCCCGGTGTTCGGTTCCCTCCGGCCCGCGCCGTGGTCACTCGTCGGTGCGGGTCAGCAGTCCGATCCGCCACGGCAGCAGCGGGTACGGCGTGCCGGCCACGTCGACGCCCGGGTCCAGGCCCTGGTACAGCAGTTGGAGCCGCTGGGGGTCGATCTCCATCCGTTCGTCGTGTCCGGCGCGGACGAGTTCGCCGTGGCTGATGTCGGTGGACCACCTGCCGGCGGGGTAGCTCACGTTGCGGTGGTGGGCGAACGCCTGGTCGCCGCTGCCGTGGCGCGTCCACGGGCCGTCGAGGCGGTCCGCCGTCCAGGCCCGGTAGCACCGGTTCCCCCGGGAGTCGAACCCCTCGACGATCGTCAGGTACGTGTCGGTGCCCAGGACCTTGTACGTCGCGCTGCCCTCGTAGCAGTTCTCTCGCGTGTCGGCGATGGCGATCTCGGGTGCTCCGAAGCCGTGCGGGAAGTCCGCCACCGGGGTCCGTGACCGGTACAGGAAGCCGTTGTCGTCGGTGAAGAACAGGTAGCAGTGCTCGTCGTCGGCGATGACCCAGAAGTCGAGCCACCCCTGGGTGAGCAGGTACGGCTGTGCGGCGAAGAACCCGCGTGGCGCCGTCCAGGTGTCCGGGCGGGTCGGGTCGTCGGTGACCGAGTAGGCGGGCGGCCCCTGCTGGTAGACCAGGTACCACGTGTCCTGAGGTGAGAAGTAGAACAGTTGCGGCGCGGCCACGTACGCGTCGCCGATGTGCGGGTTCTGATCCAGGTGGTACAGCGGCGCGGACGGCGCCTCGGACCAGTCGGCGAAGCTGGTGGAGAACATGCGCCACGCCCCCGAGGTGTCGGCTGTGCTGCCGTAGACGAGCCAGCGGTCCCGCCACCGCACCACGGTGGGGTCCTTGACGGAGACGACGGGGTGCGCCGGGTCCGGTCGGGGGCTGATCAGGACGTCGCTGGACCGCCAGGTCACGCCGGCCCAGGAGTCGATGGAGCGGCCGGTGGCCGCGGACGGTTGGCGCGTCACTGCTGGAACCTCCCTGGTCGGCAACGGAATCTGCCGATGCATCCGAGTCGTCGGCCCTCTTGTGGGAGCCTTCGATCGTCCCTTAGTTTGTTTGCTATCCAGACCAACTATTCACCCTAGCCGTGTGCATCCTCTCGACACCGCCCTTCTCGAAGGGGAACCGATGACATCTCCGAACTCCGGCGCGGGAGCCTCGCGCCGCAACTTCCTCGGCCTCGTAAGCCTGGGCGCGGCGGCGGTCGCCGGCGGCCCGCTGCTGGCCGGGTGCAGCGAGAAGCCGGCCGGTTCCGGCGCCGCGCAGAACCTGGACAAGTTCGCCGACCTCCTGCCGGCGCACAAGGACCTGGCGCTGAACCTGACGCCGGACGTCAAGGGCACCCGCCCCGTTCCGGACGGCTACACGAAGTACCCCAGCACGCTCGTCGACGCGATCACCGACAAGCCGGGCACGAGCGGCGCGCAGGTCACCGCGATGACGCCGGCCTGGGGTCCGGCCCCGCCCGGGGTCGCCCAGAACGCCTACCTGCAGGCGGTGAACGCGGAACTGGGCACGCCGGTGAACTTCACCATCCAGGACGGCGTCACCTACGCCGACAAGCTCAACGCCATGCTCGGCGCCCGGGACGTGCCCGAACTGCTGTGCGTGCCGGGCTGGGAGGTGGAGAAGGTGCCGCGCTTCTCCGAGGCGGCCAAGGCCATCTTCGAGGACCTCACCGACTACCTCAAGGGTGACACGGTCAACGCGTACCCGATGCTGGCCACCTTCCCGACCGGGGCCTGGCGCAACGCGATCTGGAACGAGCGGCTGATGGCCGTGCCCAACCCCACCGACGGGCCGTTCCCCTGGGCGCTGTTCGCCCGCAAGGACATGCTCGACGACCGGGGCCTGGCCATCCCGAAGAACCTCGACGAGCTGCTCACCGTGGCCAAGGAGGTCACCGACCCGGCCAAGAAGGTGTGGGCGTTCAGCGACATCTTCGCCATGATCCAGATGTTCCACAAGGTGCCCGGCTCGAAGGGCGGGTGGCGGCTGAAGTCCGACGGGACGCCGGAGTTCAAGTACGAGACCCCGGAGTTCCGGCAGGCGTTGGAGGTGATGGCCAAGATCTACAAGGACGGCCTGGTCCACCCCGATCTCGTCGCCAGCAAGGGCGCGGACGCCGCCCAGCTGTTCGCCGCGAACGGCCAGGTCGTCCTCCACCAGGCCGGTGTCGGCATGTGGCAGGGCGCCCAGGCCGAGCACCAGAAGGTCAACCCCAAGCTCAACATCCAGCCGGTGCCGATCTTCTCCGCCACCGGCGGCGACCCCCTCGTCTGGGGCGACGACGAGCCGATCTCCTACACCTTCGTCAAGAAGGGCCTCGGCAAGGCCCGGGTCGAGGAGCTGCTGCGGATCATCAACTGGTGCTCCGCGCCGATGGGCACCCAGGAGGCGCAGCTGCGCGACTACGGGGTCGAGGGCAAGCACCACACCCGGACGCCGAACGGGCCGGTCAAGACCGAGCTGGCGTTCAAGGAGATCGGCAACCAGTACTTCTTCATCAGCGGCCGCAACCCCACCATCGGGCCGTACCCCGACACCCCCAACTACGTCCAGGACCTCGTGGCGTACTCCAACGACATGGTGAAGTACCTCGAGAAGGACCCCTGGGACGGGGTGAAGCTGGAGATGCCGGCCAAGTACAAGGCCAACCAGGTGCCGACGGAGGACAAGCTGACCGACGTCCTGCGCGGTCGCCGCCCGCTGTCCGACGTCGACAGCATCGTGCAGGAGTGGAAGGCCAACGGGGGTGAGGAGGCGAGGCAGCTGCTCGCCGGGTCGCTGCCCAAGGCGAACCGATGACCGCACGCAACGCCACCGTCGCGGCCGGGTCCGACCGGACCCGGCCCGACGGGTCGCCCCCGCCGCCGGTTCCCCGCCGTAGGAACCGTCGCCGCCAGTCGCTGCGCAGCCGACTGCGCCGCGACTGGCAACTGCTGGCCATGGTCGCACCCGGCTTCGTGATCCTGCTGGTCTTCAGCTACGTACCGATCCTCGGCAACGTCATCGCCTTCCAGGACTACAACCCGTACCTCGGGGACAACCCACTCCAGGCGTTCCTGAACAGCAACTGGATCGGGTTCGGTCAGTTCCAGCTCCTCTTCGAGGACCCGGCGTTCTGGGACGCGTTCCGCAACACCCTCGCGATCACCGCGTTCCAGTTGGTCTTCTTCTTCCCGCTGCCGATCGTCCTGGCGATCATGCTGCACAACCTGCTCTCCAGCCGGCTGCGCGGTGTCATCCAGACCGTCGTGTACCTGCCGCACTTCTTCAGCTGGGTGCTGGTCGTCAGCTTCTTCGTCGCCATGCTCGGCGGTGCCGGCCTGCTGGCCCAGACCATGCGCGAGGCCGGGCTCCAGCCGTGGAACATCATGACCAACCCGGACACGTTCATCATCCTGGTCACCGTCGAGGCGGTGTGGAAGGACATCGGCTGGGGCACCATCGTGTTCCTCGCCGCCCTGTCCACCATCGACCAGAGCCTCTACGAGGCGGCGGCGGCCGACGGCGCCGGGCGGTGGCGACGGCTGTGGCACATCACCCTGCCCGGTCTGCGGCCGGTGATCGTGCTGCTGCTCATCCTGCGGCTGGGTGACGCGCTCTCCGTCGGCTTCGAGCAGTTCCTCCTGCAACGCAACGCCGTCGGCCGGCAGGCCTCCGAGGTGCTGGACACCTTCGTGTACCACTTCTCCATCGCCACCGGAAACTACGGCTACGGCGCCGCGGCGGGTTTGTTCAAGGCCGCGGTCGGGCTCTGCCTGATCCTGGCCGCCAACCGGGTCGCGCACATGCTCGGCGAACGGGGGGTGTACTCGAAGTCATGACCGGGACCGTTGTGCAGAATCCAGTCCGCGGACGCGACCGCCGACCGGTGTGGGAGGAGAGACCGACCCGGGCCGGCCAGGGCCTCAAGGCGGTCGTACTGGCCCTGCTGGTGCTCGGCGTGCTGTTCCCGCTCTGGGTGATCCTAGTGACCAGCCTGTCCTCCCGGGAGACCATCGCCGAGGCCGGCGGCATGGTCGTCATCCCCAGGGGAATCGACACCTCCGCGTACGAGACCATCTTCGCCGGCGGCGCCGTCACCCGCGCACTGTGGATCAGCACCCTGGTCACCGTCATCGGCACCGCCGTGGCGCTGACCGTCACCGTCCTCGCCGCCTACGGCCTGTCCCAGCCGCGCTCGCTGGGCTACCGCTGGCTGCTGGCGTACTTCCTGCTGCCCTTCCTGATCTACCCGCCCCTGGTGCCCAAGTACCTCGTGGTGACCGGTCTCGGTCTCAAGGACACCATCTGGGCGCTGATCCTGCCGCCGGCGATCAGCGTGTTCAACCTGGTCGTCGTCCGCGGCTTCTTCCAGGGCGTCCCGCAGGAGCTGCTCGACAGCGCCCGCATCGACGGCGCCAGCGACTTCCGTACCCTGGCCCGCATCGTGCTGCCGCTGTCGCGCGCGGTCGTCGCCGTCGTCGGCCTGTTCTACGCGGTCAGCTACTGGAACGTCTGGTTCGACGCGCTGCTGTTCATCGACCGCAACGACATGTACCCGATCCAACGCGTGCTGCAGAGCTACCTGCTGGCCGGGCAGGCGCCGCACACCTCTGGCGGCACCGCCGGCGTCACCATGCCACCGACCGAGTCGATCAAGATGGCGGTGGTCATCCTCACCGTCGCGCCGATCGTCGCCGTCTACCCCTTCATCCAACGGCACTTCATCAAGGGTGTCCTGATCGGCGCCGTGAAGGGCTGACCGTGGCCCCGGGACGGCGACGACCGCCCCAGGAGCGTGGACCGCGTCGACCCCGTCGCGGTCCACGCTGGCGTCGGCCCCGCCGTGGCCGGTAAGGCCTGCTGACGCCGCGACCGGCCGCCCTGCGCCACCGGGCATCCCACGGACTCGCTCACGACAGGAGGAACGCGGTGCAGGCCACACAACTGGTGCCGCTGGGGCGTACCGACGTGCGGGTGACCCGCCTCGGCCTGGGCCTGGCCCCGATCGGTGGGATGTTCAGCCGGGTCGGCGACGAGGCCGCCCGGGTCACCGTCGAGGCCGCCTGGCGCCTCGGGCTGCGCTACTTCGACACCGCGCCGCTGTACGGGTGTGGACTGTCCGAACGCCGGGCCGGGGCGGTGCTCGCCAACCGCCCCCGGGCGGAGTTCACCCTGTCCACCAAGGTCGGCCGGCTGCTGGTGCCGGGCGATGGCCGGGGCCAGGACTTCTGGGCCGAGCCGAGCGGCCTGGTTCCGGTGTTCGACTTCTCCGCCGCCGGGGTGCTGCGCTCGCACGCCGAGAGCCTGGAGCGGCTCGGCCTGGACCGGATCGACATCGCCTACCTCCACGACCCCGACGACCACGTCGACGAGGCGATGCGGGGGGCGTACCCGGCGCTGGCGCGGCTGCGCGCGGCCGGCGAGATCGGCGCGGTCGGCGTGGGCATGAACCAGGCGCCGACGCTGGCCGACCTGGTTAGGGCCGGCGACTTCGACTGCGTCATGCTCGCCGGGCGGTACACCCTGCTCGACCAGTCCGGGCTGGACACCCTGCTGCCGGTCTGCCGCGACCGGGGCATCGCGGTGGTCGTCGCCGGCGTCTACAACTCCGGCCTGCTCGCCGACCCACGCCCCGGCGCTCCCTACGACTATGCTCCTGCCGGCCGGGAACTGGTCGAGCGGGCGACGGCGATCCGCGCCGTGTGCGACCGGCACGGGGTGCCGCTGCGGGCCGCGGCGATCCAGTTCCCCCTCGGGCATCCGGCGGTCACCAGCGTGGTGGTCGGCGCCCGCGACCCGGAGCAGGTCGCCGACAGCCTCGCGATGTTCGAGTGGGACATCCCCGGTGAACTCTGGGCCGACCTCAAGCGGGCCGGTCTCCTGCCGGACGAGGTCCCCACCCCGTGATCACCGACGCCCACCACCTGTGGTCCGCCCGGCGCGCCGGCTGGCTCGACGCGCCCACCCTGGCACGGCTCTGCCCCGACGAGCGGTCGGCCGTCCCCGACGGCACCGCCATCCGTACCTGTCGACTGGAGGTTGGTTCGTGAGACTCATGCGGGTGGGACCAGCGGGGGCGGAGCGACCCGTCCTGCTGACCGAGGGCCGCCACCTGGACCTCAGCCCGGTCACCGACGACATCGGTCCGGCGTTCCTCGCCGCCGACGGGCTGCGCCGCGCCGCCGAGGCCACGAACCTGCCGGAGATCGACATCACCGGCCAGCGGATCGGTTCCCCGATCGCCCGGCCCGGGGTGATCCTCTGCGTGGGACAGAACTACGCCGCGCACGCCGCCGAGTCCGGCGCGCCGCCACCGGACGCCCCGATCGTCTTCTACAAGGCCCCCAACACCGTGGTCGGCCCGTACGACGACGTGCTCATCCCCCGCGGCTCGGTCAAGACCGACTGGGAGGTGGAACTCGGCGTGGTGATCGGCCGCCGGGCCCGTTACCTCGCCTCGCCGCGCGAGGCCCTCGCCCACGTCGCCGGCTTCGTCTGCGCCAACGACGTCTCCGAACGCGACTTCCAGCTCGGCCACTCCGGCGGGCAGTGGTCCAAGGGCAAGTCCTGCGAGACCTTCCAACCCCTGGGGCCATGGCTGGTCACGCCGGACGAGGTCGCCGACCCGCGGGCGCTGCGCCTGCGGTCCTGGGTCAACGGCGAACCGCGGCAGGACTCCACCACCGCAGACATGATCTTCGAGGTGGCCCACCTCGTCTGGCACCTGTCCCAGTACACCGTCCTGGACCCCGGCGACCTGGTCAACACCGGCACCCCACCGGGCGTGGCCCTGTCCGGTCGCTTCCCCTACCTGCGACCGGGCGACGTCATGGAGGTCGAGATCGACGGTCTCGGCCGACAACGCAGCACCCTGCGGAACGCCTGATGGCCGTCATCGTCGCCGTCGACACCTACGACGTGCGGTTCCCCACCGCGCGCGCCCGCGACGGCTCCGACGCCATGAACCCCGACCCCGACTACTCCGCCGCCTACCTCGTGCTGCGCACCGACTCCGGCCCGGACGGACACGGCTTCACCTTCACCATCGGCCGGGGCAACGACATCTGCCGCACCGCCATCGACGCCCTCACCTCCTTCGTCGTCGGCGTCGACCCGGACACCGTCGACCTCGGCGCGTTCGCCCGCAACCTCACCCACGACTCGCACCTGCGCTGGCTCGGCCCCGAGAAGGGCGTCGTGCACCTCGCCGCCGGCGCGGTCGTCAACGCGATGTGGGACCTGGTCGCCAAGCGCGCCGGCAAACCGGTCTGGCGGTACCTCGCCGACCTCGACCCCGACCAGATCGTCGACCTGGTCGACTGGCGCTACCTCACCGACGCTCTCACCCCGGCCGAGGCGCGGGACCTGCTCCGGGCCGCCGAGCCCGGCCGCGAGGCGCGGATCGCCCGGCTCCAGCAGCACGGATACCCCGCGTACACGACCTCGCCCGGCTGGCTCGGGTACGACGACGGCAAGGTCGTCCGGCTCGCGAAGCAGGCCGTGGCGGACGGATTCCGCCAGATCAAGCTGAAGGTCGGCGCGGACCGCGAGGACGACGTACGACGGATCCGCGCGGCCCGGGCGGCGGTCGGACCGCACGTGCGTATCGCGGTCGACGCCAACCAGCGGTGGGATGTCGCCGAGGCGGTGAGCTGGATGCGGGCGCTGGCTCCCTACGACCCCTGGTGGATCGAGGAGCCGACCAGCCCCGACGACATCCTGGCCCACGCCGCCGTGCGCGCCGCTCTCGCCGACGCCGCGCCCGACGGCGGCCCGATCCGGGTCGCCACGGGCGAGCACGGCCAGAACCGGGTGCTGTTCAAGCAACTCCTCCAGGCCGGCGCGGTCGACGTCGTGCAGATCGACGCCTGCCGGGTCGGCGGGGTCAACGAGAACGTCGCCATCCTGCTGCTCGCCGCGAGGTACGGCGTGCCGGTCTGTCCGCACGCCGGTGGCGTCGGCCTTTGCGAACTCGTGCAGCACCTGGCGATGTTCGACTTCGTCGCGGTTTCCGGCAGCATCCGGGACCGGACCATCGAGTACGTCGACCACCTGCACGAACACTTCCGCACCCCGGTTGTGCTGCGCGACGGCAACTACCTGGCCCCGATCGCGCCGGGCTTCTCCGCCGAGTTACACCCGGAGAGCATCGCCACCTACACGTACCCGGACGGCCCGGCGTGGCGTCCAGCCCGACCGGCGGGGGAGGGGGAGGACCGTGAGATGTGACGGACTGGTCGCGGTGGTCACCGGTGGCGGTTCCGGGATCGGCCGCGCCTGCACCGAGGCGCTGCTGGCCGCCGGCGCCCGGGTGGGGGTGCTCGACCTGGACCCGTCGGGGGCGCCGCGGCACCCCGGGGTCCACCCGGTGCCCGCCGACGTCGCCGACCGGGCGGGGGTCACCGCCGCCGTCGACGCCGTGGCCGAGGCGTTCGGCGGCGTCGACATCCTGGTCAACAACGCCGGGATCTCGGCGGTCGGCGGTGTCGAGGAGAACGACGACGAGCAGTGGGCGCGGGTGCTGGACGTCAACGTCACCGGGGTGGCCCGCACCACCAGCGCGGCGCTGCCGTACCTGCGCCGCTCGTCGCACCCCGCGATCGTCAACATCTCGTCCATCGCCGCCGGCGCCGGTCTGCCCCGCCGTGCCCTCTACTCCGCGTCCAAGGGCGCCGTGCACGCGCTGACCCTCGCCATGGCCGCCGACCTGGTGGGCGACGGCATCCGGGTCAACTGCGTGGCCCCGGGCACCGTGGACACGCCGTGGGTGGCGCGGCTACTCGCCGCCGCGCCCGATCCGCAGGCCGAACGGCGGCGGCTCGCCGCCCGGCAACCCACCGGCCGGCTGGTCACCGCGGCGGAGGTGGCGGCTGCCGTGGTGTACCTCGCCGCGCCGGCGGCCGGCGCGGTCACCGGGACCACCCTGGCCGTCGACGGCGGCCTGGCGGGCCTGCGGATGCCGCCCCGGAGGTGACCGGACCGATCCGGCGGCACCCGGCGCGTCGGAGCCGGCCGGCCCGCCGGGCGACCGTCGCGGGACGGCGCCCACCGCCGGTGCGGTCGGCTGCCCCACCTCGGTGACGCAGCCGACCGCCGTGTCACCCGTCGATGCCGCCGTAGTGGATCTCGTGCCCCGGGCCTCGGACGAAGACCGCGGACCCTCCGGCGGCCACCGGCGCGGAGGTGGCCCGTGGTGCCCCGGCGACGGCGCGCCACGAGGACCAGGCGTCGGTCGGCACGTCGTACCGGATGGTGTGCAGCAGGCCGCCGCGGGCGCGGACCGTCACGTGCAGGCCGCTGTCGTAGGCGCTGAGGGTCGGCGCGGATGTCGCCCGCAGCGGGCCCGGGGCCGTCGTCCAGGGGGCCCAGCCGTCGGTGGTGAGGGTGTAACGGGTCGTGTGGATTGTGCCGCCGACGCCGCGGACCGCCAGGTGCAGATGCCCGAAGTAAACGGTGGTGGTGAGAGCGGACGTGACCGGTGGCGCGCCGGGCACCGCACCCCAGCCGGACCAGGAGTCGGTGATCAGCGTGTAGCGGGTGGTGCGCACCGTCCCGCCGGTGCCCTGAACGAACACGTGCAGGTCACCGCCGTAGACGACGGTGGCGGGCGCCGACTCGGCTCCCTTCGAGCCGGGGACGGTCACCCAGGCCGACCAGGTTCCGGTCGAGAGGTTGTACCGGGCGGTGCGGACGTGCCCGGTGGCGGTGCGGACGAACAGCCGCAGGTCGCCGCCGTACACCACGGCCGACGGGGTGTCCCTGGCGATCGGCCAGCCCGGGACCGCCGCCCAGCCCGACCAGGTCTGCGTGGTCAGCGAGAAGCGGTTCATCCGGACGTGACCCCGGTTCGTGGTGGTGAACAACCAGCGGTCGCCGCCGTAGTTCACCGTCGCGGGCGCCGACCCGGGACGGGCGGGCCCCGGCACCACCGACCAAGTCGCCGCGGCGGCTGCCGCCGGGTGGTCAGCCGGCAGCGGGGCCGCTGCCCGGGCGGGCGCGTCGGGCAGGGCGGCGGCGCCGAGGAGGAGGGCGAGGGCCAGTGCGAGCAGGCGGTGCAGCGGCCTCGCCAGCGGTGTGCGGGGCATGTGGGCTCCTGGTTGGTGGAGGGGTGCGTGACGGGTGAGGCGGCGTCCCGTCGAGGCTCTCACGCGGGCCCCTGCGGCGTTGTCCCCCGTGCGCAAAGCCGACACCCGTGCCGAGGAGGACGCGTGTCGACCCTGCCGGTCGCGGAAGGTGCGGAGCCGATGACGGACTGTCATCGGCCTGCGGTCGGCGACCGTATCGTGCCCGGACCGTTGCCGTCACGCCTCCGACCGGCCGCTCGCTGACTGGTACGGTCGCCAGGTGATCGTCGAAGAGCACTGGTGGAACGGGGACGCCACGCCTCGGGGGCGCCGTGACGTGTACATCCGTACCGACGGGCGGCGCTGGGAGGTTCAGGCGCAGATCGGTGGCGCGCAGGGCCGATCCGAGGTGCTGGAGTGCGGCAGCCGCAGCTCGGCGAGCATCCTGGCGGACTCCTGGCGTGCCGGCGGCCAGGGCTGGCGCGAACTGCGCCGCTCGGCCTAGTCACCCGCGCGACATCGCGACGTCGCCGGGCCACAACCGGCGCCGGGACTCGTGGTTGAACGCGCCCGGCGCCCACCCACGGCCGGTGCCGTACCCGCGGCCGGCCCCGGCGGCCAGCCCCTTCGGGCCGTACGGTCACGACCGGGACGGCCACCCCGCCAGCACGTCCGCCACGTCGAGCAGATCCCGCCGCGGGTCCGGTGCCGGCCGTGGCACCGCCGCCGGGGTACGCCCGAACCGGGGGGCCGGCGCGGGCTGCACCTCCCCGCCGACGGTGACGAAGGTGCCCCGGGCGGCGTTGTGCGGATGCCGGTGCGCCTCGGTGGGGGCGAGCACCGGAACCACACACGCGTCGAGGCCGGCGAAGACCTCGGCCCACTCGTCCCGGGTGCGTTCGGCGAACCGGTCGGTGAACCGGCGGCGCAGTCGCGGCCAGCCGCTCGGGTCGTACTGGGCGGGCAGGTCCTCGTCGGCCAGCCCGAGGCCGGTCAGCAGGGCCGCGAAGAACGCCGGTTCCAGCG
Organism: Micromonospora sp. KC723; assembly: GCF_004348595.1. Lineage (GTDB taxonomy): Bacteria > Actinomycetota > Actinomycetes > Mycobacteriales > Micromonosporaceae > Micromonospora. The sequence goes on from NZ_SMKD01000050.1 coordinate 22,097, forward strand.
CGCCGACGGCCACGAACCCGTCGTCGGCGGTGCGGTACGTGTCGTAGAACGGGGCGCCGCCGTCGAGCAGGTTGCGGCCACGCGGCGCGGTCCACAGCCCGGCGCCGATCATGCCGTGCAGGAACGCGGTGAGCAACGCCGAACCGTCGACCATCGCGGCGTCGACGACCTGGCCGACGCCGGAGCGTTCCCGTTCCAGCAGCGCGGCCAGCACGCCGACCACGAGCAGCAACCCGCCACCGGCGAAGTCGCCGAGCAGGTTCAGTGGGGCGTGCGGGCGTTCCCCGGCGCGGCCCAGCGGCTCCAGCGCGCCGGCCACCGCGAGGTAGTCGATGTCGTGGCCGGCCCGGGGGGCCAACGGGCCATCCTGGCCCCAGCCGGTCATCCGGGCGTACACCAGGCCGGGGTTGCGCCGCCGGCAGGTGTCCGGCCCGACACCGAGCCGCTCGGCCACCCCCGGCCGGTACGCCTCGACCAGCACGTCGGCGCGTTCCACCAGGCGCAGCAGGTCGGCCACCCCGCCGGGTGACTTCAGGTCCAGCGCGACGAGCCGCCGGCCGCGCTGCAACGGCCCGGTCGCCGGCGCGAGGCTGGCCAGTTCGACGACGCGTACCCCGGCGAGCGGTCCGCCGGCTTCGCCCCCGGTGGCGGCGTGCGGGCTCGCCTGCCCCGCACCGGCGCGTCGGCGACCGTCCCGCTCGTTCGGGTGGTCGCGGCAGCCCGGCTCGTCGTTGACCACCATCGGAGTCTCCCCGATCCGCCGGCGCGGGTCGATCCCCCGGCCGGAGTGCCGCGACGGCCGCCAGCAGCCCGGCGTCGCGCGCCTGCGTCGCCGTCCGGTCGGCGCGGCCCGGGGCCGATGTGGTCAGGGAGCCGCGACTGCTGGCCCGCTGACCGACGTGCCGCCCCGGGCAGCCGGGGCGGCACGTCCGCGCGGTGCGGGTCGGCCCCGGGTGGGGCGACCCGTCGTCGCTAGCTCAGCAGGAAGATGGTGGCGCGTCCCGCCAGGGCGCCCACCGTCAGCCGGCCGCGGTCGTGCCGCAGGTACGCGCCGGCGTCCGTGGCGAGTTGCACCGCGACGCCGCCCCTGCCCTGGGGCACCCGGCGGAAGCTCGCCGAGGCCGCCTCGGCGCTGCCGGCCGTCACCGGGTCGATCCGTACGACGCCGTCGACCACCCGGACGTACCGGTCGGGGAAGTTGACCGACTGGATCGACTCGGTGTCCCCGCCGGCCAGGCCCGGCACGAACCGGAACTGGCTGTCGGCCAGCTCACGGACCCCGGTGTCCACCCGCAGCACGTACTCGTAGTGGCGCAGGAACGCGCGGGACGCGTCGGCGGGGGAGAGGCGCACGATCGGGCCGCCCTCGCCGACCGGTACCCCGAACAGGGGGGAACCGTCGGAGTGCCAGTACAGCTTCTGCACCCGGGCGTGCCGGTTCGGGTCGTACAGCGGGTCGCCGGTGATGTCCCGGTAGTCCCGGGCGTGGTAGACCAGCACGTCGGTCACCCCGTCCTCGGCGACGGTGAACGAGTTGTGTCCCGGCCCGTAGCGCCTCGTCCGTTCGTGGGTGACGAACACCGGCTCCGGCGTCTTCACCCACGAGGCGTTGTCGAGCAGGTCCGCCTCGGCGTCGGCGGTCAGCAGCCCCATGCAGTAGCGGGAGTCGGTCGCGCTGGCGGAGAAGGTCATGAAGACCCGTCCGTTGCGGACGAGCACCGCCGGGCCCTCGTTGACCGTGAAGCCCTGCTTCTCCCAGCCGCGGGTGGGGGTCGCGATGCGGACCGGCTTGGTCCGGATCGACCAGGGCGTGTCCATCTCCGCGATGTACAGGTTCGTGCCGGTCAGTTCCGGCTCGGCCTGCGCCCACACCAGGTACCGGCGGCCCCGGTGCGCGAAGGTCGTCGCGTCCAGGGAGAAGTCCTCCCACTCGGTGGCGATCTGGCCGCGCAGTCGCCAGCCGGCCGGGTCCCGGGGGTCGGCCAGCGCGGACTCCAGCACGTACATCCTGATCCGGAAGACGTTGTCGGAGTCCCCGGCGGCGAAGTAGATGTACCAGCGGCCGTCGATGCGGTGCAGCTCCGGGGCCCAGATGTGCCCGCCCATCTTGCCGCTCGCCGGTCGCCGCCAGATGACCGACTCGGCGGCGGTGGCGAGGCCGGCGATGGTGGGGGCGCCCCGTACGACGATCCGGTCGTACTCGGGCACGGAGCCGGTGAAGTAGTACGTCCCGTCCACCGGCAGGGTGATGAACGGGTCGGCCCGCTGCCGGATCAGCGGGTCGACGGTGGTGACGCCGTAGACCTCGGCGTCGGGGCGGACGGGCACCGGCCGCAGGGCGGCGCTCGCCGTGGGGGCCGGGGGAGCGGTGGTGGCCCCCGGGGCGGCGGGAGCCGCGGTGGCCGCGGAGGCGAGCCCGCCGACCAGGCCGGTCGTCGCCACCCCCAGGCTGCCGCGTAGCAGGTTACGCCGGCTCAACGCGTACGTCATCGTGGTACCTCACTTGGTCCGCAGGCGCAGGAAGGTGACGGAGTTCGCCGGGAAGGTGTGGACGAAGTCGCCACTGATCCCGCGCAGGGTGCTGGTGACCGGTTGGATCGGTTCGGCCGTCCGGGTGTTCGCCTCGCCGGGGTCACCGCTGATCACGGTCGCCCGGGCGGTGTCGGCCACCGCCAACCCGCCCAGGTCGACCCGGGTCACAGCTGCCTTGTCCTGCGCGTTGACGACCTTGACGATCAGCTCGCCGGTGGCGTCGTCGCGGGTGACGACCTGGGTGAACGGCCGGGTCACCCGGTCGTCGGTGAAGCTGCCCCACACCTGGCCGTTGAGCAGCAGCGTCACCTTGGTGCCCCGGACCTGGATCCGGATGTCGTACGTGGTGCCGGTGGTGATGCTGTTGGGCTTGGCGAGCAGGGTCTCCTTCGCGCCGCCGGTGGCCTTCTCCACCGCGCCCTGGGTGTTGTTCCAGCCACCGAGGTTCCACCAGTAGAAGTTGCCGGAGTCCTTCACGCCGAACGCGATGAGGAAGCCCTCCGCGCCGGCGTTCTTGCGCGCCTTGAGCGTCAGGTCGTAGTCGCCGACGGTGACGTCAGCGGCCTTGACCAGGGTGTCCTGGGCGCCGGTGTCGGACTGGACGTACGCCCCGTCCACCACCGACCAGCTGCCCCGGTTGGCCAGCGGCGTCCAGGCCCCGGCCCCGGCGGAGAAGTCGTCGGCGAACAGCACCGTCCCGTCGGGCGTGGTGACCCGGACGTCGTCGTAGCTGGCGGAGGTGGCCCAGGTGGACAGTCCGATCGCTCCGGTGATCGCCGTCGGCTCGGCGGTCGGGCCGGTGACCCGGCTCGGCACGGTACGGTCGCCGACGTTGTTCATGAACAGCTTCTGCACCTGGTAACTGGTGGAGCCCCAGGACTCGTCGTTGTCGAACCAGATCATGTCTGGCCGCCACTGGACGTGGTCGATGTTGGCCAGCAGCGGCGCGTACGCGGCCATCCGCACCACGTCGGCGTTGCGTTCCAGCCCGGTCATGTACGACGCCTCGGCCAGCGCGTTGAACAGCTTGTTGTCCTGCGAGGCGTACTCGCCGAGGAACACCTTCGGCCCGTTGCGGTCGTAGGCGTCGTAGCGGGTGTTGTTCTGCAGGAACCAGGCCGGGCTGTTGTAGTAGTGCTCGTCGACCATCTCGACGCCGGCGGCACGGTTGAGCTCCCACAGCCGGTCGAAGGTGGTGCCCTGGTCGTCGGGGCCGGAGTTGCCGATCACGGTGATCTGCGGGTGGGCCGCCTTGATCGCGGCGCGGAACTTCTCGAAGTTGGCGAAGTAGGCGTCCGGCAGGTTCTCCTCGTTGCCGACCGCGACGTGGGTGAGCCGGAACGGCTCGGGGTGCCCCATCGAGGCGCGCAGTCCGCCCCACGTCGAGGTGGCCGGTCCGGTCGCGAACTCGATCAGGTCGAGGGTGTCCTGGATGTGCCGGCGCAGCAGCGCCTCGTCGTTGGTGGCGCGGTTCTGGCCGCACCCGGTGACCAGGGCGGGCACCACCGGCAGGGGCATCGCGCCGATGTCCTCGGCGAACTGGAAGTACTCGAAGTACCCCAGGCCGTAGGTCTGGTTGTAGCCCCAGAAGTTGGCGTTGGTGGCGCGGGTCTCGACCGGCCCGACGGTGTCCTTCCACTGGTACGACCGGGCCCGCTCCCAGTTGGAGGCGGCGTCGTAGCCGGCCATGCTGTTGGTGTTCACCAGGCAGCCGCCGGGGAAGCGGACGAAGCCGGGCCTCAGCGCGGCGATCTTCTCGGCGAGGTCACGGCGCAAACCGTTGGGACGGCCCCGGAAGGTGTCCCGGGGGAACAGCGAGACCATGTCGAGGCGCAGCGTGCCGGTGCCGGCGCCGCGGACCGACAGCCGGGCGGCGTCGGTGTCGCGGGCGGCGAGCAGGGTTCCCTTGTACCTGGTCCACCTGTCGCCCCGCACGATCACGGTCAGTGGTGCGGCGAGGGGTTCACCGGCGGCGTCGTGCAGGGTGACCGACAGCGGGGTGCCCCGGGGCGCCTCGGTGCGGGCCCAGACCGAGAAGTCGTACCGGGCCCCGGCGGTCAGGGTCACCCCCTTGTTCCAGCCGGCGTTGGTGACGCCGTACCGGCCGCCGCCGGGGTTGGCCAGGTCCAGCCGCAGGTAGGTGCGGTTGCGGTCGTTGAGCCGGTGGGCGTCGTCGACCGTGGTCGCGGTGCCGGAGCCGCCGTCGGTGGCGCTCGGCGTCCAGGCCGTCATCCCGGTGAACGACGCGTGGTCCCTGGGCAGGAACTCGAAGGACCGGTTGCGGACCAGCTCCGCGTACAGGCCGCCGTCGGCGGCGTAGTTGATGTCCTCGAAGAACACCCCGTAGTGGGAGTCGCTGATGGCGACACCGGGGGCGGCGGGGTCGACCGTGACGGTGTACTCCGGCTGTGGGGCCGGTTCCCGGGCCGCTCCGGGGGCCGCCGTGGTGAGGGTGACGGCCACCAGCGCGGCGGTCGCCGCCGCGAGCAGTGGTTGTGGTCGGAACACAGTGCCTCCTGAGCGTCGTGCGTGGACGTCGGGGCCGCGTGGCAGGCCGTTCCGCGCACGGCGGAGTGCCCGCGGGTGCCATCGATGTGAGCGCTAACAGGCAGCGAGTATTACGGGCGCGTGTCCCACGGTCAATACCCTGATGACCGGCGTGCTACGGCGGGGTACCCGGCGGCGGCACCCCGGCCCGGCGCGGCCGTGACCGGATCGTTAGGGAAGCCGTCCGGCCGGGCCGGCGGCGTTCGTCGGGCCAGGTGAAAGGGCGGTCGCGCGGCTCGCCCGGGTGCTCGGGCCGCCAAGTGGGCTGGCCTCGGAGTCGAAGATGTTTCGAAACGTGTCTTGACCCAACCCGATGTGAGCGCTAACACTGTGCCCCAGCAGGTGAGTGGAGGATGTTCATGGACGTAGGCGCAGGACCCGACGACCAGTACGTCGTCGGCGTCGACTTCGGCACGCTGTCCGGTCGGGCGCTGGTGGTGCGGGTCGCCGACGGTGCCGAGCTGGGCACGGCGGTGCACGAGTACCGCCACGCGGTGATGGAGCGGTTCCTCACCGCCGCCGACGGCCGGGAACTGCCGGCGGACTGGGCCCTGCAGGACCCGGACGACTACCGCGAGGTGTTCCGGCAGGCCGTCCCGGCCGCCCTGGCCGCCAGCGGCGTCGACCCGGCCCGGGTGGTCGGCGTCGGCATCGACTTCACCGCCTGCACCGTGCTGCCCACCCTGGCCGACGGCACCCCGCTGTGCGAGGTGCCCGAGCTGCGCACCCGGCCGCACGCCTGGGTGAAGCTGTGGAAGCACCACGCCGCCCAGGGGCAGGCCGACCGGATCAACGCCCTCGCCCACGAGCGCGGCGAGCCGTGGATCGGCCGCTACGGCGGCAAGATCTCCGCCGAGTGGCAGTACGCCAAGGGCCTGCAGTTGCTGGAGGAGGACCCGGAGGTCTACGCCCGGGCCGAGCGGTGGATCGAGGCCGCCGACTGGGTCGTCTGGCAGCTCTGCGGCGTCGAGACCCGCAACGTCTGCACCGCCGGCTACAAGGGCATCCGCCAGGACGGCCGGTACCCGTCCCGGGACTACCTGGCCGCCCTGAACCCCGACTTCGCCGACTTCGTCACCAAGATCGACGGGCCGCTTGCGCCGCTGGGCGCCCGGGCGGGCGGGCTGTCCGCGCAGGCCGCCGCCTGGACCGGCCTGCCCGAGGGCATCGCGGTGGCGGTCGGCAACGTCGACGCCCACGTCACCGCCGCCTCCGCCCAGGCCATCGAGCCCGGTCGGCTGGTCGCCATCATGGGCACCTCCACCTGCCACGTCGTCAACGGCACGAAGCTGGCGGAGGTGGCCGGCATGTGCGGCGTGGTCGACGGCGGCATCAGCGCCGGCGCCTGGGGCTACGAGGCCGGACAGAGCGGGGTCGGCGACATCTTCGGCTGGTTCGTCGAGCACGCCGCGCCGGCCGGCTGGGCCTCGCACGAGGAGCTGACCGCGGCCGCCGCCGCCCAGCCCGTCGGCGCGCACGGCCTGGTCGCGCTCGACTGGTGGAACGGCAACCGTTCGCTGCTGGTCAACCACCACCTCAGCGGGATGATCGTCGGCCTCACCCTGGCCACCCGGCCGCCGGACGTCTACCGGGCGTTGCTGGAGTCCACCGCGTACGGCACCCGGATGATCATCGAGGCGTTCGCCGAGGCGGGCGTGCCGGTGGACGAGGTGATCGTCGCCGGCGGCCTGACCAAGAACGAGTTGCTGATGCAGATCTACGCCGACGTCACCCAGCGCCCGCTGGGCATCATCGGCTCGGCGCAGGGTCCGGCGCTCGGCTCGGCGATCCACGCGGCGGTGGCCGCCGGGGCGTACCCCGACGTGGCCGCGGCGTCGGCGGCGATGGGCCGGGTCGACCGGGACGTCTACCGGCCCGACCCGGAGCGGGCCCGCGCCTACGACGCCCTGTACGCCGAGTACCGCCGACTGCACGACCACTTCGGACGCGGCGGCGACGAGACACTGCTGCGCCTGCGCGCCATCCGTAACGCCGCCCGCGGGGCGGCCGAATCCACGCCGGCCGCGCCGGCGACCCCCCAGGAGGTGCTGGCATGAGCCGTACGCTGCCCACCGAGGTGACCCGACTGCGGGAGACCGTGGCGGCCCTGCACGCCGAACTGGTCCGCTACCACCTGGTCGCCTGGACGGCCGGGAACGTCTCGGCCCGGGTGCCCGGCCACGACCTGATGGTCATCAAGCCCAGCGGGGTCTCCTACGACGACCTGCGACCCGACAACATGATCGTCTGCGACCTCGACGGGGTCGTGGTCGACGGGGACCTCTCCCCGTCCAGCGACACGGCCGCGCACGCGTACGTCTACCGGGCGATGCCGGAGGTGGGCGGCGTGGTCCACACGCACAGCAACTACGCCACCGCGTGGGCGGCGTGCGGCGAGTCCATCCCGTGTCACCTCACCGCCCAGGCCGACGAGTTCGGCGGAGAGATCCCGGTGGGTCCGTTCGCCCTCATCGGCGGCGACGACATCGGCAAGGGCATCGTCGCCACCCTGTCCGGGCACCGCTCCCCGGCGGTGCTGATGCGCAACCACGGCGTCTTCACCATCGGCAAGGACGCCCGCGCCGCGGTGAAGGCCGCGGTGATGTGCGAGGACGTGGCCCGCACCGCGCACCTGGCCCGGACGCTCGGCACCCCGGTGCCGATGACCCAGGCCGACATCGACTCGCTCTACGACCGCTACCAGAACGTCTACGGCCAGCCGGGCTCCGGTTCCGCGAAGTCCTGACCCGGCCCTGGTCGGGCCGGCCGGACCCGCCCCCAAGGGGTCGGCCGACCCGACGCACCACCGCACCACCCACCGGCTCCGTCGTCCGGCGTGCCCCGACGCCCGGAGCCCGGTGACCCACCTCACCCCCAAAGGAGTCATCACATGACCCGTACCACCATCACCCGTCGCGGCCTCGGCGCGCTGCTCGCCGCCGGCCTGCTGGCCAGCGGGCTGACCGCCTGCGGCAACAGCGACACCGGCGACAGCGCCGGCGGCGACGGCAAGATCGTGCTCGGCTTCTCCCAGGTCGGCGCGGAGAGCGGCTGGCGTACCGCGAACACCACCTCGATCAAGGAGGCCGCCGCGGCGGCCGGGATCGAGCTGAAGTTCGACGACGCCCAGCAGAAGCAGGAGAACCAGATCAAGGCGATCCGCAACTTCATCCAGCAGAAGGTCGACGTGATCGCCTTCTCGCCGGTGGTGGAGTCGGGCTGGGACACCGTGCTCAAGGAGGCCAAGGACGCCAAGATCCCGGTGATCCTGACCGACCGCGCCGTCGACTCGGCCGACAAGAGCCTCTACAAGACCTTCATCGGCTCGGACTTCGTCAAGGAGGGCCGCCTCGCCGGTGAGTGGCTGGTCAAGGAGAAGCAGGCCGCGACCGGCCCGGTGAACATCGTCGAGCTGCAGGGCACCACCGGCTCGGCGCCGGCCAACGACCGCAAGAAGGGCTTCGCCGAGGCGATCGCCGCCAACCCGAACCTGAAGGTCGTCGCCTCGCAGAGCGGCGACTTCACCCGCGCCGGCGGCAAGCAGGTCATGGAGCAGTTCCTGAAGGCCAACCCGAAGATCGACGTGCTCTTCGCGCACAACGACGACATGGGTCTGGGCGCGCTCGAGGCGATCACCGCGGCCGGCAAGGTGCCGGGCAAGGACATCACCATCATCACCATCGACGCGGTCAAGGACGGTATGCAGGCCCTCGCCGACGGGAAGTTCAACTTCATCGCGGAGTGCAGCCCGCTGCTCGGCCCTCAGCTGATGGACCTGGTGAAGAAGGTCAAGGCCGGCGAGGAGGTCCCCGCCCGCGTCGAGACCGAGGAGACCACGTTCACCCAGGAGCAGGCGAAGGCCGCCCTGCCCACCCGCAAGTACTGACCGGCCCGCCGCGTCCCCACGCGGCGTTCCCGGGCGGCGAATCCTCGCCGTGACGGCGTCGGGCCGGTGGTGTCGACGACACCACCGGCCCGACCGCCCTCCCGCGCCGCACGCGCCGACGGACCGCGTCCGCCACGGGCGGTCGCGACCGCCCCGCACCGCCGCACACCACGAAAGGTCTGGTGGGATGTCGCAGAGGCATCCGGTCCTGACGATGACCGCGATCAGCAAACACTTCCCGGGAGTACGGGCCCTCGACGGCGTCGACTTCCGGCTCTTCCCCGGTGAGGTCCACGCCCTGATGGGCGAGAACGGCGCCGGCAAGTCCACTTTGATCAAGGTGCTGACCGGCGTCTACGGCACGGACGCCGGCACCATCACCCTCGACGGCACCCAGGTCTCCTTCACCGGGCCGATGCAGGCCGCCGCGGCCGGCGTGAGCACCGTGTACCAGGAGGTCAACCTCTGCACCAACCTGTCGGTGGCGGAGAACATCTTCATCGGCCGCGAGCCGCGCCGAGGCGGCGCGATCAACTGGCGCCAGATGCGGCGCCAGGCACAGGAGGCGCTGGCCCGCCTCGACCTGCACATCGACGTCAGTGAGCTGCTCGGCAGCTACTCGCTGGCGGTGCAGCAGATGGTGGCCATCGCCCGCGCCGTCGACGTGCAGGCCCGGGTGCTCATCCTCGACGAGCCGACCTCCAGCCTGGACGCCGACGAGGTCGCGCAGCTGCTGCGGATCATGCGCCAGCTCCGCGACCAGGGCATCGCGATCCTCTTCGTCACCCACTTCCTCGACCAGGTCTACGGCATCGCCGACCGGATCACGGTGCTGCGCAACGGCCGCCTGGTCGGCGAGTACCTCACCGCCGACCTGCCCCAGCTCGCCCTGGTCGAGAAGATGATCGGCAAGGAACTCGACGCGTTGGAGCAGCTCGACTCCGAGGCCGGCAAGGACCCGGCCCGGGTGGCCGAGGGCAGCCCGCTGGTCGAGGCCGACGGGCTCGGGCGCAGCGGCGCGGTGGCGCCGTTCAGCCTGACCATCCACGCCGGTGAGGTGGTCGGCATGGCCGGGCTGCTCGGTTCGGGTCGCACCGAGGTGGCACGGCTCTTCTTCGGCGCGGACCGCGCCGACAAGGGGCAGCTCGTCGTCGACGGCAAACCCACCACGATCCGCAACCCGATCGCCGCGATCGACCGCGACATCGCCTTCTGCTCAGAGAACCGCCGCACCGAGGGCCTGATCGGCGAGCTGTCGGTGCGGGAGAACATCATCCTGGCCATGCAGGCCGCCCGGGGCTGGCTGCGGCCGGTGCCCCGGCGCAAGCAGGACGAGCTGGTGCAGCGCTGGATCGAGGCGCTGAGCATCCGTCCGGCCGACCCGGAAAGGCCGGTGCGCAACCTCTCCGGCGGCAACCAGCAGAAGGTGCTGCTGGCCCGCTGGCTGATCACCGAGCCGCGGCTGCTGATCCTGGACGAACCGACCCGGGGCATCGACATCGGTGCGAAGACCGAGATCCAGCGCCTGGTGGCGCAGCTCTCCGACGGCGGCATGGCGGTGCTGTTCATCTCCGCGGAGCTGGAGGAGGTGCTGCGGCTCAGCCACAAGGTCGCCGTGATGCGGGACCGGCAGCTCGTCGCCCAGCTCACCAACGACGAATCCCTCGACGCCGACCGCGTGATGCGGGCCATCGCCAGTGGCGCCCGGCAGGAAGGGTTGGAGAAGGCATGAGCACAGTCAAGGCGCGTCTCGCGCCGGTTACCGGCCACCGGCTGTTCTGGCCGCTGGTGATGCTGGTCGTGCTGCTGGTGGCGAACACCGTGTACCGGCCGAGCTTCCTGTCGGTCGAGCTGAAGAACGGTCACCTGTACGGCAGCCTGATCGACATCGTCCGGCTCAGCGCGCCCCTCATCCTGGTGGCGTTGGGCATGTCCCTGGTCATCGCGACCGGCGGCATCGATCTGTCGGTGGGCTCCGTGGTCGCGGTCAGCGGCGCGGTGGCCTGCCTGTGGATCAGCGAGCAACCCGACCAGAACAGCCTCGGCGGCGTGTTCACGGCGCTGGCCATCGCGTTCGGCCTCGCGCTGGTGCTCGGCGTCTGGAACGGGGTGCTGGTCGCCGTCATCGGCATCCAACCCATCATCGCCACGCTGATCCTGATGGTCGCCGGTCGTGGCCTGGCCCAGCTGATCACCTCCGGTCAGATCATCACCATCAACAGCGAGCCGTACAAGACGATCGGGGTGGGGCACCTGCTCACCCTGCCGTTCGCGATCATCATCGCCCTGGTGGTGGCGGTGATCGTGGCGGTGCTGACCCGGCGCACCGCGCTCGGCATGATCATCGAATCGGTCGGTGGCAACGCCGAGGCCAGCCGGCTGGCCGGCATCCGCTCCCGGCGGATCACCCTGCTGGTGTACGTGGTCAGCGCGGCCTGCGCGGCGATCGCCGGGTTCATGATGACCGCGAACGTCTCCAGCGCCGACGGCAACGCCGCCGGCCTCTGGGTGGAGCTCGACGCGATCCTGGCCGTGGTCATCGGCGGCACCTCGCTGGCCGGCGGCCGGTTCTACCTCAGCGGCACCATCGTCGGCGCGCTGATCATCCAGACCCTGACCACCTCGGTGTACGCCATGAACATCGACCCGCAGACGGCGCTGTTGTTCAAGGCCGTGGTGGTGATCGCGGTCTGCCTCATCCAGGCCCCGGCGTTCCGCGCCCGGTTCCGCCGGAAGCGGCCGCTGGCACCGCCCCCGGCGCCGACCGCCGAGAAGCAGAAGGAGCAGGTCCCGGCATGACCACCACACCACTGGCCGTACGCGCCGACCGGGCCTGGTGGCGGGTGCCGCAACGGCACGTGCCGGTGCTGGCCACCTTCGTGCTGCTGCTCGTCATGTACGGCGTCGGCGTCTCGCAGTACCGTGCCTTCTCCAACATCCAGGTCGTCTTCAACATCTTCATCGACAACGGCTTCCTGCTCGTCGTCGCGGTGGGGATGACCTTCGTGATCCTCACCGGCGGCATCGACCTGTCGGTCGGCTCGGTGGTGGCGATGACCGCGATGGTCTCCGCGTCACTGCTGCGCGACGGGGTGAATCCCGCGTTGGTGCTGGTGGTCGCGCTGCTGATCGGCCCGACGTTGGGTTTCGCGATGGGCTGCGTCATCCACTTCTTCGACATCCAGCCGTTCATCGTCACCCTGGCCGGGATGTTCTTCGCCCGGGGCATGTGCACCTGGATCAGCTCGACGTCCATCCCGATCACCGAAGGGTTCTGGACGTCGGCGGCGCAGGAGCGCATCCGGATCGGGGAGAACTTCGTCTCGGTGAGCGTGCTGATCGCCCTGGCGGTGGTCGGGGTGGCGGCGTTCACGCTGGCGTACACCCGGCTGGGGCGCAACGTGTACGCCATCGGCGGCAACCCGCAGTCGGCCCTGCTGATGGGCCTGCCGGTGGGGCGTACGAAGATCGCCGTCTACACCATCAGCGGGCTCTGCTCGGCGGTCGGCGGCATCCTGCTCTCCTTCTACACCCTCTCCGGCGCGCCACTGATCGCCGTCGGCATGGAGCTGGACGTGATCGCCGCGGTGGTCATCGGCGGCACCCTGCTGACGGGCGGCTCGGGCTACGTGTTCGGCACCGTGCTGGGTGTCCTGGTGCTCGGTGTGATCCAGACGCTGATCACCTTCGACGGCACCCTCAGCTCGTGGTGGACCAAGATCGTGATCGGCGCTCTGCTGTTCGCCTTCATCCTGCTCCAGCGTCTCGTCGGCATCCGCAAGAAGTAATCCCGACCGTTACACCGGAAGGCAACCCCATGACTGACCCATCGCCGGCCCCCGAGGTCTGGTTCCTCACCGGGAGCCAGGGTCTGTACGGCCCGGAGACCCTGCAGCAGGTGGCCGAGCAGTCCCGGCAGATCGCCGCGCGGCTCGACGCCGATCCCGCCGTCCCCGCCCGGGTCGTGTGGAAGCCGGTCCTCACCTCCAGCGCCGAGATCCTGGCGGTCTGCCGCGACGCCGCCGTCCAGGGCGCGGTCGGCGTGATCGCCTGGATGCACACCTTCTCACCCGCGAAGATGTGGATCTCCGGACTGGACGCGCTGCGCACCCCGCTGCTTCACCTGCACACCCAGGCCAACGTGGCGCTGCCCTGGTCCGAGATCGACATGGACTTCATGAACCTCAACCAGGCCGCGCACGGCGACCGGGAGTTCGGGTTCGTGCAGACCAGGCTCGGGGTGGCCCGCAAGACCGTCGCCGGCCATGTGAGCAACCCGCAGGTCACCGCCCGGGTCGCGGCCTGGGTCCGGGCCGCGGTCGGCCACGCCGAGATGCGGTCGCTGCGGCTCGCCCGTTTCGGCGACAACATGCGCGACGTGGCGGTGACCGAGGGCGACAAGGTCGAGGCGGAGTTGCGCTTCGGTGTCTCGGTCAACACCTACGGCGTCAACGACCTGGTCGCGGCGGTCGACGCCGTCGCGGACGCGCGCGTCGACGAGTTGGTCAAGGAGTACGACGACAGCTACCGGTTGGTGCCCGAGCTGCGTCCGGGCGGGGAGCGGCACGACTCCCTGCGCTACGCCGCCCGGATCGAGGCGGGGCTGCGCGAGTTCCTCGAAGCCGGCGGGTTCCGGGCCTTCACCACCAACTTCGAGGACCTCGGCGGTCTGCGCCAGCTGCCCGGCATCGCGGTGCAGCGGTTGATGGCCGACGGCTACGGGTTCGGCGGCGAGGGGGACTGGAAGACCTCGGTGCTGGTCCGCACCCTGAAGGCGATGTCGGTCGGCACCACCGGCGGCACGTCCTTCATGGAGGACTACACCTACGACCTCACCCCCGGCCAGGAGTTGGTCCTCGGCGCGCACATGCTGGAGGTGTGCCCGTCCATCGCCGCGGACACCCCGAACGTGGAGATCCACCCGTTGGGCATCGGCGGCCGGGAGGACCCGGTGCGGATGGTCTTCGACGCCCAGGCCGGCCCGGCGGTGGTGCTCGGCCTGGCCGACATGGGCGAGCGGTTCCGGCTGGTCGCCAACGAGATCGACGTGGTCGCCCCGCCGCACCCGTTGCCGAAGCTGCCGGTGGCCCGGGCCGTGTGGCGACCGCGTCCGGACCTGCCCCGGTCGGCGGAGGCCTGGCTGACCGCCGGCGCGCCGCACCACACCGTCCTGTCCCAGGCCGTCGGCGTGGAGGAGCTGTACGACCTGTCCGAGATGGTCTCCACCGAGCTGGTGGTCATCGACGCGGACACGACCACCCGGCGGCTCGCCGACGAACTGCGGTGGAACCAGGCCTACTACCGGTTGGCCCGGGGCTTCTGACCGCCGCGCCGCGCCGCGGTGGCCGGCGCGTCCCCATGGCACCCGGGACGCGCCGGCCACCGCCCGCGCGGGGTCCGCGTCGGCCGGTTGGCGCGATCACCACAGGTCGACGATGAGCACGAGGGGGTAGCCATGGGTCAGCAGGCGGGTACGCGAGCCGCGGTGATGAGCGACGTGGCCCGGCTCGCCGGGGTCTCGCACCAGACCGTGTCGCGGGTGCTCAACAATCACCCCAGCGTCCGGCAGGAGACCCGCGAGCGGGTGCTGCGCGCCGTGCACCAGCTCAACTACCGCCCCAACGCGCTGGCCCGGGGGTTGGCCGGCCGGCGGTCCCGGGTCATCGGGGTGGTCAGCTTCGACACCATCCTCTACGGCCCGGCCGCCACCCTGCTGGGGGTGGAACGGGCCGCCCGGGCCGCCGGTTACGGCATCAACATCGTGACGTTGGAGCAGCTGGACCGGACCGGGATGACCGCGGCCATCGACGCCCTCACCGAGCAGTCGGTGGCCGGGGTCGTCATCATCGCGCCGTTGATGACGGCGGCCGTCGCGGTGCACGGGCTGCCCACCGGGGTGCCCGCCGTGGTCGTCGAGGCCGGCGGGGGAGCGGGGGTGCTGCCCAGCATCTCGGTGGACCAGGTGACCGGCGCGCGGATGGCCGTGGAGCACCTGCTCGGCCTGCGGCACGAGACGGTGTGGCATATCGGCGGCCCCCGGGACTGGCTGGAGGCACGCGACCGGCTCGAGGGCTGGCGGCAGGCCCTGGACGCGGCCGGCCGGCCGGTGCCGCCGGTTCTCGTCGGGGACTGGAGCCCCCGCTCGGGGTACGAGATCGGACTGTCCCTGGCCGACCGTCCGGATGTCACGGCGGTCTTCTGCGCCAACGACCACCAGGCGCTGGGCCTGCTGAGCGCCCTGCACCAGCGTGGCCGGCGGGTGCCGGACGACGTCAGTGTGGTGGGCTTCGACGACATCCCGGAGGCCGAGTACCTGTCGCCGCCGCTGACCACGATCCGGCAGGACTTCGACGAGGTGGGTCGCCGGTGCGTGGCGACGCTGCTGGAGCTGCTCGACACCGACGCGACCGTCTCCGGCGTCACCCGGCCGGCTGTCCCGCCGATGCTGGTGGCCCGGGCCAGCAGTGCCGTCCTGCCGCGCTGAGCGGCGACCCGTGCTGTCCCGGCTGGACGGCGTGTCGGTTCGGCGGGCTTCCCTGCCGGTTCCACGGCGCAGCGCGCCCGCAGTGACCGAACCCCGCGCCGTCCGCCGTCCGCAGGTGGTGCCGGTGCGAGCGAGTGAGCACGCCCCTACGCAGCGGAAAGGGCACGTTCAGATCCTTGACTCGGTTGATTTGTTGCGTTGACAATTCCTGTTTGTTAACGCTCACATCCCCGACGTGAGGGATTCACCTATGCGATCAGCCGTCCCCCGGGC
>NZ_SMKD01000051.1 GCF_004348595.1 Micromonospora sp. KC723
GGGCGAGGGGGTGCGGGTGCGAAGCGCCAATCCGGTTCTGGACCGGCTGGGCGAGACCAGCCGGGAACACCGGCTGCCCGGGGTCGGGGGCACGGAGGCGGTGACGGTCGACGACGTGGTGGTCCGCGCCGTCGGGCTGCTGTTGCTCACCGGAGCCGTCGCGGCAGCGGCCTGGGTCGTCGTACCCCCGGCGCAGTGGCTTCCCGCGGCACTGGCCGGCACCGCGCTCGCCGGTGTGGCGCTGGTCCTGGTGATCTCGCTGCGTGGCATCACCCAGCCGGCCCCGATCATCGGGTACGCCCTGCTCCAGGGGCTGCTGCTCGGTGTGGCGAGCCGGTCCTTCGAGGCGGTCTATCCCGGGATCGTGGCGCAGGCCGTGGTGGGCACCTTCGGGGTGTTCCTCGGCATGGCGCTGCTCTACCGGGCCCGGCTGGTCCGGGCCACCCCACGCCTGGCCCGCCTGGTGATCGGCACTCTGCTCGGGGTGCTCGCGGTGACCCTGGTGAACCTGGTCTTCCGGCTCTTCACCGGCCGGCAGGGGGTGGAGGTCTACAGCCTCACCGGCCAGGTGGGCTGGCTGCCGTACGTCTTCTCCGGAGTGGCCATCATCGCCGGGGCGTTGAGTTTCGTCCTCGACTTCGACCAGATCGAACGGTCGGTCCGGGGCGGTCTGCCCCGCCGGTACGCCTGGCTCTGTGCCTTCGGGCTGCTGGTCGGGTTGATCTTCCTGTACTGGCAGATCCTCCGGCTGCTCAGCTACCTGCGGCGCTGACCGTGGCGCACCCCTGCGGCCGTAGACTCACCGGCGATGAGTGCAGCGGAGTTGGACCGGGCGGTGGGGTTGCTGGTCCGTCAGGTGGGGCACTGGCAGCAGCCTCGCTGGACGGCCGTGCCGGACGGCGGCGGCGCGTCCCGCGCGGACCTGGTGTACCGGCTGGTGCAGGAGATCGCCGACCTGGGCGCGGACGCCGAGGGCCGACCGCGGCGGCCGGTGCCCCGGCTGCCGAACGACCTAGCTCTGGTCGACCAACTCCGGGTCGTCACCGCCGACCTGGTCGCGGCCGGGCCGTCCGAGGGGGTGCTGGCCCGGGCCGTGAACGACGTGACGGCGACCCGGGCCGCGCTCTGACCGGTCAGCCCTTCAACCAACGGCGTACCTTCCGGCGACCGCTCCGCCTCCGGGCGGCGGCGACGGCGGCCAGATCCCGCTCTGCCGTCGCCTGCCGGGCGTGCAGCAGCCCGTAGGTGAAGGTGTTCTCGCCGTCGGCGTACGCCCGCAGCGCCTCCCGCCGCAGCGCCTCCCGCGTCATCACCGAGTCCTGGTACGCGCCGAGTAGGTTCTGAAGGTCCTTCAACCGGGTCAGCAGTGCCGTGGCGGGCTTCCCCACCGCGGGTTCGCACACCTCGACGGCGTAGCGCGCCGCCTTGTACGCCTTGCGCGCCTCGTGCAACGCCGTGGCCTGCTCCGCGCCCCGGCCCGACCCGGACAGGGCGCGGTCCAGCCGGTCGTCGGCGCGGGTCAGCGCCCGCCGGACCCGGCGGATCACCCACCGCCGGGTGACCGTATCCGCCGTCGTGTCCTCCGCCAGCCGGTCCAACCGGGTGAGTAGCTGCGGGTATCGCTCGGAGTCGAAGGCCCGCGCCAGCGAGTCGAGAGCGGTGGCGACGTCGGTGGCGAACCGTTCCGCGATCCGCGCGGCGACCGGGCCGAGCACCAACTCGGGTGGTTCGGCCGCCACGGCCGTGGTCAGCCGGGCCGCCAGCACCTGAGCGTCCCGGACCGCGCCGAGCTGCGCGCCGAGCCACCGCAGCTCGGCGCGGAGCTGCTCGCTCTCCCGCCGATCCCACAGACCCCGGAAGGTCCGCAGCGTGGCGCGTAGCCGGCGAACCGCGACCCGCATGTCGTGTACGGCGTTCTCGTCCCCGTGCCGGGCGGCCGGATGGTTCGCGATCAGCGCGTCCCGTTGCGCGCGGAGGTAGTCGACGACGGGAGCGCCCCGATCCGGCCGCGTCCGGGCCGGCACGGTGGCGAGCCGGCCGCCCAGCGCGCGGTGGGACTTCGAGACGGACACCGGTCGTGCCCCCGCCTCCCGCAGCCTCACCTCCACCGCGTCGAGCAGCCGGTCGTCGCCGTCGACCAACTCGACCTCGACCTCGTGCCAGGCCTGCCGTTCGTCGCTGACCAGGTCGTGGCTCTCGACGGCGTCCTCCGCGACCTCCGCCAGCACCCGGCCCTGCCCGTCGAGCAGGCGGTGCTCCCGCCGCCGGGTGGTGACCCGGGCCGCGGGTGCGACCGGCGCGCCCCGGGAGGCGGCCCGGAAGAGCCCGACCAGCTCGGCCGGCGGCTCGCCGTCGTCCGGCCCGGCCGGGACCTGGTACTCGGTGCGAGGGCCGCCGGCCGCGCCGACCTTCAGGTGCCACCCCGCGTCGTGGCCGCCGGTGCGCCGGCGCAGCGCGTAGCCGCTGCGGGCCAGCCGCAGGTCGGCGGTGTCGTGGTAGACCGCGTCCAGGTCGAGCGTGGTGGCGTCGGAGATTCTCGCGACGCCACCACAGCCCGTCAGATCCGGCAGCCGGAAACCGTCGTCACCGGAGTACTTGCGTTCCCGTTCCACCACGGCAGCCATGACGGCCGGATACCCGGACGCGGTGCCGGCGAATCGACGATCAGTTCAGCCGTTCCAGCACCATCGCCATGCCCTGGCCGCCGCCGACGCACATGGTCTCCAGGCCGATGGTCCGGTCGTGCCACTCCAGGGCGTTGAGCAGGGTTCCGGTGATCCGGGCGCCGGTCATGCCGAACGGGTGACCGACGGCGATGGCGCCACCCATCACGTTCAGCTTCTCCTCGGGGATGCCGAGCTGCCGGTAGGAGGGGATCACCTGGGCGGCGAACGCCTCGTTGATCTCGACCAGGTCGACGTCGTCCATCGTCATGCCGGCCCGCCTGAGCGCCTGCCGGGACGCCTCGACCGGGCCGAGGCCCATGATCTCCGGCGACAACGCGGTCACGCCGGTGGAGACGATCCGGGCCAGTGGAGTCAACCCGAGATCCTTCGCCCGCTGGGCGCTCATCACCACCACGGCGGCGGCGCCGTCGTTGAGCGGACAGCAGTTGCCGGCGGTGATCCGGCCGTCCGGGCGGAAGACCGGCTTCAGCCCGGCCACCGCCTCCAGGGTCACGCCGGGACGCGGCCCGTCGTCGGCGCCGACCACGGTGCCGTCCGGGGTGGTCACCGGGGTGATCTCCCGGGCCCAGAAGCCGTCGGCGATGGCCTTCTCGGCAAGGTTCTGGCTGCGTACCCCGAAGGCGTCCATGTCCTCGCGGGTCACGTCGTACACCTGGGCCAGGTTCTCGGCGGTCTGCCCCATGGCCAGGTAGATGTCCGGCAGCTCGCCGGCCTCCCGCGGGTCGGTCCACACCTCGGTGTCACCCTCGGCGCGGCGCTTCGAGCGCGCCCGCGCCTCGGCGAAGCGCGGGTTCTCCCAGCCGCCGCCGACCAGCGCCTGCGCCTCGGGCGGCAGGGTGTCCGAGTTGCCCCGGGCGTACCGGGACACCATCTCCACCCCGGCGGAGACGAAGACATCACCCTCACCGGCCCGGATCGCGTGCATCGCCATCCGGGTCGTCTGCAACGACGAGGCGCAGTAGCGGGTCAGCGTCGCCCCGGGCACGCCGTCCAACCCCATCAGGGTGGCGACCACCCGGGCCATGTTGAAGCCCTGCTCACCGCCGGGCAGACCACACCCGAGGTACAGGTCGTCGATCTCGGTCGGGTCGAGCCCGGGAACCTTGTCCAGCGCGGCCTGGACGATGGTCGCGGCGAGATCGTCCGGGCGGATGTCGCGCAGCGAACCCTTGAACGCGCGCCCGATGGGGGACCGGGCGGTGGCGACGATGACGGCGTCGCGGGACGACTCAATCGGCATGAACCAACGTTAACCCGCGAGTAACTTTACCCGGAAGGAGCCACCCGGCGGGAAATGTCACCCCGGGCGGGCCGTCAGTGCGGCGAGGCCGCGGTGGCGGCGGCGGCGACCGCGGGAAGCAGGGCGTGGGCCCAGACCCGGTAGCCGTCGGCCGAGGGGTGGAAGCCGTCGTGGCAGAGTGTGCCGGCGTCCGCCCGGAACACCGGCCCGGTCTCGGTGGCCAGGTCGACCACGCTCCCGCCGGCGTCGAGCACGGCGGCCGTCTGGGCGCGGGCGATCCGCCGGCCCGACCAGCCGAGCACCTGCCGCAGCGGCTGCGCCACGGCCCGTACCGCCCCGAGGTCGGGACAGGTGCCCACCACGACCTGGACGCGCGCCTCCCGCAGCCGGCGCACCGCCGAGGCGAGGTACGCCGCCGCCTCGGCCGGCCGGCGCATCCCGGTGGCGTCGTTGGCTCCGACCAGGATCACCGCGACGTCCGGGCGTTCGCCGAGCAGCGCCCGGGCCACCTGGGTGGCCAGGTCGGTCGAGCGCGAACCCGAGACGCCCACGCTGGACAGGTGCACCCGTCGACCGGCCGGCCCCTCGGCCAGCAGGTTGGCGAGCTGCCCCCCGACGGTCTCGTCGAAGCGTTCCACCCCGACGCCGAGGGCCGAGGAGTCGCCGAGCAGCACCAGCCGCAGCGGCGGCGCGCCGGCCCGACCCACCGTGGCCCGCAGCGCCAGCCCGAGCTCCGGCTGGGCGTAGCTGCGCCCGCGGGCCGCCACGGCCTGCCCGGCGAGCACCGCGGCGCCGCCGATCGTGCCGGCCACCAGGGAGACCGCTGCCGCCTTGCCGAGTCTGAGCGCCAGCTCGGCGCCGACCGACCGCTCGCTCATGACGTTCCCTCCGTCCGGCTGGCACCGCCGTCAGGCGCCGACGCGCTGAGCCGGATGATGCGCCCGATCATGACGTTCCCTCCAGTGTGGGTGCGTCGGCGGTGCCGGGTTGCGGCACCACACCGACGCCGAAGAAGGTCCGCCGGCGCAGTTGCGCCCAACGGCCTGCCGGCCCCCGGTCGCGCCCCCGGACCTGGGTGCCGCTGACCTCGGTGCCGGCGTGCCGCGCCGCCTCGTGGGCGGCCTGCGGCAGCGAGCGTACGCCCTCGCCACGGCCGAGAACAGGCCGGCGTTCCGGGCCCGCGCCGAGGGCGGAGAGCACGGTGGGCAGCAGTGCGGCGGCGGCCACCGCGTATCCCTCGGCGGAGGGGTGGAACCGGTCCCAGGCGAACATCCGGGTCGGCTCCGCCGCGAAGCGGGGGCCGAGCAGGTCGCCGAGGGAGACCGTCCAGCCGCCCGCCTCGACCACCGCCACCGTCTGGGCGGCGGCGAGCTGCCGGCTCCACCGCCGGGCCAGCCAGCGCAGCGGAGGCTGGATCGGCTGGATGGCCCCCAAATCCGGGCAGGTGCCGACGACCACCTCGCAGCCGGCGGCGCGCAGCGCACGGACCGCGTCGACGAGGTACCGCACCGCCACGGCGGGTGGGGTGCGGTTGGTGACGTCATTGCCGCCGACCAGGATCACCGCCACGTCCGGGTCGCCTTCCAGGGCCGACTCGACCTGCGGTTTCAGCCCCGCCGACAGGGCGCCCACCACGGCGAAGCGGCGCAGCCGGACCGGCCGGTGCAGCCGCCGGGACAGCCCGGTGGCCAGCAGCGCGCCGAGCGTCTCTCGCCGGCGGTGCACCCCGTAGCTGGCCGCCGAGGAGTCGCCCAGGATCACCATGGTCAGCGCCGGGCCGGGCAGCTTCGCGCCGTAGACGCCGTCGCAGCGCGGCGGCGGTGCCTCGGCCATCGGGATCGTGCGCCGGGCCTGCCGGGCCTGCCCGACCAGCACCCCGCCGGTGGCGACCACGGCCGCCGTGGTGGCGCCGGTGCCGATCGCCGCCAGCCGGGCGAACTGCCGGACGCGCCGCCAACGCGAACCCACCGGTACGACGGAACCAGCCACCCCCATACCGCGACATTATCGCGCCGGCACGACACGCCGCCGACCTCGCGACCCCGGCCGCCGGGCACGACCAGGCGCGGGTTCAGGACGGCTGTCCGGCGCATGGCTGGGCGGGGACCGTTCGGGGTACCAGTACGGCAACGACGACCGGCTGCCGGCAGGGGACTTGCGCCGCCCAGGCACCCTTGGACCGGCGAGAGGGGCGGAACGATGGGTAGGACGTTGAAGCGGAGCGCGGCATTCGCCGCGCTGGCCCGGGCAGTGGCGGCGGGCGCGCGGGGCGGGCCGTCGCTGGGCGTCCGGCTGGCCGCCGTGCCGAGGATGGTCCGGGCGACCGCCCGGGGCGAGTACGACGGCGGCCTGCGGCTGGCGATGATGGCGGCGGCGACGGCGTACGTCGTCTCCCCGGTGGACGTGGTGCCGGAGCTGTTCCTGACGGTCTTCGGCCTGCTCGACGACGCGGTGATGGTGACCTGGCTGGCCGGCAGCGTGCTGGCCGAGACGGAGCGCTTCCTGGAGTGGGAGGCGGGTCGCGCGTCCGTGGTCCCCGGGCAGGTGATCGGCTGACGGCACGTACGCTGGGCGACGAACGAGTACGTCTGCCCGGCCGCCGGCGCCGGCGCCGCAACGAAGGGCACAACGAGGTGCAGTACTACGACAACGTCGTCGAGTTGATCGGCGACACCCCGCTGGTGCGGCTCCGCAACGTCACCGACGGTATCCAGGCCACGGTGCTGGCGAAGGTGGAGTACCTCAACCCCGGCGGTTCGGTGAAGGACCGGATCGCGTTGCGGATGGTGGAGGACGCCGAGGCCGCCGGGATCCTCAAGCCGGGCGGCACGATCGTCGAGCCGACCAGCGGCAACACCGGCGTCGGGCTGGCCCTGGTCGCCCAGCTCAAGGGCTACAAGTGCGTGTTCGTCTGCCCGGACAAGGTCAGCCAGGACAAGCAGGACGTGCTGCGGGCGTACGGCGCCGAGGTGGTGGTCTGCCCGACCGCCGTCGCACCGGAGGACCCGCGCTCCTACTACAACGTCTCCGACCGGCTGGCCCGGGAGATCCCCGGCGCCTGGAAGCCGGACCAGTACAGCAACCCGGCCAACCCGCGCTCGCACTACGAGAGCACCGGCCCGGAACTGTGGCAGCAGACCGAGGGCCGGATCACCCACTTCGTGGCGGGTGTCGGCACCGGTGGCACCATCTCCGGCATCGGCCGCTACCTGAAGGAGGCCTCCGAGGGGCGGGTCCGGGTGGTCGGCGCCGACCCGGAGGGCTCGGTCTACTCCGGCGGCACCGGCCGGCCGTACCTGGTCGAGGGCGTCGGCGAGGACTTCTGGCCCAAGACGTACGACCGGGGCGTCGCCGACGAGATCATCGAGGTCTCCGACAAGGCGTCCTTCGAGATGACCCGGCGGCTGGCCCGCGAGGAGGGCCTGCTGGTCGGCGGCTCCTGCGGGATGGCCGTGGTCGCGGCGCTGGAGGTGGCCCGCGGGGCCGGCCCGGACGACGTGGTCGTGGTGCTCCTTCCGGACAGCGGCAAGGGCTACCTGTCCAAGATCTTCAACGACCGGTGGATGGCCCGGTACGGCTTCCTCGCCGACGCGGGCACCGAGCCGACCGTCGCCGACGCGCTCGCCGGCAAGCCGGGCGGCCTGCCCGAGCTGGTGCACGTCCACCCGACCGAGACGGTCCGCGACGCGATCGACTACATGCGCGAGTACGGCGTCTCCCAGCTGCCGGTGCTCAAGGCCGAGCCGCCGGTGGTGACCGGCGAGGTGACCGGCTCGATCGCCGAGAAGGACCTGCTCGACGCGCTCTTCACCGGGCAGGCCCACCTGCACGACACCATCGAGCGGCACATGGCGGACCCACTGCCGATGATCGGCGGCGGGCAGCCGGTGAGCGAGGCCGTGGCCATGCTGGAGAAGTCCGACGCGGCCCTGGTGCTGGTCGACGGCAAGCCCAAGGGCGTGCTCACCCGGCAGGACCTGTTAACGCACCTCGGCGCGCGCTGACCCTTCGTGGGCCCCGCCGGAGGCGGGGCCCACGGCCGTGTCCGGTTCACAGCCGGCCCACAAGAACGGCACAGCCGCCGCCCACCTCCCGTTCCTACCGTCGGTGCCGGACGATCCGCCACACCAACCGGGAGGACAGATGGGGTACGACCACCATGAGGGGCAGCGGGTCAGCCGCCGCCGCCTGATCGCCGGGATCGGTTCGGTCGGCCTGACCGGCCTGCTGGCCGCCTGCGGGCGGGACGGGGGGACGGTCACCACCTCCACCGGCGAGACGGTGGCCCCGCAGGCGACCACGACGAGCGATCTGACCTCGCTCTTCGCCGACGCGAACACGTGCCGGTTGACCGCCAGCACCACCCAGGGGCCGTACTACTTCGACGCCGACAAGATCCGCAGCGACATCCGGGAGGACCGGGCGGGCGTCCGGCTGCGGGTGGCCATCCGGGTGCAGGACAGCGAGCAGTGCGGCCCGCTGGCGAACGCGGTGGTGGAGATCTGGCACTGTGACGCGACCGGGCTCTACTCGGGCGCGGAGGCCCAGTCGTCCGGGGCGAGCGGCGGCTCGGGCGGCGCCCCGCCCGGTGGCGCCCCGCCCGGTGGCGCGCCGTCCGGTGGCGCGCCGTCCGGTGGCGGGAACGGGCAACTGGCCGACCTCACCCCGACCGACGACAAGCGATACCTGCGGGGTGCCCAGGTCACCAACGCCGACGGCATCGTCGAGTTCACCACCATCTGGCCCGGCTGGTACCGGGGCCGGACGGTGCACATCCACGCCATGGTGCACCTGGACAACAGTCGGGTGCTGACCACGCAGCTCATGTTCGACGAGGCGCTGAACACGAAGGTCCTCGCGGCGCAGCCGTACGCCGCCCACACCGGGCGGGATACCTTCAACGCCGACGACATCATCTACGCCGACAGCATGCTGCTCAAGGTCACCGAGGACGGCGACGGCTACCTCGGCGTGATCAACTTCGGGGTCGACCGGGACCAGGACGGGACGTGACGGCCGGCGGAGGTCAGAGCGAACGGGCGTAGCGCAGTTGCGGGACCACCACCGGGCCGACCGGCTCGTCCCGGACCTGCCCGGTGGTGGTCCAGCCGCCGCGCTCGTAGAACGTCCGGGCGCGCGCGTTGTCCCGCAGCACCCAGAGCACGGCCCGGGACCATCCCCGGGAGCGCATGGCGTCCAGCGCGTCGACCATCAGCTTCCGGCCGGTGCCCCGGCCGCGTTCGTCCGGGTCGAGGTGGATGGCGTTGAGCAGGCCGGTGGCCGGGTCGCCCTCGTCGTCCGGGCCGAGGTAGCTGAAACCGACCAGCCGGCCGTCGCGTTCCGCCACCATCATCCGGTGGTCGTCGTGCTCCCACGCCCACCGCTCGACCCAGTAGCTGCCCATCGCCGCCTCGCTCGGCTCGGCCAGCGCCGCCGGCGGCAGGATCGACGAGTAGGCGGCCACCCGGGACCGTTGGTGCAGGGCGCCGACCAGCATCAGGTCGCCGACCACGGCGGGCCGCAGCGTGACGGTCACCGGGCCGAGGTTACCCGCCGGGGCGGCACCGGCACGGTGGCCAGATCCTCGGCGATCACCAGGTCGCCGGTGAAGTGCTCCCGGGCCTCGTCGGCGAAGCGGCGCGGGTCCGCGTACCGCTGGGAGAAGTGGGTGAGCACCAGCGTGCGTACGCGCGACTCGGTGGCGACCCGCGCGGCCTGCGCCGCCGTCAGGTGGCCGACCTCGGCGGCGAGGGCGGCCTCCGACTCCAGGAACGTCGACTCGATGACCAGCAGGTCGGCGTGCTCGGCGAGGGCGTAAACCCCGTCGCAGAGGCCGGTGTCCATCACGAAGGCGAACCGCTGCCCCGGTCGGGTCACGCTCACCTCGTCGCGGGTGACGCGGCGGCCGTCCCGGTCCAGGTGGCCGACGCGCAGCAGCTCCGCGACCGCCGGACCGGCGATGCCGTACGCGGCCAGTTTCTCCGGCAGCATCCGGCGGCCGTCCGGCTCGATCAGCCGGTAGCCGTACGTCTCGACGGGATGGCGCAGTCGGCGGGCCTCCAGCGTCACCCCGCGCAGGCCGATCCGCTGCCCGTCCGCCTCGATCGGCTCGACGGCCAGCTCGACGGTTTCGTGGAAGGAGCTGGCGTGGCGCAGCCGGGCGAAGTACTCGGCGCCGCCGGCCGGGAAGTGCACCGCCACCGGGCGTGGCACCCGGTCCAGGCTGAGGCGCTGGACGATGCCGGGCAGGCCCAGGCAGTGGTCGCCGTGGAAGTGGGTGACGCAGATCCGGGTCAGGTCGGTGGCGGTGACCCCGGTGTGCAGCAGCTGCCGCTGGCTGCCCTCGCCCGGGTCGAAGAGGATCACCTCGTCGTCCCAGCGCAGCACGTACCCGTTGTGGTTGCGCAGCCGGGTCGGCGCCTGGCTGGCCGTTCCCAGCACCACCAACTCGCGCATCGACACGGAACTCTCCTGGAGACGAAGCGACCCCCGGGGCTTCCGCGCTGACGCGCGGGCCGGCTGGACTGGGCCGGCACCCCGGGGGTCGGGTGGCTGTCGTGGATTCGCCGCACCGCTGCCACACGGTCTCGACGATGGTGCCTGGTGCCCGCCTCGCGGCGGACGGGTTTCACTGTCGAGGACAGCGGCTAGCGGACAGCCACCTCACGAGTCCGATTGCTATACAAGTCTGGACCACCTCCTTTCCCGTGTACGGCCACGTTATCCACTTCGCGGGGGTGCCGGCAACGGATTTCGATCACCGGGCCGGGCGCCGGGGCGCGGCCGGCTCAGTCGATGCCGATCGGGCCGTCGCGGGGGCCCTCCTCGTTGGCCGGCTGCACCGCCAGCGACGGGAAGTCGGCCAGGTCGCCCTCGGGCTCGGCGTCCCACTCGGGGAAGACCAGATCGCTCTGCAGGTAGAGGCAGAGCAACTGGGTGAGCTGGCGTAACCCGTCGAGGTGGGTGCGCTCGTGCCCGTGGGTGGCGTCCACCCCGAAGCCGAGCAACGCCACGCGGGCGTGCGCGCCCGCCTCGACCGCCGCCGCCACGTCCGAGCGGTAGTAGTCGAAGACGTCCCGGACCAGGTCGACGCCGTGCTCCTTCGCGATAGCGGCGAGGTTGCGGGTCAGGTGGTAGTCGAACGGGCCGACGCCGTCCCCCATCGCCAGGGTGGCAGCGTGCTCCCGGGACTGCTGGCCGGGGGCGACCACCGCCGCGTCCACCGAGACGATCTCCGCCACGTCCGGGTCCAGGCCGTGGCTGGCCCCGTGGCCGATCTCCTCGGTGACGGTGACCAGCAGGTGCGCGGTGACCTTCGGGGTGATCCCCGCGTCGACGAGCGCCTTGAACGCGGTCAGCACCGCCGCCACGCCGGCCTTGTCGTCCAGGTGCCGGGACTTGACAAACCCGCTCGGGGTGATCGTCGGGTTGGGTAGGAACGCCACGAAGTCCCCGGCGTCGATGCCCAGTTCCCGCAGCCCGGTGATGTCCTCGACCGGCTCGTCGATCCGCACCTCCACCAGTTCCCACCCGACGCCCTGCAGGTCGACCGCCTCGTTGTAGCGGTGCCCGCTGGCCTTCAGCGGCAGCACCTGGCCGGTGATCACCCGGTCCAGGTCGTCGGTGAAGATCCGCACGTGGGCGCCCTCGGCGAACCGGGCGCTGTGCGTGCCGATCGGCTTCAGCTCCAGCCGACCGTTCTCCTTGAGCCGCTTGACCATCCCGCCGATGGTGTCGGTGTGCACCACGACGGCCCGGTCCGCGCCGGTCTGCCGGGGGCCGGGCAGGCAGGCGCTGAGCGCCCCGCGCCGGGTCAGGGTCGAGGTGATCCCCAGCGCGGAGAGGCGCTCGCCCACGTACTGCTGCACGTGGTCGGTACGCCCCGACGGGCTCGGGATCTCCAGCAACTCCAGCAGCACCTGCCGCAGGTAGTCCAGGTCGATCTCCAGCGGCTTGGGGCTCACGCGCCCCCTCCGGGACCGGCCGGGCTCCAGAGCCGCTGCGGAGCACGGGTCCCCGGGAAGAGCAGGTCGACGAAGCGCTCCGCGGTGGGCTGGGGCTCGTGGTTGGCCAGCCCCGGCCGCTCGTTCGCCTCGATGAACACGTGTTCCGCCTGGTCGGGGGCGGGCACCAGCAGGTCGAGCCCGGTCACCGGGATGTCCAGGGCCCGGCTCGCCGTCACGCAGGCCTCGGCGATCGCGGGGTGCAGGTCGGCTGTCACGTCGTGGATTGTGCCACCGGTGTGCAGGTTGGCGGTGCGGCGTACGGTGAGCACCTGTCCCTCGGGCAGCACGTCGCGCATCCGGTACCCGGCGTCGGCCACCACCTCGCGGGTCATGTCGTCGATCGGGATCCGTGACTCGCCCCCGGTGGCGGCGGCCCGCCGGCGGCTCTGCCGCTCGATCAGCTCGGTGATGTCGTGTGTCCCGTCGCCGGTGATCTGCGCCGGCCGGCGCACCGCGGCGGCCACCACCTCGTGGTCGATGACGATCACCCGGAGGTCCTCGCCGGACCGCATCTCCTCGATCAGCACGTCCGGGCAGAACCGGCTGGCCAACTCGACCGCCGCGGCCAGCGCCTCCGGTGTGCGCACCCCCACCGTGATGCCGTTGCCCTGCTCACCCCGGGCCGGTTTGACCACGACCGGGCCGACGTCCGCCAGGAACGCCAGGTCGTCCGGCCCGCCGGTGGCGGTCCGGCCGCGCGGCACGGACAGGCCCGCCCCGGTGAGGATCCGCCGGGTCACCCGCTTGTCGTCGCAGCGGCTCATGGCCACCGCCGAGGTCAGCTCGGACAGCGACTCGCGGGTGTGGATGGTCCGGCCGCCGTTGCTCAGCCGCAGCTCGCCCCAGTGCGCGTCGGTGACCTCCACCCGGATCCCGCGCCGCATCGCCTCGTCCGCGATGATCTTCGCGTACGGGTTGAGCTCGCCGTACCCCTGCGGGGCGGCGGGCAGGAAGAGCCGCTCGTTGATCGGGTTCTTCCGCTTCACGCACAGCGTGGTCGTGCGGCGGAAGCCGAGCCGCTCGTAGAGCCGGATCGCGCCGGGGTTCTCCGCCAGCACCGACAGGTCGACGAAGGCCCGGCCGCGCTCGTCGAGCCGGTCGGCCAGCGCGGTCAGCAACGCCTGGCCGGTGCCGGGCGGGGCGGTGTTGAAGTCGACGGTCAGGCACCACAGGCTGGCGCCGTTCTCCGGGTCTGCGAAGACCGCGACGTGGTCCACCCCGGTGATCGTGCCGACGATCTCCCCGGTGCTGCCCTCGGCCACCAGATGCAGGAACCGGTCGGTTCGGGCGTTGTCCACCAGCACCTCCACCGGCGCGGTGACCATGCCGTTGCGGGCGTAGATGCGGTTCACCGCGTCCGCGTCGTCGGCGTCGCGCAGCGGCCGGATCACCAGCCCGGGCACCTCGCTGCTGCCGTCGGCGGCGGCCGGGCGGTGTTCGCCCAGCGGCAGCCGGTAGGTCAGCGACGGGTCGATGAACAGCTCGTCGGGGAGCCGGGAGACCAACACGTGCGGGTCACGCAGGTAGATGCAGATGTCCCGGGCGCCGGCCGCCTCGGAACGCAGCACGTCGGCGACGGCCGCCTGGTCGGTGAAGGTCTGCCCGAAGACCAGTCGGCCCCAACCGCAGTCCAGCACCACGTCCGCCGCGCCGGCCGGCTGTCTGCGCGGCTCGGGTGTGCCGGGGGCCACCGGGTCACCGCCGGGGCCGACCCGCTCCCGGCGTCGGCCCAGCACCCGCTCCCGGTCGGTCCGGGCCGCGCCGGTCGCCAGCGTCTCGGTCATCGTCAGTCGATTCCGTGGCTCTGGAGCCACATTTCCAGCAGGCCGAGTTGCCACAGCTTGTTTCCGTTCAACGGGGTCAGTTCGGCGTTGGGGTCGGCGAGCAGCGCGTCGACGTACTCGACGCGGAACAGGTCGCGGCGGCGGGCGGCGGGCGCGGAGAGCGCGTCGCGTACCCGGTCGAGGAGCTTGCCCTCGAGGTGGGTGAGGCCCGGCACCGGGAAGTAGCCCTTGGGGCGGTCGATGACCTCGTGCGGGAGGACCTTGCGGCCGATCTCCTTCAGGACGCCCTTGCCGCCCTGGGCGAGCTTCAGCTCCGGCGGGCAGCTCGCGGCGAGTTCGACGAACTCGTGGTCGAGGAACGGCACCCGGGCCTCCAGCCCGTGCGCCATGGTCATGTTGTCGACCCGCTTCACCGGGTCGTCGGTGAGCATGATCTGGGTGTCGATCCGCAGGCCGGCGTCGACCGCGGTGTCCGCCCCGGCCCGCGCCAGGTGCGCGGCGACGAACTCCCGCGCCGGGTCGCCGTCGGCCAGCCACGCCGGGTTCAGCACCCGGGCCAGGCCGGCCGCGTCCCGGTCGAAGAACGCCCCCGCGTACGTGTCGAGCGCCTGCTCCCGGTCGACCCGGGCCAACGGCGGGTACCAGTGGTAGCCGCCCAGGATCTCGTCCGCGCCCTGGCCGGACTGGACCACCTTGACGTGCTTCGACACCTCCTGGCTGAGCAGGTAGAACGCGACGCAGTCGTGGCTGACCATCGGCTCGCTCATCGCCGCCACGGCGGCCTCCAGCGGCGGCACGAGGTCCTGGGCGGCCACCCGGAGCTGGTGGTGGTCGGTGCCGAAGGTCTTCGCGACCAGGTCCGAGTAGACGAACTCGTCGCCCTCCCGGCCGCCGACGGCGTCGAAGCCGATGGAGAAGGTGGAGAGGCCGGTCTGCCCCTCGCCGGCCAGCAGCGCGACGACCAGGCTGGAGTCGAGCCCGCCGGAGAGCAGCACACCGACCGGCACGTCGGCGACCATGCGGCGGCGTACGGCGGTGGTGAGCGACTCCAGCAGTGCGGCCTGCCAGTCCTGCTCGGACCAGCCGGCGCGCCCGGTGTTGCGGGTGAAGGCCGGGTCCCAGTAGACCCGATCGTGGGTGCGGCCGTCCGGCTCGTACACCCGGACGGTGGCCGGGGGGAGCTTGGCGACGCCGCGCAGGATGGTGCGCGGCGGCGGCACGATGCTGTGGAAGCTGAGGTAGTGCGCGAGCGCGACGGGGTCGATGGAGGTGTCGATCCCGCCGCCGGCCAGCAGTGCCGGCAGGGTGCTCGCGAAGCGCACCACGCCCGGCGACTCGGCCAGGTAGAGCGGCTTGATGCCGAGTCGGTCCCGGGCCAGCACCAGCCGGCCGGTGTCGCGCTCGGTGATGGCGACGGCGAACATGCCGATCAGGTGGTCGACGAAGTCGAGCCCCCACTCGGCGTACGCCTTGACGACCACCTCGCTGTCGCCGGTGGAGAAGAAGCGGTGCCCCTTGGCCTGCAACTCCGCGCGCAGCTCTCGGTAGTTGTAGACGCAGCCGTTGAAGACGCCGGTGAGCCCCGCGTCGGGGTCGACCAGCGGCTGTCCGCTCGCCGCCGACAGGTCGATGATCTTCAGGCGGCGGTGCCCGAGGGCGACCGGCCCCTGGGACCAGACCCCACTGTCGTCGGGTCCCCGGTCGCTCATCGTGGCCGCCATGCGCTCCACCGCCGCGACGTCGGCGCGCGCGCCGTCGCGCCGGAACTCTCCCGCAAGTCCGCACATGTGAGCCAATGCTGCCAGAGCATGTTGCGGTTCGCCTGTTGAGACGATGACAGTTGTGTGACGCCGTTGCTAGAATCCGCGTCCCCGGTGGCAGAGCGTGGTGGCGCCGGTGGGCGAACCGGTGATCCGCGCCGATCGACGACGCCGGACGCCGCACCGGATGTGACAAATCCCCCACCGCCGGGGTCGCTCCACCGTCGAGCCGGTCAGCCGGCGGTGCGGGCCACGCCGACCGGGCAGCTCAACCCGTTCGGGCCGTGGTTGCAGTACCCGTTCGGGTTCTTCGTCGGAGCCAGGTACTGCTGGTGGTAGTCCTCGGCGAAGTAGTAGTCACCGAGCGGCGCGATCTCCGTGGTGATCTCGCCCTTGCCGGCCCGGGCCACGATCGGGGCGAACGCGTCGCGGGACGCCTGCGCGGTGGCCAGCTGCTCGTCGGTCGTGGTGTAGATCGTCGAGCGGTACTGGGTGCCGACGTCGTTGCCCTGGCGCATGCCCTGGGTCGGGTCGTGGTTCTCCCAGAAGACCTTGAGCAGGTCCTCGTAGCTAATGATCGTCGGGTCGTAGACCACCTGGACCACCTCGGCGTGCCCGGTCCGGCCCGAGCAGACCTCCTCGTACGTCGGGTTCGGCGTGACGCCGCCCGCATAACCGGCGGAGGTGGTGAGCACGCCCGGCAGCGTCCAGAACAGTCGCTCGGCACCCCAGAAACAACCCATCCCGAAGACCGCGACCTGGGAACCGGCCGGGAACGGGCCCTTCAGCGAGGAATCGAGCACCTCGTGGCGGTCGGCGATCGGCATCGCGATCGGCCGGCCCGGCAGGGCCTGGTCGGGGGTGGGTAGCTCGGCCTTCATGCGGCGAAGGAACACGGTGGGACTCCTCTCGTACCTCTCCCAGCGTGCAACGCCGCCGGTGCCCCGTTCCTTACCCGGTCCGCCGTCGATCACCCGGGCGTCCCCGGGTCCGCCATCCGGACACGGCCGCGCGTTCCGGGCTCTCGGGTCGCGCCGGACGGAAAACGCCCCGGACCACCCGGTCCTTCTCCGGGCGTGCGGGGCTCCGGTCCGTCCATTGCCCGGGTTCACCGCGGACGGTTAGCGTGCGGCTACCGGTTCATCTTGATCGATGTCCGACGCGCGTCGGGGTCGACTCCGGACCCGTCTGGGGGCTTCGTGCAGTCACTCGCCAGTCCTGGGGAGCTCACGGTCGCCGTGGTCATGGCGGACGTCGCCATAGTCCTGGTCGTCGGACACGTCTTCGGCCGCTGGCTGCGTCGCCTGGGTCAACCGGTGGTCATCGGCGAGATCGTCGCCGGCATCGCGCTCGGTCCGAGCCTGCTCGGGCTGCTACCCGGCAACCCCACCGCGGTGATCTTCCCGGCCGAGGCCCGGCCCTACCTCGGCGCCATCGCACAGGTCGGGCTCCTGCTCTTCATGTTCCTGATCGGCTGGGAGTTCGACCGCCGGGTGGTGGCCCGCCGCAAGGCGTTGACCCTGTCGGTCTCGCTCTGCTCGATCGCGCTCTCCTTCACCCTGGGAGTCGGGCTCGCCGCCCTGCTCTACGCCGACCACGCCACGGTCGCCGGCCGGCGGGTGCCCTTCACGGTGTTCGCGTTGTTCCTCGGCGCCGCGATGTCGATCACGGCGTTCCCGGTGCTGGCCCGCATCCTCAAGGACCGCAAACTGCTGAACACCGAGGTCGGCGTGCTCGCGCTGGGCAGCGCGGCGATCGACGACATCCTCGCCTGGTGCATCCTGGCGCTGGTCGCCGCGATCGCCGCCGCCCGGGACGGCACCGACCTGGCCCAGATCGCCCTGCTGTCGGCCGCCTACCTCGCGGTCATGTCCGCCGTGGTACGCCCGCTACTGGCCGCCTTCGTCCGCCGGACGGTGGTGCTGAACCGGCCGGCGTACCTGGCGATCTTCGTCGCCGCCGGCGTGTTCCTGTCCTCCTACGCGACCACGTGGATCGGCATCCACGCGATCTTCGGCGCGTTCGCCTTCGGCTTCATCATGCCCCGCCAGCCCGACGCCGCGCTGCGCCGGCAGGTGCGCGAGCCGTTCGAGAACATCGGTCTGGTGCTCCTCCCGATCTTCTTCATCGTCACCGGGCTCGGCGTCGACATCGCCTCGCTGACCGCGACCAACTACCTGGAACTGGGGGCGATCATCCTGGTCGCCTGCGTCGGCAAGACGCTCGGCGCCGCCGCACCGGCACTGGCCCTCGGCCTGCCCGGCAGGGACGCCCGCGCCCT
Organism: Micromonospora sp. KC723; assembly: GCF_004348595.1. Classification (GTDB taxonomy): domain Bacteria; phylum Actinomycetota; class Actinomycetes; order Mycobacteriales; family Micromonosporaceae; genus Micromonospora. The sequence continues at coordinate 17,759 of NZ_SMKD01000051.1, forward strand.
CGGCGTCCTGATGAACACCCGTGGTTTGACCGAACTGATCGTGTTGAACGTCGGCGTGAGCCTGCACGTGCTGGACAAGCAGATGTTCACCATGATGGTGATCATGGCGCTGGTCACCACGGCGATGGCCGGGCCGCTGCTGCCCAAGAGGCCGGGTGCGCCCGCCCCGGACATTACCCGGCGCGAGCCCGCCGACCGGGCCACGCCATCGCGCTGACGGTGGCCAACGGCGGCACCGTGGTTCGCTACCCGGTGGCGGCCGACGCCCCGGCGATCCGGCCGGCGTACTCCCGCGCCTCGGCGTCGTCGACGTAGCGGGTACGCGGCCAGAAGAAGCCGCGCAGGCCGTCGCCCTTCGTCCTCGGCACCACGTGGGTGTGCAGGTGCGGCACCGACTGCGAGACCTTGTTGTTCATCGCCACGAACGTGCCGCCCGCGCCCAGGCCGGCCTCCACCGCCGCGGCGAGCCTGCGCACCAGGCCGAAGTAGCCGGGAATCGCGGCGGCGGGCAGTTCCGTCAGGGTGACCAGGTGGGTGCGCGGCACGATCAACACGTGGCCCTTGAACACCGGCCGGGTGTCCAGGAACGCCACCCCGTCCGGCTCGTCGGCGACGGTGAACGCGGGCACCTCGCCCGCCACGATCCCGCAGAACACGCACCCGCTCACCGAGCCCAGGCTAGTACGACGGCGGCCGCCCTGCCGGCGACGTCGTGGTTCGTCGAGACAACCTTGCCGCCCGTCGTCCGACGGGAGCCCGCGCGCCGAGGCGTGCGGTCCGGTCGGACCGGGTGGGGTGTCGGATGGACTACAGCACAACGACGAGCCTTACTGACGATTCTCCGGCGGATCCCTGGTCCTGCCAGGGATCCCTCTGTCCGGGGCGCCGCGGACGAGGAGCGGGTGGCGTCGGAATCTCGTCGCGGCCCGGATCGGAGCAGTGACACGGTGTGTATGCCCGATCCGGGCGGCACCCCGATCCACACCGGAGGAGACACCTCATGAGCACCAGCAGGCGAACGGTCCTCGGCATGATCGCCACCGCGGCCGTAGCCGGACCCCTCGTCGGACTGTCCCACCCGACGCCCGCGTTCGCGGCCGACCTGTACGACTCCAACACCGATCTCTACTCCGACCCGAACCTGGCCGAGGGCGTCGACTACGCCCGCCGCTACCGCCGGCATCCCCAGTTCGACAACTCCGACGCCGGGCCGAGCCCGTTCCCCCGTACGGCGATCATCGCCCCGCACGGCGGCGGGATCGAGGCCGGCACCTCGGAGCTGTGCCTGGCCATCGCGGGATACCACCCGGCGACGCTGGCCGCGACCCCGCCCGCCGGACCCACCCACGACTACTGGATGTTCGAAGGGATCCGCTCCACGGGCAACGGTGACCTGCACGTCACCGCCACGCACTGCGACGACCTGCCCGCCATGTCGGTGGCGGCCGGGGCGCTGAACGTGGTCGCGCTGCACGGCTGTGCCCCCGGCACGGCGGGCCTGCCCGCGGACACCCAGGCGGTGGCGGTCGGCGGGCGCAACGTCGCGTTCCGGGCGCGGCTGGTCAACGCCTTCCAGGCGGCCGGGTTCACCGCCTTCGACGCAACCGGCATCCCGGCGCTGGCCGGTACCGCGACGGACAACATCGTCAACCGGACGCTGCTCGGCATGGGTGCCCAACTGGAGATCACCACCCCGCTCCGGTCGGCGATGTTCGGGACCAACACCCGATCGCAGCGCAAGAACACCACCAACCAGGTGTTCTGGGACTTCGTGGCGGCCACGCGGCTGGCGATCGCGCAAACCGAGGCGACCCAGCCGATCCTCTGACCCACGGCGCGGCGCCATCCGCCGCCCGGGACACCGGATGCGGACCCGGCACGGGGCGCAGCACGTTCGTCCGAACGTGCTGCGCCCGTCGTCGCCCGGCGCAGCAGCAGGTCAGCGGAGGTCACCGGGTTGGCCGCAGCCCCTCAGCCTCCGGTGAAGCGTCACCGCTGGCGGGGGTCGGTGATTCGGGATGCGCTCGGCGACGCCGATCAGGCGGAGAGCAGCAGGTCGGTGGAGGTCACTGGAGCCAGTATGGCCAAACCGTGCGACCCGGAGGCGGATGTGACCCGCGCCCGGGTTCCACCGACCGGGACGCCGGGGAGGACTAACGTTCCCGTCATGAGTCACGGCTTCGAGACGCTCGCCATCCACGCCGGCCAGGACCCGGAGGCCCGCACCGGCGCGGTGATCCCACCGATCTACCAGACCAGCACCTACGCCCAGGACGCCGTCGGTGCGCCCCGGCAGGGCTACGAGTACAGCCGCTCCGGCAACCCCACCCGGGACGCCTTGCAGGAGTGCCTGGCCGCGCTGGAGGGTGGCCGGGTCGGGCTCGCCTTCGCCAGCGGCCTGGCGGCCGAGGACACCCTGCTGCGCGCGGTCTGCGCGCCCGGCGACCACGTGGTCATCCCGGACGACGCGTACGGCGGCACCTACCGGCTCTTCGCCCGCGTCGCCGAGCGGTGGGGGCTGGCGTACACCCCGGCCAAGGTCTCCGACCCGGACGCCGTGCGCGCCGCGATCCGGCCCGGCAGCACGAAGATCATCTGGGTGGAGACGCCGACCAACCCGCTGCTCGGCATCGCCGACATCGCCACCCTCGCCGCCGTGGCACACGACGCCGGGGCGCTGCTGGTGGTCGACAACACCTTCGCCTCGCCGTACCTGCAGCAGCCGATCGCGCACGGCGCGGACGTGGTGGTCCACTCCACCACCAAGTACGTCGGCGGCCACTCGGACGTGGTCGGCGGCGCGCTGGTCGTCGCCGACGCCGGTCTCGGCGACGAGCTGCGCTACCACCAGAACGCGATGGGTGGGGTCAACGGCCCGTTCGACGCCTGGCTGACCCTGCGGGGCATCAAGACGCTCGGGGTACGCATGGACCGGCACTGCGACAACGCCGAACGGATCGCCGCGTACCTGGACGGGCATCCCAAGGTCGCCCAGGTCAGCTACCCCGGCCTGCCCTCGCACCCCGGCCACGAGGTGGCCGCCAAGCAGATGCGCCGCTTCGGCGGCATGATCTCGTTCCGGGCCGCCGGGGGAGAGGAGCACGCGGTGGGCATCTGCAACCGGACCAAGCTGTTCGTGCTCGCCGAGTCGCTCGGCGGCGTGGAGTCCCTGATCGAGCACCCGGGTCGGATGACACACGCGAGTGCCGCCGGCTCGCCGCTTGAAGTTCCCGGCGATCTCGTGCGACTGTCTGTCGGCATCGAGACGGTCGACGACCTGCTCGCCGATCTGGAGCAGGCGCTGGGCTGACCGCGGGCTGGGGAGGGTGGCCGTGCAGGACATCATGCCGACCTGGGTGGGGGCAACCGCCAAGCAGATCGCGCGGGGCGTACGGCGAGGTGACGTCTCCGCCACCCAGGTCGTCGCCGACCACCTGGACCACGTCGACCGGGCCGACGCCGAGCTCGCCGCGTTCCGGGTGGTACGCGGCGGGGAGGCGGTCACCGAGGCGGAGAAGGTCGACGAGCAGGAGGATCTGGCCAACCTGCCGTTGGCCGGTGTCCCCGTCGCGGTCAAGGAGAACACCCCCGTCGCCGGCCTGCCGACCTGGAACGGGTCGGCGGCGGTGCGGACGGGCGTCGCCGAGGCCGACCACGAGGTGGTACGCCGGCTGCGCGGCGCGGGCGCGGTGATCCTCGGCGTGACCCGGATGCCGGAACTCGGCCTGTGGGGGATCACCGACGACGAGTCGGCGATCACCCGCAACCCGTGGGATCTCCGGCGCACCCCGGGCGGCTCCTCCGGCGGGGCCGCCGCCGCGGTGGCCGCCGGGCTGGTGCCGATCGCGCACGGCAACGACGGTCTCGGCTCGATCCGGATCCCGGCGGCCTGCTGTGGCCTGGTCGGCCTCAAGCCGGGCCGGGGTGTCGTGCCGTGCCAGCTCGGCGCGGAGGACTGGTTCGGCCTCACCGAGCACGGCATGCTCACCACCACCGTCGCCGACGCCGCCGTCGGGTTCCAGGTGCTCGCCGGCCGCCCCCAGGAGAAGCTGGTCCCGCCGCCGCGGCTGCGGGTGGGTGTGTCGCTGCGGTCTCCGGTGCGCGGCGTCGCTCCGGACGCGCCGAACCGGGACGCGGTCGCCGCCGCCGGCCGGCTGCTCGCCGCCGCCGGGCACGACACCGTCCCCGCCGACCCGGTCTACCCGACGGCGCTCGGCCTCCAGGGCATCGCCACCTGGCTCGCCGCGGCCGCCGCCGACGTGCGCGCCGCCGGCGTGGCGCCGCGTCTGCTCCAGCGCCGCAGCCGCCGGCACGTCGCGCTCGGGGAGTGGGCACAGCGCCGGGGGTACGTGCGGGAGGCCGAGCGGGCCGCCTGGCGGGAACGCTCCATCGGCTTCTTCGCCGACCACTCGGTGGACCTGCTGCTCACGCCGGCGTTGGCCGGGCCGCCGCCGGAGGCCACCTCCTGGTCGAGCCGGTCGTGGCTGGCGAACATGAGGGCGAACATCCGGTACGCCCCGTTCGCCGCCCCGTGGAACATCGCCGGTCTGCCGTCGATCGTGGTGCCGGTGGGCCGGCGTCCGGAAGGGCTGCCGGTCGCCGTCCAACTCGTCGGCCCGCCCGGCTCGGAGCTGCTGCTGCTCGGCGTGGCGGGGCAGTTCGAGATGCAGGCCCCCTGGTCCCGGCACGCTCCCGGCTACCCGCGCGTCGGCTCGGGTTCGCCGACCACCGCATGATCGTCTAGCGTGTGCGGGCCCCGCCCGCACCCCTGGAAGGTCACCGATGCCGTGCCGCACCTGCGGAGACCCCACGTGTCCGAGCTGGAACGAGTGCCAGCGCTGCCACACCCCGCTCGGCAGTCCGGCCGTGACCCCGGGGCTGCCCACCTACCCGGTGCACAATATCGGTCTCCCGGGCCACCCCGGCCTGGGGCGTGCCGGGCACGGCGGTGCCCGTGGGCGGCCCCACCCGGCCGCAGCCGGTGACCACGCCGACAGCGGCCGGTGCGGAGACGGCGTCGCCGCAGGCTGGTGGCACGATCGGGGCATGACGGAACTGGTCGGACTCGCCGACGTACGGGCCGCGCGGGAACTGCTCGCCGGTGTCACCCGGACCACCCCGCTGGAGCCGTCCCGGCCGTTGAGCGCCGCGCTGGGCGGTCCGGTCTGGCTCAAGTGCGAGAACGTGCAGCGCGCCGGCTCGTACAAGGTGCGGGGCGCGTACGTGCGGATCTCACGGCTGTCGGCCGACGAGCGGGCAAGTGGCGTGGTCGCCGCCAGCGCCGGCAACCACGCGCAGGGGGTGGCGCTCGCCGCCGGGCTGGTCGGCACCCACGCCACGGTCTTCATGCCGGTCAACGCGCCGCTGCCGAAGGTGGCCGCCACAAAGGGGTACGGCGCGCAGGTCGAGTTGGCCGGCAACACCGTCGATGAGTCGCTGGTGGCGGCACAGGCCTACGCCGAGCGGACCGGGGCGGTGCTGATCCACCCGTTCGACCACCGGGACGTGATCGCCGGCCAGGGCACGGTGGCGCTGGAGATCCTCGAACAGTGCCCGGAGGTGCGGACCATCGTGACCGGGGTCGGCGGCGGCGGTCTGATCTCGGGGATCGCGGTGGCGGCCAAGGCGCTGCGCCCCGACCTGCGGGTGGTCGGGGTCCAGGCGGCGAGCGCCGCCGCCTTCCCGCTCTCGTTGCGGGCCGGTGCGCCGGTGCGCCTGCCGGCGTTCTCCACCATCGCCGACGGCATCGCCGTCGGCCGGCCCGGCGAGATCACCTTCGATCACGTCCGCGCGCTCGTCGACGAGATCGTCACGGTCTCCGAGGAGGACATCTCCCGGGCGCTGCTGATGCTGCTGGAGCGGGGCAAGCAGGTGGTGGAGCCGGCCGGCGCGGTCGGTGTGGCCGCCCTGCTGGCCGGGGTGGTCGAGGTGGCCACCCCGGTGGTCGCGGTGCTCTCCGGCGGCAACATCGACCCGCTGCTGATGATGCGGGTGATCGAACACGGCCTGGCCGCCGCCGGACGGTACCTCAGGGTGACCGTGCGCTGCCCGGACCGGCCCGGCCAACTCGCCGCGCTGCTCGCCGAGATCGCCGAGCACCGGGCGAACGTGGTGGACGTGGAGCACCAGCGGGCCAACCCGCACCTGCGGTTGGGTGAGGTCGAGGTGGCGTTGTCGGTGGAGACCCGGGGCGTCGAGCACTCCGACACGCTGATCAGCGCGTTGCGGGCCAGCGGCTACCAGGTGGTCTTCGCGCCCGAGGCGTGACACCCGACGGTGTCACGCCTCGACGTGCACGGTCTTCCCGCCGGGTCGCGCGGACCCGGCGGGGCCGGCGTCAGCCGGTGAAGGGCTCGAAGCTGACGATCGTCACCTTGATGTCGGCGCCGCTGGGCGCCGTGTACGTGCAGGCCTGGCCGGCGCGGCCACCCAGGATCGCCCTGCCGAGCGCCGACTCGGGGCTGTAGACGGTCAGGTCGGTCGTGGAGGCGATCTCGCGCGAGCCGAGCAGGAACGTCTCGGTGTCGTCGGCGTCGTCGTCGAAGTAGATCGTCACGACCATGCCCGGGGCCACCGCGTCGGCGGTCGGCGCCTCGCCGACCTGGGCGGTGCGGAGCAGTTCCTTGAGGTAGAGGATGCGCCCCTCGGCCTTGCCCTGCTCTTCGCGGGCGGCGTGGTAGCCACCGTTCTCCCGCAGGTCGCCTTCCTCGCGCCGGGCGTTGATCTCGGCGGCGATGACCGGCCGGTTGGCGATCAGCTCGTCGAGCTCGGCCTGGAGGCGGTCGTACGCGTCCTGGGACAGCCAGGTGGCGGGCGCCTCTTTGCCGTTCGTGGACACAGGGCGTTCTCCTCGGTTGTGCGGACTGGCTGACAGGTGAGTTACCAAGTTACCAGCGCGGCACACACCCACGTGTCGTCGAACAGCGCACGACAACCCGGGCGAAGCGGTCGACCTCGGACGTCACCCCCGCCGATGGGTGCTCATCCGGTGGGCCGGCAGCGGACCACCTCGCCGATGAACGGGCGGCCCGTGGTGGTGATCCGGTGTCGGACGGTGAGGTGGCGCTCGCCCGGCGCGGCGGTGACCGGCACCTCGTCGCGGCCCACCTCGGCGCCGTCGTGCGACCGGGCGCGCAGCAGGCAGACCGCCGATCCGCCCGCCGGCAGGGTGACCCGGAAGTCGACCCGGACGCCGGTGTCGGTGATCTCGGCGTACGTGATCATCTGGGCGTCGTAGTTCGGGTCGCCGTAGCGGGCGTAGAGCCGGGTGGCGGCCAGGACCAGCACGCCGGCCAGGACGGCCACCAACACCCCCACCAGCAGCGGCCGGCGGCGGCCGGGTTCCCGGCGGCGGCCGTACCGACCCGGTGGGAACACCGGCGTGCCCGGTGGAACTGTGGCGTGCGTCTCGGTCACCGGTGGCTGTCTCCTGACGTCGTTGTCGGTGGCATCGGCAAGAATGGGAGGGTTCCATTTCCGCACCGCTCCCGGTCAAGGATGACAGGTCCGCCGCCGGGGCCGCCGGTGACACAGACGAGGAGCGCCCAGTTGGCAGAGCAGCTGCGTCTCATGGCCGTGCACGCGCACCCGGACGACGAGTCCAGCAAGGGTGCCGCGACCACCGCTAAGTACGTCGCCGAGGGCGTGGACGTCCTGGTCGTGACGTGTACGGGCGGCGAACGCGGCAGTGTGCTCAACCCGAAGATGGACCGGCCCGACGTCTGGGCCAACATCGCCGAGATCCGCCGCGCCGAGATGGACGCCGCGCGGGCCGTCCTCGGCGTCGAGCAGGCCTGGCTCGGCTTCGTCGACTCGGGGCTGCCCGAGGGTGACCCGCTGCCGCCGCTGCCCGAGGGCTGCTTCGCCCTGCAGGACGTCGACGTCGCCGCCGGCCCGCTGGTACGGCTCATGCGCGAGTTCCGCCCGCACGTCGTCACCACGTACGACGAGGAGGGTGGCTACCCCCACCCCGACCACATCATGACCCACAAGATCAGCGTGGCCGCGTTCGACGCGGCCGGTGACCCGACGCGCTACCCCGACCTCGGCGAGCCCTGGCAGCCGCTCAAGCTCTACTACGACATCGGCTTCTCCAAGGGCAAGATCATGGCGCTGCACGAGGCCATGCTCGAGGCCGGCCTGGAGTCTCCCTACGGGGAGTGGCTCAAGCACTGGGAGGACCGCCCGGACAAGGGCCCCCGGATCACCACCCGGGTGGAGTGCGCGGAGTACTTCCCCGTCCGGGACGACGCGCTGCGCGCCCACGCCACCCAGATCGACCCGGACGGCTTCTGGTTCCACGTGCCGATGGACCTCCAGCGCCGGGCCTGGCCCACGGAGGACTTCCAACTCGTCCGCTCGCTGGTCGACAGCCCGCTGCCCGAGTCGGACCTCTTCGCCGGGGTACGCGAGACAGCCCACGCCTGCTGACCGGCGCCGGGCTACGCTGAGACTCCACCGCACATCGGAGAGAGAACACCATGCTGACCGCTGCCCAGGTGCTCGCGGCGAACAACTTCGGTGACACACGCACGGGTGGCCTGGCCGGGCCCATGGGCCTGTTCCTCATCCTGCTGCTGTCCGCCGCCACCATCCTTCTGATCCGCAACATGAACTCCCGGCTGCGGCGGCTGCCGGACCGGTTCCCCGACCCCGGCCGGGCGGCCGAACCCGGTCGGTCCGACGCGTCTGTCGTCGATCCGACGGACGGGACGACCACGCAGGAATCACGTCCGAACGAGCCCACCGGCCACCAACAGGGCCGCAACGGCTGACCGGAGGATGATTCACGCCGATCCGGGCCGTCGACCCCTGTTGCGGTCACCCGGATTGGCTTAGCCTTCCGCCGGGGGGACCTCGTGGTCCCCGAGCCGCGCGCGGGAGGGGGCGCCATGACCGTGGCAGCAGCGTCCGTCCCGTGCGCCGTCCGGGAGCCGGCGGACGGAGGGGGCCGGTGAGCTCCGGCAGGGGTGGCGAACAGCCCGACCGGCCCGACCCGTTCGGCGCGCCGCCGCGGGTGCTCCTGCTCGTCGCCGCCGTCACGCTCACCGCCCTGGCGGCGGTCGGAGCCGGCCTGACCGTCCCCGCCACGCTGCCGCCGGACGACCCGCTCACTCCGCCGGCCCGGTTCGGTGTCGCCGTCGGGGTGTTCGCCGTCGCCCAACTGGCCCGACTCCGGTTCCGCACCGAGACCGGCATGGTCAGCATCACCTGGGGCGAGGCCGCCCTGATCGTCTGCCTGTACCTCGCGCCGGCCGGGTGGCTGCCCGCCGCGGCGCTGCTCGGTACGGCCCTGGCCTGGGGCGGCATGTCCCTTCTCGCCGACCGGCGACCGCCGGTCGAGGTGCTGCGCATCGCGGCCTCGCTGACCGCCGCCACGGCGCTGGCGGTGACGGTCGCCACCGCCCTCGGCGCGCCGCTGCTGACCGTGCCGACCCCCGCGCTCGCGCTCGCCCAACTCGCCGGCGCGGTCACCTACCTGCTGGCCACCGTCTGCCTCGGCGGGGCCACCCTGGCCCTGCGCAACGGCCTGGCGATCGGGCCGCCGATCCTCGCCGCCCTCCGCGGCAAGCTGCTGATGTTCGTCGGTAACGTGGCCGTCGGCCTGGCCGTGGTGGCGCTGCTGGAGGTCGACGCCCGCTGGCTGCTGCTCCTGCCGCCTCCGCTCTGGCTGCTCCAACAGACCTACCGGCACCGGCTGCGCGCCGACCGGGAACGGCGCGACTGGCGGGCGTTCGCCGAGGCGACCGCCGCCCTCAACCAGCTCGACGAGCGGGGGGTGGCCACCGCCGCGGTGACCGGCGCGCTGAGTCTCTTCGGCGCCGAGCGGGTCGACGTCGACGTGGCCAGGGGCGACGGTCGGTGGCGCCGCTACCGCGCGGACGCCTGCGGCCCGGTGCGCGACCGGGAGGTCGGGCCACCCGGTCCGTCGACCGCCGGGGAGCACGAGCTGGTCCGTCCGCTCACCGTCGGCGACGCCCAGGTCGGCGAGCTGCGGGTCCGGTTCCCCGCCTCCGCGCCGCCGAGCCCCCGGGAGCGGGACGCGGTGGCCGCCTTCTCCGACGCGCTGGCCGCCGCGCTGCACGACGCCGCCACCCACCGGGAGCTGCGGCTGGTCAGCGCACGGTCGTCGTACGAGGCGGTGCACGACGCGCTGACCGGGCTGGTGAACCGGGCGGCCATGCTCAGCAAGGGCGACCAGGCGCTGCGGCAGCTCGCGCACGACCACCCCGTCGCGCTGCTGCTGCTGGACATCGACCAGTTCAAGGAGGTCAACGACACTCTCGGGCACGCTGCCGGCGACCAACTGCTGCGGCTCACCGCGAACCGGCTGGGCGCCCTCACCCGCCCCGGTGACCTGTTGGGCCGCCTCGGTGGGGACGAGTTCGCCCTGCTGCTGACGTCGGTCCCGATCGTCGGCGACCGGGCGGCGCCGATGGCGTACGCGCTGCGCCAGGCCCGGGAGATCGCCGAGCGGCTGGCCGCGCCCACCGAGGTGGCCGGGGTGCGGATGTCGATCGAGGTCTCGGTCGGGGTGGTGGTGGCCGGTGCCGGCTCCGCCGACCTGACCGAGCTGCTGCGCCGCGCCGACATCGCCATGTACCAGGCCAAGGAGGGCGGCGGCAGCGTCGCCGCGTACGACAGCTCCCGGGACGCCGCGAGCACCGACCAGTTGGCGTTGCTCGCGGAGCTGCGGGAGGCGTTGCAGACCGACGACCAGCTGGTGCTGGCCCTGCAACCGGCGGTCGACCTCGCCACCGGAGCGCCGACCGGAGTGGAGGCCCTGATCCGCTGGCGGCACCCGCGGCGCGGCTGGCTCGGCCCGGTCGACTTCATCCGCCCGGTGGAGAACAGCGAGCAGCTCGGCGCCTTCACCCGGTACGTGCTGGACAAGGCGCTCGCGGTGGCGGCCGGCTGGGCCCGGGAGGGGCTGGACGTGCCGATCTCGGTGAACCTGTCGGCGCGCAGCCTGCTCGACCCGCGGCTGCCCGCCGAGATCGCCGACGCGCTGCGCCGGCACCAGGTGCCATCGCACCGGCTGGTCCTGGAGATCACCGAGACCGTGGTGATGAGCGAGCTGGAGGTGATCGACGAGGTGCTGGCCACCCTGCGCGCGATGGGGGTGCAGCTCGCCGTGGACGACTTCGGCACCGGCTTCTCGTCGCTGACCTTCCTCACCCGGATCGCCGTGGACGAGCTGAAGGTGGACCGCTCGTTCGTGATCCGGATGGTCGACTCGCCGGAGGCCGCGGCGATCGTCCGGACCACCGTGGGGCTCGCCCACGAGTTGGGGCTGCGGGTGGTCGCCGAGGGCGTGGAGACCGCCGAGCAGCGGCTCGCCCTGGCCGAGCTGGGCTGCACCGCAGCCCAGGGCTACCACTTCTTCAAGCCGATGCCGGCTGACAAGATCGGCGCGGTGCTCGGGTCGCTGCGCGACTCGGCCGAGTCGAACGTGTTCCGGCTCCGGGTCGACGGCGCCTCCTGAGCGGCGTCGGTCGACCGGCGGGCCGGGTCCACCCGGGGTGGATATGGTCGTCGGGTGAACCGACTCGCGGACGCCACCTCGCCGTACCTGCTCCAGCACGCCGACAACCCGGTCGACTGGTGGCCGTGGTGTCCGGAGGCCTTCGCCGAGGCGAAGCGCCGGGACGTGCCGGTGCTCATCTCGGTCGGCTACGCGGCCTGCCACTGGTGCCACGTGATGGCCCACGAGTCGTTCGAGAACGAGCAGGTAGGGGCGCTGGTCAACGACGACTTCGTGGCGGTCAAGGTGGATCGCGAGGAGCGGCCCGACGTCGACGCCGTCTACATGACCGCCACCCAGGCGATGACCGGGCAGGGCGGCTGGCCGATGACGGTCTTCGCCACCCCGGACGGCACCCCGTTCTTCTGCGGCACCTACTTCCCGCGACCGAACTTCGTCCGGCTGCTGGAATCGGTCGCCGCCGCCTGGCGCGACCAGCGCGAGGCGGTGCTGCGCCAGGGCGCCGCCGTGGTCGAGGCGATCGGCGGGGCCCAGGCTGTCGGCGGTCCCACCGCCCCGCTCACCGCCGAACTGCTCGACGCCGCCGCCGACCAGCTCGCCCGGGAGTACGACGAGACGAACGGCGGGTTCGGTGCCGCCCCGAAGTTCCCGCCGCACATGAACCTGCTCTTCCTGCTCCGCCACCACCAGCGCACCGGTTCGGCCCGCAGCCTGGAGATCGCCCGGCACACCGCCGAGGCGATGGCCCGGGGCGGCATCCACGACCAGCTCGCGGGCGGTTTCGCCCGCTACTCCGTGGACGGCCACTGGACGGTGCCGCACTTCGAGAAGATGCTCTACGACAACGCCCTGCTGCTGCGGTTCTACACCCAGCTCTGGCGGGTCACCGGCGACCGGCTGGCCCGCCGGGTGGCCCGGGACACCGCCCGTTTCCTCGCCGACGAGCTGCACCGGCCGGGGGAGGGGTTCGCCTCGGCGCTCGACGCCGACACCGAGGGCGTCGAGGGGCTCACCTACGCCTGGACGCCGGCCCAGCTGGTCGAGGTGCTGGGCGAGGAGGACGGCCGCTGGGCCGCCGACCTGTTCGGGGTCACCGAGTCCGGCACCTTCGAGCACGGCACGAGCGTGCTCAGGCTCGCCCGGGACGTCGACGACGCCGACCCGGAGATCCGGGCCCGCTGGCAGGACGTCGTCGGGCGGCTGCTGGCCGCCCGGGACAGCCGGCCGCAGCCGGCCCGGGACGACAAGGTGGTGGCCGCCTGGAACGGGCTGGCCATCACCGCGATCGCCGAGTTCCTCCGGGTCGCCGCCGGGTACGCCGCACCGGACGACGAGGACGCGAACCTGATGGAGGGCGTCGTCATCGTCGCCGACGGGGCGATGCGGGACGCCGCCGCGCACCTCGCCGCCGTGCACGTGGTCGACGGGCGGCTGCGCCGGGCGTCCCGCGACAAGGTGGTCGGCGAGCCGGCGGGGGTGCTGGAGGACTACGGCTGTGTGGCCGAGGCGTTCTGCGCGATGCACCAGCTCACCGGCGAGGGACGCTGGCTGGGGCTGGCCGGTGGGCTGCTCGACACCGCGTTGGCGCGGTTCGCCGCCCCGGACGGCGGCTTCTACGACACCGCCGACGACGCCGAGCGGCTGGTCACCCGCCCGGCCGACCCGACCGACAACGCCACCCCGTCCGGCCGTTCGGCGATCGTGGCGGCCCTGGTGGCGTACGCCGCGCTGACCGGGGAGACCCGGTACCGGGAGGCGGCCGAGCGGGCCCTGGCCACCGTCGCGCCGCTCGTCGGGCGGCACGCCCGGTTCACCGGGTACGCGGCGACGGTGGGCGAGGCGCTGCTCTCCGGGCCGTACGAGATCGCGGTGGCCACCGACGACCCGGAGGGTGACCCGCTGGTCGCGGCGGCGGTGCGGCACGCCCCGCCGGGCGCGGTGCTGGTGGCCGGCCGGCCCGACCGGCCCGGGGTGCCGCTGCTGGCGGACCGGCCGCTGGTCGACGGGCGGCCCACGGCGTACGTCTGCCGGGGTTTCGTCTGCCAGCGGCCGGTGACCTCGGTCGACGAACTGGTTGCCCAGCTGACCTGAGCGGCCGGCCTCCCGCCGGTCACAGCCCGGCCGGCGGTGTCGCCCTGCCCTCGGGGTGGGTGGCCCCCCGCCGCCCCGATAGGCTGGCGGCGCTATGGATTCCCGTACCGGTCTGCCTGTCGTCGGCATGGTGGGTGGGGGCCAGCTGGCCCGGATGACCCACCAGGCCGCCATCGCCCTCGGCCAGTCGCTGCGTGTGCTGGCGCTCGCCCCGGACGACGGCGCCGCCCTGGTCGCCGCCGACGTCCAGTACGGCGACCACACCGACCTGGCCGCGCTGCGCACCTTCGCCAAGGCCTGCGACGTGGTCACCTTCGACCACGAGCAGGTCCCTACGGAGCACATCCGTGCCCTCGCCGCCGAGGGGGTGAAGCTCTTCCCCTCCGCCGACGCGCTGGTGCACGCTCAGGACAAGCGGGTCATGCGGGAACGCCTCACCGCGCTGGGCGCCCCCAACCCGGCCTGGAGCCCGGTCGGCGCGCCGGCCGACCTCGTCGCCTTCGGCGAGGAGCACGGCTGGCCGGTGGTGCTCAAGACGGCCCGGGGTGGGTACGACGGCCGGGGCGTCTGGGTGGTCGCCGACGCGGAACAGGCCGCCGAGTTGGCCGCGACGTTGCTCGCCGGCGGAAGCCGGCTGATCGTCGAGGAGCGGGTGACCCTGCGCCGGGAGTTGGCCGTGCAGGTGGCCCGTTCCCCGTTCGGGCAGGTCGCCGCGTATCCGGTGGTGGAGACGGTGCAGCGGGACGGGATCTGCGTCGAGGTGCTCGCCCCCGCCCCCGACCTGCCGGAGGAGTTGGCGGTCGCCGCCCAGCAGCTCGCCATCGACCTGGCCACCGCGCTCGGCGTGGTCGGCATGCTGGCGGTGGAGCTGTTCGACACGCCCACCGGGCTCGTGGTGAACGAGCTGGCGATGCGCCCGCACAACTCCGGGCACTGGACCATCGAGGGGGCCCGCACCTCGCAGTTCGAGCAGCACCTGCGGGCCGTGCTCGACTACCCGATGGGGGACACCTCGCTCACCGCGCCGGTCGTGGTGATGGCGAACGTGCTCGGCGGCGAGCCGGGCGGGATCTCCGTCGACGAGCGGCTGCACCACCTCTTCGCCGCCGAGCCGGGCGCCAAGGTCCACCTGTACGGCAAGCAGGTGCGTCCCGGCCGCAAGATCGGGCACGTCACGGTGCTCGGCGACGACCTGGACGAGGTACGGGCGCGGGCCGCGCGGGCCGCCCGCTGGCTGCGCGAGGGGCACGGGTGAGGCCCGCAGCGGGCCCGCGACACCGGACGAGAGGCAGGGCAGCGTGAGCACCGTTGGGCTGATCATGGGAAGCGACTCGGACTGGCCGACGATGAGGGCCGCCGCCGAGGCGCTGGACGAGTTCGAGGTGCCGTACGAGGTCGGCGTGGTCTCCGCGCACCGCACCCCGATCAAGATGATCGAGTACGGTCGCGCCGCCGCCGACCGGGGCATCAGGGTGATCATCGCCGGGGCCGGCGGGGCAGCCCACCTGCCGGGCATGATCGCCTCGGTCACCCCGCTGCCGGTGATCGGGGTGCCGGTCCCGCTCAAGTACCTCGACGGGATGGACTCGCTGCTGTCCATCGTGCAGATGCCGGCCGGTGTCCCGGTCGCCACGGTGTCGATCGGCAACGCCCGCAACGCCGGCCTGCTCGCCGTCCGCATCCTGGCCGCCAGCGACCCGGCGTTGCGCACGCGGATGACCGACTACCAGACGAGCCTGGAGCAGTTGGTGGCGGAGAAGGACGCGGCCCTCCGCGCCTCCCTCGCCTGACCGCCGGCTGCTGGTGCGCGGACGCCGACCGGCGTCATCTCATGCCGCGCAGCGCGGTCTGCAACCGCTCCTGGGCGCGGCGACGGCGTTCGTTGCTCGCCCCCAGCACCAGCAGCACCAGCCCGACCGGGATCAGCACCAGCCACGGACCGAGGCTGAACAGGGCGTGCACGGCCGCGATCGCGGTCACCACGGCACCGACGATCACCGGCGCCTGCTGTTGGCTGATCGACCCGAAGATCAGCACGGCCACCGCGCCGAGCAACAGCAGCACCTGCCGCAGCGTGCTGGAGTCGGTGGCCAGCACGATCGCCAGGGTCGGCACGAACGCGGCGACCAGCGCCGGCCCGTACGCCACCCAGCTGGACAGGTCCGCCCGGTGCCGCAGTTCCAGCACCCCCACCAGCAGCGCCAGGGCGGCGAACGGCAGCGTGTACGCCTCGGGCAGGGCCACGTCGGCGACCCGCATCAGGATCCACCAGGCGGTGATCTCACAGGCCACCACCGACCAGAACAGGATCCGCCGTTCCACCGGGCGCCTTCCGGGCCGGGTGGCCGCGACCCCGAGCACCGCACCCCAGGCGGCGAGCAGCGCGGCGATGTGCCGCGGCGAGTCGAAGGCCAACGCCAGGGCGATCAGCGCCGCGGCGTACCCGCTCCACTCCACGGTCGCGGCCTCGCGCTGCGCCTCGGGTCGGCGCAGCCGGGGCAGGGTGGCGGCGAACACCTGCAACGCCGCGCCGACCGCCAGCACCCCGAACGCCGACCAGACCGCGGCGAACCCGGCCACCAGGCCGAGGGTGAGCACGAACAACTGCGCCATCAGCGAGGCGAAGAGCCAACCCAGGATGCGGGCCCGCTGCGTGGTGCCGAAGAGCGCCGCGACCGTGCCGACGCCCACCGCGCCGCCCAGGGTGAACAGCGTCATCCCCTGGGTGCCGAGGCTGCCGGCCAGCCCGGCGCCGCCGGCCGCCAACCCGATCACGAAGACCAGCACCCGGGCCACCCGCACCGGCCGGGCCCGCTCGACCAGCGGCGGCGGCGGGGTCAGCGCGAGCCCGAGCATCGAGATGGTGAACACGGAGAGTGCGGCCAGCGCGCTCTCCGGCCAGGCGTGGCCGAGGGCGGTCGGCACGATCAGCAGGGTCACCGCGAGACCGGGCAGCACCACCGGCACGGCCCGGGAGCGTCGGCCACCGCTGAGCCCGGTGGCGGCCAGCGCCGCCGTGACGGTGAGCAGCAGCGCGGTGAGCACGTGCGTCGGATCGACCGCCGCCGGCGGTGGGGTGAGCAGCTCCGGGGGCGGGCCCTGCCAGACCCGGGAGAGCATCCGGTGCGGCTCCACCAGCGCGACGTAGAGCAGTGGCGCCAGCGAGGCCAGCGCCAGCAGGGTCGGCAGCGCCGCCGCGGCGAGCGCCCCGGCGGCGGGGCTGACCCGCCAGCGGCGACGGGCGCCGTCGTCGGGCAGCCGACGCAGCGCGCCGTCCAGCAGCACCGCCCAGCGGCGGACCGGCTCAGCCGAGCCGACCGGCGGCACGGTGGCCGCCCGGACCAGCTCGGCGAGCACCCCGAGCAGCGCCGCCGCTGCGGCGTACACCCCGAAGGGGAGGCGGGCGACGATGGCGGCCAGCGCGCTGATCGTTGCCCCGCCGGCGATCGCCGCGCTGGCGTACGGCAGGTACTGCGGCACCTGGCGGCGGACCGCGGCCACCGTCGCCAGCCCGATGCTGGACGCGGCCAGCGCGGCGATCAGCACCACCTGGGCCGGGTGACCGGACCCGGCCGCCAGGGCGGCGACCGTCCCGGGCAGCGCCAGCAGGGCGGCAGCTGTCGCGGCCCCCCCGATCAGCACCAGGTGCGGCGGCATCCCCTCGGTTTCGATGTCCTCCACCAGGGACGGCGCCAGTGTCCGGGCCAGCCCGGCCACGACCAGGCCGATGAGCGCGATGCCGCCCAACGCCAGCGCGGTGGTCCACGGGCGGACCAGGCCGGCCCCGGCCGCGTGCAGCGCGACGACGCCGGCCACGGTGGCCCGGGACAACGCCCCGCGCGGATCCAGGGTGGCCGCCGCGGCCGTCCCGAACACGGTGGCCACGGTCAGCCCCACCAGCACCGGCGACCACCACGGCAGGTCGAACGCGGCGGGTGTGCCGATGGTGGCGAGCACGGCGGCGGCCCCGGCCACGTCGTACTTCCACGGCGGCGGGAGCAGGATCGCGGCGGCGGTGCCGAGCAGCGCCAGTGCGACCGGGGCCTGCCAGGTGGAGCCGCCGGTCGGGGCGGCCGGCCAGTTCGTCAGGTCACCGGCCCAGATCGGGCCCGGGACGGCGAGCACCCCCCACCCGCCGCGCAGCGCCGACCAGCCGGCGATCAACCCGATCAGCACGCCGCCGACGGCGATGCCGGCCACCGGACCGCGCCGCCACTCCTCCGGCATCGCCCGGGCGGCTACGGCGACCACCAGCACCAGGGCGGCGGCCACCACCAGTTGCCCGCCCGGGGAGATCACCGCGGCGATCCGGGCCAGTGTGGCGATCAGCGTCGCGGTGACCGCGGCGGCGGCCAGGTCGGCGCCGTCCAGGCTCGCGTCCGAGCGGCGGCCCGCGTCGATGTTCGGGGCGAAGAGCAGCAGCACCGTCGCGATGAGCAGCAGCCCACCGACCCAGGCGTCGGCGGCGGTCCGCCCCGGCGCGAAGAACGCCGCGCCGACCACGGCGAGTGCGCCGAGGCCCGTGCCGACCGCGTGTGGCAGGGCGAGGCGCCGCTGGGAGACCTGCGCCATCGCCGCGTACCCGAGGGTCACGCAGGCGGCCAGGAAGGCCGCGGCGAGGATCGGGACGGTCAGTTCCCGCAGCGCCGCCGGGGTCGGCGCGGAACCGGCCGGCTCGGTGGCGGCGACGAAGGCGGCCACCGCGCCGGGGAGCGCGAACGCCGCGCCGCCGGCCGCCCAGCCGGTGAGGGTGTCGGCGGCCGGGGTGATCCGTACCCGGGGCGCGAACGCGACCAGCACCCCGGCCAGCATGAGCACGGCCAGCACCGCCGCGGTCAGCGCCGGTCGGCTGAGGGCCGCGCCGGCCCCGACGGCTCCCACGACGGCCGCGGTGACGGCGTGCGCCAGGGCGGCCCGCTCGGTGGCGGCCGAGAGGCCGAGCACCCCGATGCCGACCGCGGTGAGCACCATCGGCCAGGGTGCCGACGCCCAACCGAGCCCGAGCGAGGCGGGCACGGCGAGCGCGGTCAGCCCGGCGCCCACCACGGCGAACTCCCGCCGGATCTCCGGCGGCAGAGCCAGCACCGCCGCGACGGTCAGCAGCAGGGCACTGACGGCGAGCTGCCAGGCCGTCGGGCCGACCGCCGCGGCCAGTTCGGTGGGGTACCGGTCCAGGTCGGCGGACCAGGGCGGCAACGCGGCGCGGACCGGGGCCAGCCCGGCCCGCAGAGCGCCCCCGGCGACCACCACGCCGCTGACCGTCAGCGCCGCAGCCGAGGCGAACTGCGGACCGCGCCGGGCCGCCTCCGGTACCGCCCGGACGGCCAGCCCGGTGAGCGTGATGACCCCGGCGATCAGCAGCAGCGCGCGGTCGGGGACGGCGACCGAGGCGATCCTGCTCAGCGCCCCGATCACCGCCAGGGTGACGATGCCGGCGCCCAGGTCGGGCAGCGGGGCCCGGCGTACGGTCAGGGTGCCGGCCAGGGCCACCGCCGCGGCGAGCAGCAGCGCCGCGCCGGCCACCACGGCCGCCGGCACGGTGGCCGCCCGCAGCAACGCGGCGACCGCGTACGCCAGGGCCAGCGCCACCGCCGCGCCGTGCAGCAGCCAGGTCAGCTGCGGCAGGCCCGGTACCGGGCGGGCGCCCTCCTCGGGGGCTGTCGGCACGGCCGCCCCGCCGAGCACCTCGCCGGACTCCTCGGGCGCGGTCTCCGGCCGGGCGTCACCCGGGGTGCGCTGCCGGGGCGGCGCCGGGACGGCGG
>NZ_SMKD01000052.1 GCF_004348595.1 Micromonospora sp. KC723
GGGTCGAGCCGGTCGACCGCCTCCCAGGTGCGCGCCACCTGGCCGGGCGGGGGTCGCCGTCACGCGTCTCCGACCAGAGCCTCGTCGGTGTGGGCCGGTCGGGTCACCATCCGTTTCGCGAATATCCGTTTTGTGCTGATCGGGCCGAGTAGGCTGCCCTGCATGAGGGGAGCCGAGCCCGCGGACGTGGCCGCCGAGGACGACGCCGCCGAACTGGTCGCGCAGCTCAGGGAACTGGCCGGCGCGGATCCGGCCGAGGTGCGCCAGGTCGTCGCCGAGGTCCTGACGGCGCTCGACCGGGTGGCCGGTGGCGCGCTCCGGGAACACCTGCCGGAGGCGATCCGGGCCGACACCGGGCTGGACAGCGGCACCCCGGGACCGCGCTGAGCCCCGGCCCCACCCGTCGACGCGCCTCCACCGGGACTGTTTCCGAAAAGTTAGGTACCCCTCACGCGCTCCCGGTGTAACCCCGGTCATAGACTCCAACCCGATCGGCTTGTGAACCATTTCACGAGCATGCGGGAGGAGGCGCAGATGACCGCGGTGGAGAACGACGCCGACGTCATCGTCGTGGGCGCCGGTCCCGGAGGATCGGCGACGGCGTACCACCTGGCGCGGCACGGCGTACGCGTGCTGCTGCTGGAGAAGACGGAGTTCCCCCGGGAGAAGGTCTGCGGTGACGGGCTCACGCCCCGTGCCGTGCGGCAGCTCGTCCGGATGGGCGTGGACACCTCGCCCGACGCCGGCTGGCTGCACAACAGGGGCCTGCGGGTGATCGGCGGCGGGGTACGTCTGGAACTGGACTGGCCCGACCTGGCCAGCTTCCCCAACTACGGCCTGGTCCGTACCCGGCTGGACTTCGACGACCTGCTCGCCCAGCGCGCGGTCGCGGCCGGGGCGAAGCTGCGCACCGGCGTCAACGTGCTGGGCCCGGTGCTCGCCGCCGACGGCCGGGTGATCGGCGTGCAGGCCGAGGTCGGTCCGGACAAGGAGCCGGCCACCCTCCACGCCCCGCTGGTCGTCGCCGCGGACGGCGTCTCCGGCCGCTTCCCGCTCGCCCTCGGGCTGGCCAAGCGGGAGGACCGGCCGATCGGGGTGGCCGTGCGCCGCTACTACCGCTCGCCCGCCCGGCACGACGACGACTACCTGGAGTCCTGGCTGGAGCTGCGGGCCAAGGGCAGCGACACGCTGCTGCCCGGCTACGGCTGGATCTTCGGTCTCGGTGACGGCCGGGTCAACGTCGGCCTCGGCATTCTCAACTCGTCGTCGGCCTTCGGGAAGACGAACTACCGCAAGCTGCTCACCGACTGGCTGGCCAACACCCCCGAGGACTGGGGGATGACCGACGAGACGAACGCCGAGGGGCCGATCCTCGGCGCGGCGCTGCCGATGGGTTTCAACCGGGTCCCCCACTACACCCGCGGCGTGATGCTGGTCGGTGACTCCGGCGGCATGGTCAACCCGTTCAACGGCGAGGGCATCGCGTACGCGATGGAGTCCGGCGAACTGGCCGCGGAGATCGCCGTCCAGGCGCTCGCCCGGCCGGTCGGCGCCGACCGGGAGCGGGCGCTGCTGGCGTACCCGCAGGAGCTGAAGGCCCGCTTCGGCGGCTACTACCGACTCGGCGGCGTCTTCGTCAAGCTGATCGGCCGCCCGGAGGTGATGCGGATGGCGACCCGGTACGGCATGCCGCACCCGACGTTGATGCGGTTCGTGCTGAAGCTGCTGGCGAACCTGACCGACCCGCGTGGTGGGGACGCGATGGACCGGGTCATCAACGCGATGACGAAGGCGGCGCCGGCCGTGTAGCGACGACCATGCCCGTGTGGCCGGCGTCGGCCCGGGCGCGGACAGAGATCGACCCCCGCTGACGCAGGTCACGAGGGGCGCGAATAGTGTGATTTTCGCCAAGCACCAGGGGCAGGGGAAGGACGAGCAGGAGAAGAGATGTCGCTCTCGCCGTACGCACCGATCATCGGGCTGTTCGCCCTCGCCGCGGGGTTCGCGCTGTTCTCCGTGGCCGCCGCCCGCTTCGCCGGTCCCCGGCGCTTCAACAAGGCCAAGCTCGAGGCGTACGAGTGCGGCATCGAGCCGAGCCCCCAGCCGGTGGGCGGCGGACGGTTTCCGATCAAGTTCTACCTGACGGCGATGCTCTTCATCGTCTTCGACATCGAGATCATCTTCCTCTACCCGTGGGCGGTCTCCTTCGACGCCCTGCCGATCTTCGGCTTCGTGGAGATGGTCCTGTTCATCGTCGCGGTCTTCGTCGCGTACGCCTACGTGTGGCGGCGCGGCGGGCTGGACTGGGACTGAGGGAGGTACGTCAGATGGGCATCGAGGAGAAGCTCCCCGCCGGCGTCCTGCTCACCTCCGTGGAGAAGCTGGTCAACTGGTCGCGGAAGTCGTCCGTCTGGGGCGCCACCTTCGGCCTGGCCTGCTGCGCCATCGAGATGATGGCCGCGGGTGGCCCGCACTACGACATGGGTCGCTGGGGCATGGAGGTGTTCCGTGCCTCGCCACGCCAGGCCGACCTGATGATCGTTGCGGGCCGGGTGAGTCAGAAGATGGCCCCGGTGCTGCGGCAGATCTACGACCAGATGGCGGAGCCCCGCTGGGTGCTCTCCATGGGGGTCTGCGCCAGCAGCGGCGGCATGTTCAACAACTACGCGATCGTCCAGGGCGTCGACCACGTGGTGCCGGTCGACATGTACCTTCCGGGCTGCCCGCCCCGCCCCGAGATGCTCATCGACGCGATCCTCAAGCTCCGCGAGAAGATCATGCACGAGCCGCTGGGCGCGAACGGCCGCAAGATGCTGGAGGCCCGCAAGGAGCGCGGCGACGTGCCCGTGGTGCCGTACGGCTCGATGCCGTCGTCGTACCGCAACGACAAGGCCCGGCGTGCCGAGTGGACGAAGGCCGTCCGCGAGGGGCGCGAGGAGCAGTTGCGGATCGAGAACTGGATGAAGGCCCAGAACCACCTGCACCAGCACGGGGGCGTCCAGAAGTGAGCGCGAGGAGTGCAGCGGAGCGGAGCCCCAGCCGCGAGCGCGAGGAGCGAGCGCAGCGAGCCCCGCAGTCGCGAGTGAAGGTCTTCGCAGTCGCGAACGGAAGGCAGGAACGGTGACCGCGCCCAACGACAGGAACGACAACGGGGGCGTGCCGGTACCGGTGACGCCGGCCGGTGCCAGCAGCGGCGCCCCGGCCGAGCACCCGCCGTCCAGCCCGGCCGGTCGGGGCATGTTCGGCATCCACGGCACCGGCGACGTTTCCGGGTTCGGCGGCCTGGTCCGCCAGCGCAAGCCGATCGAGGAGACGCCCCGGCCGTACGGCGGCTACTTCGACGAGGTCCGCGACGCGCTGGAGGAGGCGTACCCGGCCTTCGGCGACGCGATCGAGAAGGTCGTCGTGGACCGGGGCGAGTTGACCCTGCACGTCCGCCCGGAGCGCATCGCCGAGGTCTGCCAGGTGATGCGCGACGACCTGGCGCTCCGCTTCGAGCTCTGCTCCTCGGTCTCCGGGGTGGACTACCTGGGCGCCGACGAGCGTCGGCTGCACGTGGTCTACCAGCTCACCTCGATGACGTACCGGCGCCGGGTCCGGCTGGAGGCCGCCGTCTCCGCCGAGCACCCGCACCTGCCGAGCGTCACGGCCGTCTACCCGACC
Organism: Micromonospora sp. KC723; assembly: GCF_004348595.1. GTDB lineage: Bacteria > Actinomycetota > Actinomycetes > Mycobacteriales > Micromonosporaceae > Micromonospora. Next base: position 3,664 of record NZ_SMKD01000052.1, read on the forward strand.
GCCGACTGGCAGGAGCGGGAGACGTACGACATGTTCGGCATCGTCTTCGACGGCCACCCCAACCTGACCCGGATCCTCATGCCGGACGACTGGGAGGGGCACCCGCAGCGTAAGGACTACCCGCTCGGCGGCGTGCCCGTCGAGTACAAGGGCGCGGAGATCCCACCGCCGGACCGACGGAGGTCGTACCAGTGACGACGTCGAACTACGCCACCGAGCGCGAGACCACCGAGGGCAAGGTCTTCACCGTCACGGGTGGGGACTGGGACGAGGTCGTCTCCGGCACCGACCCGATCAACGACGAGCGGATCGTGGTCAACATGGGTCCGCAGCACCCGTCCACGCACGGCGTGCTCCGGCTGATCCTGGAGCTGGAGGGCGAGACCGTCCGCGAGGCCCGCTCGGTCGTCGGCTACCTGCACACCGGCATCGAGAAGAACCTGGAGTACCGCAACTGGGTCCAGGGCTCGACGTTCGTGACCCGGATGGACTACCTCGCCCCGCTGTTCAACGAGACGGCGTACGCGCTGGCGGTGGAGAAGCTGCTCGGCATCACCGACGAGGTGACCGAGCGGGCCAACACCATCCGGGTGCTGATGATGGAGCTGAACCGGATCTCCTCGCACCTGGTGTGGTTGGCCACCACCGGCATGGAACTGGGCGCGATCTCGATCATGCTGTACGGCTTCCGCGAGCGGGAGTACATCCTCGAGATCTTCGAGATGATCACGGGCCTGCGGATGAACCACGCGTACGTCCGGCCGGGCGGCGTGGCGCAGGACGTGCCGGACGAGGCGATCGTCAAGATCCGCGAGTTTCTCACCATGATGCCGAAGAAGCTCAAGGAGTACGAGGACCTGCTCTCCGGCCAGCCGATCTGGACCGAGCGGACCCAGCACGTCGCGGTGCTGGACGTGACCGCCTGCCTCGCGCTCGGGGTGACCGGCCCGGTGCTCCGCTCCGCCGGCCTCGCCTGGGACCTGCGCAAGACCATGCCGTACTGCGGCTACGAGACGTACGAGTTCGACGTGCCGACCCACACCGACGGCGACGTCTGGGGCCGCTACCTGGTCCGGCTCGCCGAGATCCGGGAGTCGCTGAAGCTGGTCGAGCAGGCGCTGGACCGGTTGCGGCCGGGCCCGGTGATGGTGGCGGACAAGAAGATCGCCTGGCCGGCCCAGCTCGCCATCGGCGTCGACGGCATGGGCAACTCGCTGGAGCACGTCGCGAAGATCATGGGTCAGTCGATGGAGTCGCTGATCCACCACTTCAAGCTGGTCACCGAGGGCTTCCGGGTGCCACCGGGCCAGGTGTACGTCGGCATCGAGTCGCCCCGCGGCGAGCTGGGCGTGCACGCGGTCTCCGACGGCGGCACCCGGCCCTACCGGGTGCACTACCGGGAGCCGAGCTTCGTCAACCTCCAGGCCCTCCCGGCGATGGCCGAGGGCGGCCTGATCGCCGACGTGATCGCCGGTGGCGCCTCGCTGGACCCCGTGATGGGTGGTTGTGACCGATGAGTGTTTTCACTGACGCGACGCGCGAGCGGGCGCGGGAGATCATCGCGCGGTACCCGGCCGACCGGTCCCGGTCGGCGCTGCTGCCGCTGCTGCACCTGGTGCAGTCCGAGGAGGGGTACGTCTCCCCGGCCGGCGTGGAGTTCTGCGCCGAGGTGCTCGGCCTGAACAAGGCGCAGGTCGGCGCGGTCGCCACCTTCTACACCATGTACAAGCGCCGCCCGACCGGTGACTACCTGGTCAGCGTCTGCACCAACACCATGTGCAACGTGCTCGGCGGCCAGGAGGTCTACGACACCCTCGCCGAGCACCTCGGGGTGGGGCACGACGAGACCACCGCCGACGGCAAGATCACCCTGGAGCACGCCGAGTGCCTGGCGGCCTGCGACTACGGGCCGGTCATGACGGTCAACTACGACTTCTTCGACGGTGTCGACCCGCAGACCGCGCTCGGCGTGGTCGACGAGCTGCGCGCCGGCGGCCGGCCGATGCCGACCCGGGGCGCCCGACTCTGCACTCTCAGGGAGATGGCCGTGCAACTCGCCGGCTTCGCCGACGAGCGGGAGGGTGCGGTCGCCGACGGCGGGCCCGGGGAGCCGACCCTGCGGGGTCTGCGCCTGGCCGAGCAGCACGGCATCTCGGTGCCCGGCTTCGACCCGAACACCCCGATCCGCAGCAAGGCCGAGGCCGACAGGGCCGCCGCCGAGGCGAAGGCCGAGGCCGCGAAGCCCGTGCCGGCACCGGCCGGCAACGCGGGCGTTGGCGAACCGGCACGCCCGGAGCGGGCCACCGGCAGCACCGCGCCGGACGTCAAGGCGCCGGACGACAAGTCGCCCGAGATCCGGGCGGCCGAGACCCGACAGCCCGACGCCTCGACCGCGGTGCCCGACGCGCCCGGCACCACGGTTCCGGTGGACACCACCCCGCCGGCGCCCCGCGACGCGCGGGAGGCGGAGGCCGCCGGGGTCGCCGCCAACGCGCCCGCCGGGGACGGCAAGCCCGCCGGCGACGAGGCCGGGGCGCAGCAGCGCAACCTCTCAGAAGCCGAGGCAGGGGCGGGCGCCAACGGCGCGGGTTCCGCCGTCGCGAGCGAAACGGGGGTCCAGAAGTGACCGCTCCCCGGCCGGAGACGCTGGCCAAGCTGACGCCGGTGCTGACCAAGCGCTGGCTCTCGCCGGACGCCTGGCGGATTGGCACCTACGAGAAGCTCGACGGCTACGCCGCGCTGCGTAAGGCCGTCAAGGCCCACCCGGACGACCTGATCCAGCTGATCAAGGACTCCGGCCTGCGGGGCCGGGGCGGCGCGGGTTTCCCGACCGGCCTGAAGTGGGGTTTCATCCCGCAGGGCGACGGCAGGCCGCACTACCTGGTGGTCAACGCCGACGAGGGCGAGCCGGGCACCTGCAAGGACCTGCCGCTCATGACGCACGACCCGCACTCGCTGGTCGAGGGCGTGATCATCGCGTCGTACGCGATCCGGGCCAACCGCGCCTACATCTACATCCGGGGCGAGGCGGTGCACGCCGCGCGGCGGCTGCGCAACGCCGTGCGGGAGGCGTACGCCAAGGGTTACCTCGGCAAGAACATCCTGGGCTCGAAGTTCGACCTCGACCTGGTGGTGCACTCGGGCGCCGGGGCGTACATCTGCGGCGAGGAGACCGCGCTGCTGGACTCGCTGGAGGGCTTCCGGGGCCAGCCCCGGCTGCGCCCGCCGTTCCCGGCGACCCACGGCCTGTACGCCAGCCCGACGGTGGTCAACAACGTCGGCACCATCGCCAGCGTGCCGTACATCGTGCTCGGCGGCGCCGAGTGGTGGAAGACCATGGGCACCGAGAAGTCCGCCGGCCCGATGATCTACTCGCTCTCCGGCCGGATCGCGCACCCGGGCCAGTACGAGTGCTCGATGGGCATCACCCTGCGCGAGCTGATCGAGCTGGCCGGAGGCATGCAGCCCGGGCACAACCTGCGGTTCTGGACCCCGGGCGGCTCGTCGACCCCGCTGCTCACCGCCGATCACCTGGACGTGCCGCTGGACTTCGAGGGGGTGGCGGCGGCCGGTTCGATCCTGGGCACCACGGCCACCCAGATCTTCTCCGACCGGGACTGCCCCGTGTACGCGACCTACCGGTGGCTGGAGTTCTACCACCACGAGTCGTGCGGCAAGTGCACCCCGTGCCGGGAGGGCAACTACTGGATGGTCCGGGTCTACCGGCGCATCCTCGCCGGCCAGGGCACCCACGAGGACCTGGACACCCTGCTCGACACCTGCGACAACATCCTCGGCCGTTCGTTCTGCGGCCTGGGTGACGGTGCGACCAGCTCGGTGACCTCGTCGCTGAAGTACTTCAAGCAGGACTACCTCGACTACATCGAGGGACGTACCGCACCGAAGCTCTCCGACAAGCAGCTGGTGGGAGCCCACTAATGACCGACGTAGCGAAGCAGACCGAGACGGTCACGCTCACCATCGACGGCGTCGAGGTCACCGCCCCGAAGGGGGCGCTGCTGATCCGGGTCGCCGAGCAGTTGGGCACGGAGATCCCCCGGTTCTGTGACCACCCGCTGCTGGCCCCGGCGGGCGCCTGCCGTCAGTGCCTGGTCGAGGTGGAGGGCCAGCGCAAGCCGGTCGCCTCCTGCACCCAGACGGTCGCCGACGGGATGGTGGTCCGTACCCAGCTCACCTCTCCGGTCGCCAAGAAGGCGCAGGAGGGGGTCATGGAGCTGCTGCTGCTCAACCACCCGCTCGACTGCCCCATGTGTGACAAGGGTGGCGAGTGCCCGCTGCAGAACCAGGCCATGTCCACCGGCCGCACCGACTCCCGGTTCCACGAGCACAAGCGGGAGTACGAGAAGCCGCTGGAGATCAGCACGCAGGTGCTGCTCGACCGCGAGCGGTGCGTGCTCTGCCAGCGCTGCACCCGGTTCTCCGAGGAGATCGCCGGCGACAAGTTCATCGACCTGATGGGCCGCTCGTCCGCCGAGGAGATCAACATCTACCGGGACGACGCGTACGGGGCGGAGCCCGGGGAGGACAACGGCGACGTCCCGTTCAACTCGTACTTCTCCGGCAACACCGTGCAGATCTGCCCGGTGGGCGCGCTGACCGGTGCCCAGTACCGGTTCCGGGCCCGCCCGTTCGACCTGGTCTCCAGCCCCAGCGTCTGCGAGCACTGCTCGGCCGGCTGCGGCATGCGCACCGACTGGCGGCGGGGCAAGGTGCTGCGCCGGCTGGCCGGCGACGACCCGCAGGTCAACGAGGAGTGGAACTGCGACAAGGGACGGTGGGGCTTCCAGTACACCCGTGCCGTCGACCGGCTCACCACCCCGCTGGTCCGCGACGAGCGCGGCGGCGAGCTGCGCGAGGCGTCCTGGAGCGAGGCACTGACCCGGGCCGCCGAGGGGCTGCGCGCCGCCCGCGACGGCGGGCAGGGCGCGGCGGTGTTGACCGGTGGCCGGCTGACCGTCGAGGACGCCTACGCGTACGCGAAGTTCGCCCGGATCGTCCTGCACACCAACGACATCGACTTCCGCGCCCGGCCGGTCTCCCGCGAGGAGGCAGACTTCCTGGCCAGCACCGTCGCCGGGGCCACCGAGGTGACCTACGCCGACGTGGAGAAGGCGTCCGCGGTGGTGCTGGTCGGCCTGGAGCCGGAGGAGGAGTGCCCGATCCTCTTCCTGCGGCTGCGCAAGGCGTACCTCAAGAAGAAGCTGACGGTCTACGCTATCGCCCCGTTCGCCACCCGTGGCCTGGAAAAGCTCGGCGCCAAGCTGGCCCGGGTGGTGCCGGGCGAGGAGGCGAGCGTGCTCGCCGAGCACGACACGGTGGCCGAGGCGCTCAGCACCGAAGGGGCGATTCTCTTCGTCGGCGAGCGGCTGGCCAGCGTGCCGGGCGGTCTCTCCGCCGCCGCGGACGTGGCCCGGCGTACCGGCGCGAAGCTGGCCTGGGTGCCGCGGCGTGCCGGTGACCGCGGCGCGGTCGACGCCGGCTGCCTGCCCAACCTGCTGCCCGGCGGGCGGCAGGTGACCGAACCCGCCGCCCGCGCCGAGCTCGGCGAGGCCTGGGACATCCCGGCCGGAACCATTCCCAGCCAGGCCGGTCGGGACACCGACCAGATCCTCGCCGCGGCGGCCGACGGCCGGATCGGCGCCCTGGTGGTGGCCGGCGTGGACCCCGCCGACCTGGCCGACCCCCGCCTGGCCGAGCAGGCCCTCGACGCGGTGCCGTTCCTGGTCAGCCTGGAGCTGCGCAACTCGGCGGTGGCCCGCCGCGCGGACGTCGTGTTCCCGGTCGCCCCGGTGGTCGAGAAGGCCGGCAGCTTCCTGGACTGGGAGGGCCGGCTGCGCACCTTCGAGGAGGTGCTGCACACCGGCGCGCTGACCGACGGCCGGGTGCTCGACGCGCTCGCCGCGCAGCTCGACGTCCGGCTCGGCACCGGTGACGTGCCGAGCATCCGCCGTGAGCTGGGCGGACTGCCGCCGACCCGAGTGACCCGCCCGGCCGCGCCGTCCGTCGCGGCGGCGGCGGTGCCGCAGCCCGGCGCCGGCGAGGCCGTGCTGGCCACCTGGCACCAGCTCATCGACCTGGGCAGCCTCACCGACGGCGACGAGCACCTCGCCGGCACCGCCCGCCCACCGGTGGTCCGGCTCGGCAAGGGCACCGCCGAGGCGCTCGGCGTCGCCGACGGCGACCCGGTGACGGTGGGCACCGACCGGGGAGCGGTGACCCTGCCGGCGCTGATCACCGAGATGCCGGACGGCGTCGTCTGGCTGCCGACCAACTCACCCGGCTCGACCGTACGGCGCAGTCTCGGCGCGACGTCCGGCACGGTCGTACGGATCTCCGCGGCCACCGTCCCGGCCATCCCGGCGGAACGGGTCGCCGCGGACGAGACCGGCAGCCCCGCAGTCGCGAACGAAAGGTGGGCACGGTGACCGTCCTCCTCGCGCAGGATCCGACGCTGGCCGACTTCGGCCGGGACCCGTGGTGGCTGGTCCTCGGCAAGATCTTGTTCGCCTTCGTCTTCGGCCTGCTGGCCACGCTGCTCGGCGTCTGGTTCGAGCGGCGGGTGGTCGGCTACATGCAGGTCCGGCCCGGCCCGAACCAGGTCGGCCCGTTCGGCCTGCTGCAGACGCTCGCCGACGGCCTGAAGATGGCCTTCAAGGAGGACATCCTCCCGCGGGCCGCGGACAAGGTAGTCTACTTTTTCGCGCCGGTCATCTCGGTGGTCTGCGCGGTCACCGCCCTGTCGGTGATCCCGTTCGGGCCGATGGTGAGCATCTTCGGTCACCGGACCCCGTTGCAGGTCACCGACGTGCCGGTCGCGGTGCTGGTGCTGCTGGCCTGTTCCTCGCTGGCCGTCTACGGCGTCGTGCTCGGTGGTTGGGCCTCCGGTTCGACCTACCCGCTGCTCGGCGGTCTCCGCTCCAGCGCCCAGATGATCTCGTACGAGGTCGCGATGGGGTTGAGCATCGTGGCGGTCTTCATGACCGCCGGCACGATGTCCACCAGCGGGATCGTCGCCGCCCAGGCGAGCGGCACGAAGCTGAGCCTCGGTGGCGTCGAGGTCCCGGCCCCCGGCTGGTACGCGATCCTGCTGCTGCCCAGCTTCATCATCTTCTTCATCGCCATCGTGGGTGAGACCAACCGGGCGCCGTTCGACCTGCCGGAGGCGGAGTCGGAGCTGGTGGCGGGCTTCATGACCGAGTACAGCTCGCTGAAGTTCGCGCTCTTCATGCTCTCCGAGTACGTCGCGATGGTGACCATGTCCGCGGTGACCACGACGCTGTTCCTCGGTGGTTGGCGGGCTCCGGCCCCGATCACCACCGTCTGGGCGGGGGCCAACTCCGGCTGGTGGCCGATGCTGTGGTTCTTCGGCAAGGTGCTGATCCTCGTCTTCGTCTTCGTCTGGCTCCGGGGCACCCTGCCCCGGCTCCGGTACGACCAGTTCATGCGCCTGGGCTGGAAGGTCCTGCTGCCGATCAACCTGACCTGGATCCTGATCCTGGCCGGCCTGCGTTCGATCGAGGACTGGCAGTCGCGGGACCGGCTGCTCGCCACCGCCATCGGCGCTGGTGTGCTGCTGCTGGCCACGATCCTCTGGCCCAGCCGGCAGCCGAAGCCGAAGCCGACCCTCCAGGAACAGGTCGACAACCGTCCGCCGGGCAGCTTCCCGCTACCCCCGCTGGATCTTCAGGTACCACCGAGCCCGCGCACCAAGCGCGTGGTCGCCGAGCGGGAGCCGGCCAACATCGCCGCCGGCTCGGACTCCAGGGAGGTGTGACGTGGGCACGATCACCGGAACGTTCAAGGGCTTCGGGGTCACCTTCTCGCACATGTTCAGGAAGGTCGTCACCACCGACTACCCGTTCAAGCCGCCGGTCTCGGCGCCGCGTTACCACGGCCGGCACATCCTGAACCGGCATCCGGACGGCCTGGAGAAGTGCATCGGCTGCGAGCTGTGCGCCTGGGCCTGCCCGGCGGACGCGATCTTTGTCGAGGGTGGCGACAACACCGACGAGCAGCGCTTCTCGCCGGGTGAGCGGTACGCCAGCGTCTACCAGATCAACTACGCCCGGTGCATCTTCTGCGGGCTCTGCATCGAGGCCTGCCCGACCCGGTCGCTCACCATGAGCAACGAGTACGAGCTGGCCCGGGACAACCGGCAGGACCTGATCTTCACCAAGGAGCAGCTGCTCGCGCCGCTGCTGCCGGGCATGGAGCAGCCGCCGCACCCGATGCGGCTGGGTGACAGCGAGAAGGACTACTACGTCGGCGCGCTGGACAACCCGGGCACCTCGGCCGGGGCCGAGCGCTCCGCCAACAACCCGGGCCGCTACCAGCTGGAGGAGCACCCGGGGGTGGCCTTCCCCGGTGCCGAGCAGCACGCCCAGCGGGCCGAGGCGGGCAAGGGAGCAGGAGCATGACCACGCAGACGGTGCTCGCCGCGGCGGGCGAGGTGTCCGGGGGTGAGGAGGTCACCTTCTGGGTCCTCGCCCCGCTGGCACTGATCGGCGCGATCGGCATGGTGTGGGCCCGCAACGCCGTGCACTCGGCGCTCTGGCTGGTGTTGACCATGCTCTGCCTGGGCGTGTTCTACGTGCTCCAGGCCGGCCCGTTCATCGGCATGGTGCAGATCATCGTCTACACCGGCGCGATCATGATGCTCTTCCTCTTCGTGCTGATGCTGGTCGGTCGGGACGCCTCCGACTCCCTCATCGAGACGCTGCGCGGCCAGCGGATCGCCGCGGTGGTGCTGGGCCTCGGCTTCGCCGGCCTGATCGGCACGGGCCTGCACCGGGCGCTCGGCGGGACCGCCGGGGTGGGCCTGGAGCAGGCCAACGCCGAGGGGAACGTGCAGGGCATCGCGCGGCTGCTCTTCACCAAGTACGTCTTCGCCTTCGAGCTGACCTCGGCGCTGCTGATCACGGCGGCCGTCGGCGCGATGGTGCTGGCGCACATCGAGCGGCGTCGGGAGGACCGGATGGACCAGGTCGCCACCATGAAGGCCCGGTTCCGCCCCGGCAACTACCCGGGCCCGAAGCCCGGCCCCGGTGTCTTCGCCACCTCGTCCTCGGTGGCCACCCCGGCCCGCCTGCCCGACGGCCGGCTGAGCGAGCGCAGCACCCCGGCGATCCTGCCGGTGCGGGAGCTGACCGCCGAGGAGACCTCGCCGAAGGGGACGGACCGGTGAGCGCGAGGAGTGCAGCGGAGCGGAGCCCCGCAGTCGCGAACGAAAGGGTGGCTCTGGTGAGCGCGAGGAGTGAGCTTGCGAGCCCCGCAGTCGCGAACGAAAGGCTGGCTCTGGTGAGCGCGAGGAGTGAGCTTGCGAGCCCCGCAGTCGCGAACGAAAGGCTGGCTCAAGGATGACCCCCGACTACTACCTCATCCTCGCGGCGGTGCTCTTCACCATCGGCGCCGTCGGCGTGCTGGTCCGGCGCAACGCGATCGTGCTGTTCATGTGCGTCGAGCTGATGCTCAACGCGGCGAACCTGACGCTGGTCACCTTCAGCCGGATCAACGGTGACCTCAACGGCCAGATCATGGCGTTCTTCGTGATGGTGGTGGCCGCCGCCGAGGTCGTGGTCGGGCTCGCCATCATCATGTCGATCTTCCGGACCCGGCGCTCGGCGAGCGTCGACGACGCCAACCTGCTGAAGTACTAGAGGGGCCCTGCGGTGGATGAGATTCTGACGTACGCCCAGGCAGAGCCGGCCGGCGCCGTCGCCTACGCGCCGGCCGGCGGCCTGCTGAGCAGCGTCTGGCTGCTGGTGGCGATCCCGCTGGCCAGCGCGGCCATCCTGCTGCTGCTCGGCCGGCGGGCCGACCGCTGGGGGCACTGGCTCGGCGTGGCCGCGATCGGCGTCGCCTTCGTGCTCGGGCTCGGCTCGTTCCTCCAGCTGCGCGGCCTGGAGAACAAGTCCGTCGAGCTGAGTCTCTGGGACTTCATCACGGTCGGTCACCTGAGGGTGGACTTCGGCCTGCTCTTCGACCCGCTGGCCGCGGTCTTCGTCCTGCTGATCACCGGGGTGGGCTTCCTGATCCACCTCTACGCGGTCGAGTACATGGCGCACGACGAGGGCCGGCGGCGGTTCTTCGCGTACTTCAACCTGTTCGTCGCCGCGATGCTGCTGCTGGTGCTCGGCAACAACTACGTGATGCTCTACTTCGGCTGGGAGGGCGTCGGGCTCGCGTCGTACCTGCTGATCTCCTTCTGGTACGGGCGGCCGAGCGCGGCCACCGCCGGCAAGAAGGCGTTCCTGATGAACCGGGTCGGCGACGCCGGCCTGGCGATCGGCATCTTCATCATGTTCGCCACCCTCGGCACCACCCAGTACGACGAGGTCTTCAACGGCGTCGGCGGGCTGGCCGGCGGCACCGTGCTGGTGCTGGGCCTGCTGCTGTTGCTCGGCGCGGCCGGCAAGTCCGGCCAGTTCCCGCTCCAGGCGTGGTTGCCGGACGCGATGGAGGGCCCGACCCCGGTGTCGGCGCTCATCCACGCCGCCACCATGGTCACCGCCGGCGTCTACCTGATCGCCCGCTCGAACCCGATCTTCTCGGCCAACGCCACTCTCCAACTGGTCGTGGTCAGTGTCGGCGCGGTCACCCTGCTGATGGGCTGCCTCATCGGCGCCGCCAAGGACGACATCAAGCGGGTGCTGGCCTGGTCGACGGTGAGCCAGATCGGTTACATGTTCCTCGGCGTCGGCCTGGGCGGCGCGGCGTACGCGCTGGCCATCGTGCACCTGCTGGCGCACGGCTTCTTCAAGGCCAACATGTTCCTCGGCGCCGGCTCGGTCATGCACGGGATGAACGACCAGGTCGACATCCGCCGCTTCGGCGGCCTGTCGAAGCACATGAAGGTCACCTGGATCACGTTCATGATGGGCTGGCTGGCCATCATCGGCATGTTCCCCTTCTCCGGCTTCTTCTCCAAGGAGCCGATCATCGTGGCCGCGTTCGAGCGGGAGGGCTGGACGGCCTGGCTCTTCGGCGGCGCGGCGCTGCTCGGCGCGGGGTTGACCGCCTTCTACATGACCCGGCTGTTCGTGCTCACCTTCCACGGCCCGAAGCGCTGGACCGAGGACATCACGCATCCGCACGAGTCGCCGAAGCTGATGACCATCCCGCTGGTCCTGCTGGCGATCGGTTCGGTCGGCGCCGGTTTCCTGCTCGCCACGTCGGTACCGGACTGGCTGACCGCGACCGCCGGCCTGGGCGGCCAGGAGGAGGGGCACGAGGCGGTCCTGTCGCACGCCGTCATCACCGTGCTCTCGCTGCTGGTCACGGTGCTCGGTGCGGGGCTGGCCTGGATGTTGTTCCGGGCCGGCACGGCCACCGAGCCGCAGCCGGCCGGGGTGCTGGTCACCGCGGCCCGGCGCAACCTGTACACCGACGCCTTCAACGAGGCGGTCTTCGAGAAGCCCGGCATCTTCCTCACCCGGGCGCTGGTCTTCCTGGACAACCGGGGCGTCGACGGGCTGGTCAACGGCCTGGCCGCGGCGGTCGGTGGCGGCTCCGGCCGGCTCCGCCGGTTGCAGACCGGCTTCGTCCGGTCGTACGCGACGTCCATCCTCACCGGCGCGCTGCTGGTGGTGGCGGCGTTCCTGGCCGTGCAGGCGGGGTGGTTGGCGTGATCGACCTTCAGGCGGCCGTCGTCGGCGGTCCGCGCAGTGACGACGGAGGTAAGGCCGAATAATGTCCGACTTCCCGTTCCTCTCGGTGCTCACCGTGGCGCCGCTGGTCGGCGCGCTGGTGGTGGCCTTCCTGCCCCGGCGGCGGCCCGAGCTGGCCAAGCAGGTGGCCCTCGGCTGGTCACTGCTGGTGCTGGCGCTCTCGGTGGTCATGTGGGTGTCGTTCCAGGTCGGCGGCGACCGGTTGCAGTTCCGCGAGTCGTACCCGTGGATCCCGACCTGGGGCGTCAGCTTCACCTTCGCCGCGGACGGCATCGCGCTGGTCATGCTGATGTTGATCGCGGTGCTGGTACCGCTGGTGATCCTGGCGTCCTGGCACGACGCGGAGTCGTCGAAGCGGTCGGTGCCGGTCTACTTCGCCCTGCTGCTCGTCCTCGAATGCACGATGATCGGCGTCTTCGCCGCCGCCGACGTCTTCCTGTTCTACGTGTTCTTCGAGGTCATGCTGGTGCCGATGTACTTCCTGATCGGCAGCTACGGCGGCCACCAGCGGCAGTACGCGGCGGTGAAGTTCTTCCTCTACTCGCTGGTCGGCGGTCTGTTCATGCTGGCCGCGGTGATCGGCCTCTGGGTCGTCGGCGGGAAGACCTTCGACTGGCAGGCGCTGACCCAGGTGGACATCTCCACCGGCACCGAACGTTGGCTGTTCCTCGGCTTCTTCCTCGCCTTCGCCATCAAGGCGCCGTTCTTCCCGTTCCACACCTGGCTGCCGGACGCCGGTGGGGCCGCCCCCGCCGGGGCCGCCGCGCTGCTGGTCGGGGTGCTGGACAAGGTCGGCACCTTCGGCATCCTGCGGTACTGCCTGCCACTGTTCCCCGAGGCGTCGAAGTGGTTCGCGCCGTGGGCCCTGGCGTTGGGCCTGATCGGCATCATCTACGCGGCACTGCTGGCGGTGGGGCAGTCCGACCTGAAGCGACTGGTGTCGTACACCTCGATCGCGCACTTCGGCTTCATCGGTGTCGGGATCTTCGCCTTCACCACCCAGGCCGGCACCGGCGCGGTGCTCTACATGCTCAACCACGGGCTCGCCACCGGCCTGCTCTTCCTGGTGGTGGGCATGCTGATCACCCGCCGCGGCTCGGCCCTGATCAAGGACTTCGGCGGGGCGGGCAAGTTGGTGCCGCTGCTGGCCGGAGTGCTCTTCTTCGCCGGCCTGGCCTCCCTGGCCCTGCCCGGCACCGCGCCGTTCGTCTCCGAGTTCCTGGTGCTGATCGGCACGTTCACGGTGAACAAGCCGGTCGCGGTGATCGCCACGCTCGGCATCATCCTGGCCGCCGCGTACGTGCTGTGGATGGTGCAGCGCACCACGCAGGGCACGCTCAACCCGGAGTTGGCCACGGTCGAGGCGATGCGCCGCGACCTGAGCCTTCGGGAGAAGGTCGTGGTCGCCCCGCTGATCGCCCTGATCGTGCTGCTCGGCTTCTACCCGAAGCCGGTCACCGATGTCATCAACCCCGCCGTCCAGGCGACCATGCAGGACGTCGGCAAGTCCGATCCCGCTCCTGAGGTCGGCAACGTCCAGGAGGCTAGCCGGTGAGCGCGAGGAGTGAACGAGCGGCTGCGGGTGAGCCGCACCGCGAGCGCGGGGAGCGAGCCCAGCGAGCCCCGCAGTCGCGAGCACAGCAAGCGTTGGTCGCGAACGAAAGGTCAGTCCAGTGACCGAGCTGAAACTGCCGTCGATCGACTACGCGGCGCTCTCCCCGATCCTGATCATGCTCGGTGTGGCTCTGCTCGGGGTGCTGGTGGAGGCGTTCGTGCCGCGCCGCCACCGGCACCTGACGCAGCTCTCGCTCGCCCTGGTGGCGGTGCTCGGCGCACTGGTGATGGTGGTGTTCAACGCCGACGAGCGACTGGTCACCATCGGTGGCGCGATCGCGGTCGACGGCCCCACGCTGTTCCTCCAGGGCGCCATCCTGGTGCTCGCGGCCATGGCGCTGCTGCTGATCGGGGAGCGCTCGGTGGAGCGCGGCGGTGCGTTCGTCGCCCAGGCCGCGGTAACCGCCGAGTCGGCCGACGACCGGCGGCAGGCCGAGGGGAGTAACGGGACGACCGAGGTCTACCCGCTGACCACCTTCGCGATCGGCGGCATGCTGATCTTCGTGGCGGCCAACGACCTGCTGACCATGTTCATCGCGCTCGAGGTCTTCTCGCTGCCGCTCTACCTGCTCTGCGCGCTGGCCCGCCGCCGGCGGCTGCTGAGCCAGGAGGCGGCGATGAAGTACTTCCTGCTCGGCGCGTACGCCTCGGCGTTCTTCCTGTTCGGCGTGGCGCTGGTCTACGGCTTCACCGCCGGCATGCCGAACCGGACGGCCGGCGTCGACCTCGCCACCGTGCACGCCGCGGTGAAGGACTCACCGGCCAGCCCGGTGCTGCTCTTCGCCGGCATGGCGCTGCTCGCCATCGGCCTGCTGTTCAAGGCCGCCGCCGCGCCGTTCCACGTCTGGACGCCGGACGTCTACCAGGGCGCCCCGACGCCGGTCACCGCCTTCATGGCGGCCTGCACCAAGGTCGCCGCCTTCGGTGCGCTGCTCCGGGTGTTCCACGTGGCGTTCGCGGACGCCGCCTGGGACTTCACCCCGATCCTCGGCGCGGTGGCGGTGCTGACGATGCTGGTCGGCGCGGTGCTGGCGGTCACCCAGACCGACATCAAGCGGCTGCTGGCGTACTCGTCGATCGCCAACGCCGGCTATCTGCTGGTGGGCGTGCTCGCCCCGACCGGCGAGGGCGTCGCGGGCACGATGTTCTACCTGGCCGCGTACGGGTTCTCGGTGCTGGCCGCGTTCGCCGTGGTGACCCTGGTCCGGGACGCGGACGGCGAGGCCACCCACCTGTCCCGCTGGGCCGGGCTGGGCCGCCGCTCGCCGTTCTACGCCGGCGTCTTCACCTTCATCCTGCTGGCCTTCGCCGGTATCCCGCTGACGAGTGGCTTCATGAGCAAGTTCGCGGTCTTCGGCCCGGCGCTGGAGAACGGCCAGGCGTGGCTGGTGGTGGCCGGCGTGCTGACCAGCATGGTGCTGGCCTTCCCGTACCTGCGGGTCGTGGTGATGATGTGGCTGTCCGAGCCGGGTGACGCCACCCCGACCGTCACCGTGCCGGGCGGGCTGACCGCCACCGCGCTCATGATCGGTGTGGTGGCCACCCTGGTCCTCGGGGTGCTGCCGGCGCCGCTGCTCGATCTGGCGACAGACGCCGCGACGTTCGTCAGGTGATCCGTCTTCTCCCGGTCCCGGGGCCGGTGCGCGACCGCGCACCGGCCCCGGGCCGTATCCCCCGCCCCGGAGCAGGTCGAACGGGTGTGGCATGGTTGAAGGCGTGGTGAATCCGGCTGGCGAGCGTTCAGAGGCCGTCGGCTCCGGCGGTCGTCGGGGCCGGGCGGGCACGGGTCAGATCAGCGCGCTCGGCGTCCATCTCGCCGACCCGCGTGTGGAGGCCTCCGTGCTGGGGCTGCTCGACTCCGTCGAGACCGAGCTGCGAACCAGCGTGGCCAGCGCCGATCCGTTCGTCACCGAGGCGGCGCGGCACCTTGTGGAGGCCGGCGGGAAGCGGTTCCGGCCGCTGCTCGTGGCGCTGGGCGCCCAGTTCGGTGACGCGGGGGCCCCGCAGGTGGTCCCGGCCGCTGTGGTGATGGAGCTCACCCACCTGGCGACGCTCTACCACGACGACGTGATGGACGAGGCGGCCGTCCGGCGCGGCGCCCCGAGCGCCAACTCCCGCTGGACGAACTCGGTGGCCATCCTGGTGGGTGACTACCTCTTCGCCCGGGCCGCGGACCTCGCCGCCGACCTCGGCACCGAGGCGGTCCGGCTCCAGGCCCGCACGTTCGCCCGCCTGGTCCACGGCCAGATCGCCGAGACCGTCGGCCCCCGGGCCGGGGAGGATCCGGTCGCCCACTACCTGAACGTGATCGCGGAGAAGACCGGTTCGCTGATCGCCACCTCGGCCCGTTTCGGTGGCATGTTCGGTGGCGCGCCGGCCGCCCACATTGAGGCCCTGGCGGGCTACGGCGAAACCATCGGGGTGGCCTTCCAGCTCTCCGACGACCTGCTCGACATCGCCAGCGAGTCGCAGCAGTCGGGCAAGACACCCGGCACGGACCTGCGTGAGGGCGTGCCGACCCTGCCGGTGCTGTACGCCCAGGCCGCCGACGACTCGGACGCCGCCTCGGTGCGGCTGCGGGAGATCCTGGCCACCGGCCCGCTGGTCGACGACGCGCTGCACGCCGAGGCGCTCAACCTGCTGCGCGAGTCTCCCGCGCTGAAGCGGGCCCGGGAGACGGTACGCAGCTACGCCGAGGACGCCCGGGCGCAGCTCGCCCCCCTCCCGCAGAACCCGGCCCGCCGCGCCCTCGAATCGCTCTGCGACCACATCGCCGACCGCACCAGCTGACCCCACCTCCTCCCGCGCGCCGTCCAGCAGCGTCCCGGAGCAAGGTGCTCAGTGGGTCGGGGCAAGGTGCTCAGTGGGTGAGGAGGCGGCTGCCGGTGAGCATGAGGGCGGCGGCGGCGACCATGGACACGGCGGCAACCAGCCACATCACCGGGTAGCCGAAGGCGGCGGCGGTCGCGCCCAGGCCGAGCGGGCCGAGGCAGCCGCCCGCGTACACCCCGGTCTGGGTGATCGAGGTGGCGGCGGCCGGGGCCTGCGGATGCAGCTTGACCACGGCGAAGTTCATCAGCCCCGGCCAGGCCCAGCCCAGACCGAAGCCGAGCACCACACCCACCACCAGCGGCAGCGTGCCGGCCACCGCGAGCAGACCCAGCCCGGCGGCACCCACCACCAGCATCGCGGCGATCAGCGCGACGTGCCCCTCGGCACGCCGGTCGGCGAGCCAGCCGCCACCCACCCGGGCAGCCACGCAGACCGCGCTGCCCAGCGTGAGGGTCAGCCCGGCCAGCCCCGGCGCGAGGCCACGGGTCACCGCCGAATCGACCAGGAAGGTGCCCAGCGCGTTCGCGGCCCCTGCGGCCAGGGTCGCGGCCATCCCCACCACCACCAGGGCGGTGGTGGCCCGTCCGCCGCGCGACCGCGCGGCCCGCGACGTCGGCCGGGCCTCCCCCGGAGGTACGGCGGGCAGGGTGGCCAGCGCGGCGACGGAAGCGGCCACGAACGCCCAGCGCCACCCCGCGGTGAGCGCGATGGCGGGCACCGCCGCGCCGGCCAGCAGGGTGGACGCGGGAATCGCGGCCTGCTTCACGCCGAACGAGAGGCCCTGGCGGCGGGCCGGGACGTGCCGGGCCAGCGCCGCGTTGCTGGCGAGCTGACCGAGCGCGTTGGCCGCCGCGCTCAACCCCAGCAGGGCCACCAGCATCAGGTACGAGCGGGCCAGCACCGCGATGGCGAGCAGGCAGGCGGCGGCGAGCAGGATGCCGGCGCGGGCCACCGTGACCGGGCCGTACCGCTCGACGAGGTGCCCGGACGGGATCGAGGCCAACGCGCTCACACCGAAGTACACCGCGACGGCCAATCCCAGCCCGGCGGGGGTGAAGTGAAGGTCGTCGCCCATCTGCACGGCGAGGCCGCCGAGCAGGAACACGGGCAGCACGCAGGCGATGGTGGTGGCGACGGCGCCGGCCCCGGCGCGCAGCGGGCGCGCCCCGGGCCGGCTCGGGGAGGGAGTGAGGGCGGTGTCGGTCATCGTGCGGCCAACCTACGTGAGTCTGCTTTCCGACGTACCGGCGTGGCGGAGCGATACCCGCCACGTACGCGCTGATCTGGCATCCTCGACCCGAACGGGCGTTCCGTCCCTGGGCGTTTTTTCATATGGTGTA
This sequence comes from Micromonospora sp. KC723, assembly GCF_004348595.1. Lineage (GTDB taxonomy): Bacteria > Actinomycetota > Actinomycetes > Mycobacteriales > Micromonosporaceae > Micromonospora. The sequence continues at coordinate 21,137 of NZ_SMKD01000052.1, forward strand.
AGTCCCCGGCTGCGGAGGTGGTTGTGCGCGACCCCCTGGCGGAGCCTTCGGATCTCATCCGGAGCGTCTCCCGCGCGCTACGCGTACTCGAGTCGGTCGGTCGCGCCCCGAAGGGGCTGACCGTCAAGCAGATCGCCCGGCGGTGCGAGCTGACCGTGGCCACCACCTACCACCTGGTCCGGACGCTGGCGTACGAGGGTTACGTGATCCGCCGGGAGGACGGCACCTACATCGTCGGGCTGGAGGTGGCCGACCGGTACCGGGAGCTGGTCACCGCCTTCCGGGGGCCGCCCGCGGTCGGGGAGACCCTGCGCCGCGCCGCCGCCGACACCGGCTGGAGCCACTACCTCGGCCGCTTCGTGGGCGGCCAGGTGGCGGTCACCGCGGTCGCCGAGGGCGTCCGCTCGCCGCACCTGGAGGATCTGGTCCCCGGCTTCGACGAGGGCGCGCACGCGACCGCGCTCGGCAAGAGCCTGCTCGCCACCCTCACCCCCGACCAGCGCATCCGCTACCTGCGCGAGTACGGCATGCGCCCGTTCACTGCCGCCACCCTGACCAGCGCGGAGGCGTTCGAGGCGGACCTGGCCGCCGGGGAACGCCGTGGCATGCAGCTGGAGCTGGGACAGTTCCGGCAGGGGGTGGCCTGCGCGTCGGTGCTGGTCGTTCCGGACAAGGACATCGAACGCCGGGTGGCACTGGCCTGCGCGTTGCCAGCCAGCGAGATGATGACCTCCGCCCGGGTGGTCCGGGCGAAACTGCTCACCGTCGCCCGCTCCGTCGCCGACATCATCGCCGCCGACAGCTGACCTTCCGCCGGCCCCACGCCCGCCCCGGCATGCCGAAGGGCCCCGTCCCGGGCGGAGAACGGGGCCCTGCGGCCGGTGGCCCAGCGCCGGGCCACCGGAGGGGGAGCGTCAGCTGCCGATCGGGCCGCCGTCCAGCCGCCACGCGACCACCACGCCCGGCTTGGCGTAGTCACCGTCCGGCCAGGTCGACGCCGGCTGCTCCACGGTCGCCCCGGTCAGCTCGCCGGGGTGCTGCACCGCCACGAAGACCGAACGGTTGTCCTCGGTGATGAACGGGCCGCAGGTCTCCGCGCCGATCGGCACGGTGAGGAACTGCTTGAGGTGGCCCCGCTCCGGCCCCTCCACCGGGGTGGCGAAGAGACCGTCGTTGCTGCCCAGCGCGTTGCCGTCGGTGGAGATCCACAGGTTGCCGGCGGTGTCGAAGGCGACGTTGTCCGGGCAGGAGATCGGCGAGACCTTCGTCTTGTCGTACCCGGCGAAGTAGGTCGACGGGTCGGTGGGGTCGCCCGCGACGATCGGCAGCGACCAGGCGAAGGTCTCGGCGGTGTTGTCCGCGCGGTCCTCGACCAGCTCCAGGATCTGGCCGTGCTTGTTGAGGTTGCGCGGGTTCGCCTCGTCGGCCGGCGCCTTCCCGGGCTTGCCCCGGTCGGTGTTGTTGGTCAGCGCCACGTACACCTTGCCGGTGAGCAGGCTCGGCTCGACGTCCTCCGGCCGGTCCATCTTGGTCGCGCCGACCTTGTCCGCGGCGAGCCGGGTGAAGGTGAGCACGTCGGCGGCGGTCATCCCGTCGACGTACGAGCGGTTGCCGCTGACCAGCCTGATCCACCGTCCCCGGCCGTTGAAGGCGCCGTCGGAGGGGAGCGTGCCGGAGCCGTCGATCTCGGCGGCGCTGGTCTGCTCGATCCTCGCCACGTAGAGGGTGCCGGACTCCAGCAGCGTCAGGTTGTGCTTGCGGGCCACCCACGAGCCACCCGGCATGAACTTCTTGTCCGAGACGAACTTGTACAGGTAGTCGAAGCGCTCGTCGTCGCCCATGTAGGCGACCACGTGACCGTTCTTCGCCACGATCACGTTGGCGCCCTCGTGCTTGAACCGACCCAGCGCGGTGTGCTTACGCGGGCGGCTCTCCGGGTCGAACGGGTCGATCTCCACGATCCAGCCGAACCGGTTTGCCTCGTTCGGGTGCTTCGCCAGGTCGAACCGCTCGTCGGCCCGCTCCCACTTGCGGCTGCCGCTCGGGTACCGGGCCGTGGTGGTGATGCCGTACCGGGCGAGCTTCGGCTTGAGCTCCTCCGGCACGGCGTCGCCGCCGACGAAGTACTGGTTGAAGTTCTCCTCGCCGGAGAGCACCGTGCCCCACGGGGTGACACCGCCGGCGCAGTTGTTCAACGTGCCGACCACCGTACGGCCCTTCGGGTCGGCGGCGGTACGCAACCAGGCGGAGCCGGCGGCCGGGCCGGTCAGCTCGAACTTCGTGGCCAGCGCGGTCACCCGCCGGTTGTACGGGCGGCGGCCCTGCGTCACCGGCCGCCACTGTCCGGTGCCGTCGACCCGCTCCAGCTCCACCACGGACATGCCGTGCGCGGCCATGGTGACCCGCAGCTGCTCCACCGTGAGCGCGTCCATGCTGGTGAAGCCGGGGAACATGAGGTCTTCGTTGGTGTACTCGTGGTTCACCACGAGCAGCGCTCGCCGGCCACGCCGGTCCAGTGGCAGCACCCCGACGAAGTCGTTGTTGTAGCCGAACTGCCGGGACTGGGCGGCGGCGGTCTGGTTGCGCAGGTCGAACCCGGGAGCCCCCGGGACGACCGGGTCGCCCCAGCGGATGACCACCGAATGGTCGTACCCGTTCGGCACGACCAGGGTGTCGAGTTTGTTCGGCGGGATCGGCTTGAAGGTCAGCGCCCCGGTGCCGGCGGGCGGCCGGGGGCGGCCGAAGCCGGTCACCTCGGGCACGACCGGGGTGGCGGGCGCGGCGGTGGCGGGGGTTCCGCCGGCCGCTCCGGCGGCGCCGAAGCCGAGCACCAGGGCGCCGACGGCGCCGGCCCGTACCACGCCGCGCCGGCTGACCTCCGCCGAGACGATGTCGCCGAAGTACGCGTTGTCGGAGGTGTTGGGTACGGGGTGGTCGCAGGCGTTGCCGCACCGGTACAGGCAGGTCATCGCATCACGGCTGCCGTGCCGGGGGGTGCCCAGCAGCGGGAGCAGCCGGGGACGGTCGCTCATGGGGGAAGCCTCCTGGAAGCAGGTTCACTGGCACGCCGGACAGCTGGTGGATGTGCCTACCGGCCGGAGGTTGCCAGGGCGCGGTGAGCGGACCTCGGCGCGAGTGTGAACCTGATGTGAACAGCGGGAGCGGATGAACCGATCGGCGGGACCGCGCGTATCCACGGACGGACACACACCGCCCGAGCCGGTGCGGAGAGCGAGGTGATAACCGTCAGCGACCACGACGCCCAACTGCTGCGCGCGTTGCACGACGAGCATGCCGAGGCGCTGTTCGCGCACGCGCTCCGCCTGGTCAACGGCGACCGGACGCGGGCGGAGGACCTGGTGCAGGAGACGCTGTTGCGGGCCTGGCGCCATCCGGAGTCGCTGGACCCACGTCGCGGGTCGGTCCGCGCCTGGCTCTTCACCACCGCCCGGAACCTGGCGATCGACGCCTGGCGGCGCCGGTCCACCCGGGTCGGTGAGGTGTTCACCGAGGATCTGCCCGAGCCACCCGAGGCGGTCGACGAAGCGGAGCGCGCGGTCGAGGCGTGGACCCTCGCCGAGGCGCTGAACCGGCTCAGCCCGACCCACCGCGAGGTGCTGGTCGAGTGCTTCTACCAGGGCCGCTCGGTGTCGGAGGCGGCCTCGCGGCTGGGCGTGCCACCGGGGACCGTCAAGTCCCGCACCCACTACGCACTGCGCTCACTACGGTTGGTCCTGGCCGAGATGGGGGTGACCGGATGACCCGCTGCGAGTTCGCGTTCGACGACGGCGCGTACGTGCTGGGTGCCCTCGCCCCGGCGGACCGGGCGGCCTACGAGCGGCACCTTGCCGGCTGCTTCGAGTGCCGGGAGGCGGTCGCCGAGATCGCCGTGCTGCCCGGGCTGCTGGGTCGGCTCGACGCGACCGACCTGGCGGAGTTCCTGCCTCCGCCGCCGGCAATCGACCGGGTGCCCGACCTGCTCGCCGTGGCGCGTAACCGCCGCCGCCGGGAACGCTCCGCCACCCGGCTGAAGTACGGCCTGACGGCGCTGGTCGCCGCCGCGTCCGCGCTGGTGGTGGGCTTCGGCGGGGCCACCGCGCTGCGACCGGCCCCGGCCCCGACTCCGACCGTGCAGGCGATCCGCATGGTCTCCATGGCACCGGTGTCGGCGAAGACACCGGCGGTGCGCGCCGAGATCGGGCTGACCGGCAAGAAGTGGGGCACCGAGATCACCATGCACTGCGGGTACGACGCGACGGCCGGCTACGGCAAGGCGTACACCTTCCGGCTGGTGGCGTACGGCCCGGACGACGCGACCGAGCAGATCGCCTCCTGGCTGGCCGGCCCGGGTGACGACGTACGCCTCACCGGCGCGACCCGGTTCACCGACGCGGAGCTGGTCCGCCTGGAGTTGATCCGCGCCGACGGCACCACCGTCCTGGACTACGAGGTGCGCTGAACGCCGCCCGGGACCGGTCAATCATCCGGTGGCGGTGACCGGTTCCGAGGTCCGGGCGGCGACCCGGTTGCGGCGGCCCTGCCGCAGCAGGTCCACCGTGAAGATCATCAGCGCTGCCCAGACCAGGGCGAAACCGGCCAGCCGGGCCGGTGGCAGCGGCTCGTGGAAGAGGAGCACACCGCAGCCGAGCTGGAGGATCGGGGCGAGGTACTGGAGCATGCCGAGCCCGGACAGCGGCAGCCGGTTGGCCGCGCCGGCGAAGAACATCAGCGGGACGGCGGTCATCGCGCCGGCCAGCACCAGCAGCACGGTGTGCCCGGCCGAGACGTGACCGAAGGTGGCCGCGCCCCGGGACGCCAGCCAGCCCAGGTACGCCAGGGCGGGCAACGCCAGCACCGCGGACTCGACGAAGAACCCTTCCGCGGCGGGCAGCCCGAGCCGCTTCTTGACCAGCCCGTACCCGGCGAAGGTGAACGCCAGGGTCAGCGCCAGGTACGGCAACCGACCGTAGTCGACGGTGAGCACGGCCACCGCGAGCGCGCCGACGCCCAGAGCCGCCCACTGCGCCGGGCGCAGCCGCTCGCGGAGCACGAAGACGCCGAGCAGCACCACGACCAGGGGATTGATGAAGTAACCCAGGGCGGTCTCCACCACCCGGTCGGAGTTCACCCCGTAGATGTAGGCGGTCCAGTTGACCGCGATCAGCACCGCCGCCGCGAGGATCCCGGCGAGCGCCCGGGGTCGCCGGGCCAGGGCGCGCAGGAAACCGACGTTGCGCATGGCGGCCAGCACCAGCGCGACGAAGAGCACCGACCAGACGATCCGGTGGGCCAGGATCTCCACCGGGCCGGCCGGGCGCAGCAGCTTCAGGTAGACCGGGAAGAAACCCCAGATGAGGTACGCCCCGAAGCCGTAGAGGTAACCGAGCCGGGTTTGGTTCACCCCGTCACCGTAAGGTCCGGCGAGCCGATCGGATCCTTTCCGGTGACCGGGTTCACCGAGCGTCGGTCCAGCTCCATCCAGTGCTCCGGCGTGACCGGGGTGAAGCCGACCCTGGCGTACACCACGTGCGCGTCGAGGGTGGCCAGCAGGATCCGTCGTACGCCCAGGCTGGCCAGGTGGTCCCGGACGGCCGTGGCCAGCCAGGTGCCCAGCCCGCGCCCCCGCTCCCCGCGCGCGACGTAGACATCACAGAGCCAGCCGAAGGTGGCCCCGTCGGTGATCACCCGGGCCACCGCCACCTGCCCGCCGTCCGACACCCGGTGGACGTTGTACGGAATCGAGCCGGCGAAGGCGCGCGCCACGGTCTCCCGGCTGCGCCCGAGCGCCCAGTACGCGTCGGTGGAGAGCCAGCCGTGCACCCGGTCCAGGTCGAGCCGGGCCGGATCGGTGCTGAGCAGGTAGCCGTCGTCACGGGTCAGGGTGAACATCTCAGAGACGCTAGCCCGACCCACCGTCGGCCGCGCCAGCCAATTCCCGCCCGTTGACCGTCACCCGGCCGGCCGCGCACCGACGCGGTTACGGCTGGCCAACTCGGCACGTCGGGGCTGCTACTGCCAGGCCGCCAACGATCATGGGTTGGACGGGAAACGAGACGCCGCATCAGTCCCGGTCGAGGACCGCGCCGAGGATCCAGGTCACGATGCCGACGAAGAGCGCCCCGAGCACGGCGGCCGGCCAGAAACCGTCCACGTGGAAGGGCAGCCCGGCCTCGCCGGCGATCCAGCTGGTCAGCAGGAAGAGCAGACCGTTGACGACCAGCGCGATCAGCCCGAGGGTCAGCAGGTACAGCCCGCAGCCCACCGTCTTGATGATCGGCTGGAGCACCGCGTTGACCACGCCGAAGATCACCGCGACCAGTAGCAGCGTGGTGACCGTCTCGACCGCCGAGTCGGAATCCAGGGAGATGCCGGGGATGAGCAGCGTCGCCAGCCAGAACGCGACGGCCGTGGCGCCCAGCCGGATCAGGAGGCCCTTCATGAAACCCATGGCGGGGATCGTGCCACGGTAGACCCACCCCGGGAACCCCTCGGCCCGGCTCAGCGCCGCGCCGGTCGGCCGATCAGCTGCGACTCGATCGGCGTCGGGGACAGCAACGCCCAGCGCAACGCCCGCCGGTTCACCACCGCCACCATGTCGGTGCGGATCCGGGTCAGCCACTCCGCCGACCCGCCCAACCCGAGCGCGGCCCCGGCCAGCGCCGCCTCCTGCGGGTCCAGCGGTTGCAGCACCGCCAGATCCGCCCGGCCCAGGACATCCACGTCGGCGGGGGTCAGCTCGTCGCGTACCACCAGCGTGGCCTGCCAGGCCGGGCCCGGCGTCGGCTCGACCGGCGTAGCTCCCACGTCCACCACCAGCAGCACCGGACACATCGGCGACCCGGGCCCGCCACCGACCGTACGCCCCGGTGGCAGCACCGCCACGCCTCCGCCGGTGCTGCCCACCCCCCGCACGAACGGCTCCCACAACCGTGGGCGGCCAGTCTGTACGGCCACCCGCGCCCCCAGCGCCATCGCCCGCAGGACCAGCAGTTGCGCCGCGCGGACCCCGCCGACGAGGACCAGCCGGGTGCCCTCCGCGCGGAACAGCCGCACGGTGACCGCGCCTCCGTGCCGGTTGGCGCCGACCATCAGGCCACCGCCCCCGATCGACAGCTCCATCTCCTCCGGATCCGGGCCGGCGGCCACCGGGCCGCCGGCCACCGCGAGCGGCAGGGTGGCGGCCAGCCCGTCGAGCTGATCGCCGTCGAGCCGGCGCACCTCGCCGCCGGCGTCGGAGGCGAGCCGACCCAGCGCCTGCGTGGCCAGGGCGAGCTCGTCGGGCGTCCAGGCGGCCAGCCGTACCGTCAGCTCGGCCGGCGTCCCGCCGGCGTCGGTGCCGGTGCGCGGGCCCGCGCTGAGCGCGACGCTGGTCGCGGTCGCCGGCAGCGCCAGCAGCCGGGTCACCAGCCGGCGACCCAGGTCGGCGCGGGGATCGGGCCAGCGGCACAGCCGGAAGCTGGCCTGGAGCAGGCCGCCGGCGCAGACCAGCTGCCAGGTCTCGCGGGTCGGCCGCGCGCCGTCGTGGTGGGCCAGTTCCCCGAGTACGCGCAGCGCGGCGTGTTCGCCGAGGAGACGCCCGCCGGCCGGGCCGAGGCGCCGGACGATCCGGCGTACGGTGCCGGAGAGGGTCACCCGCAGCTCCTCGGCGGACCAGCCGTCGACCCGCAGCACCCGGACGGCGAGCAGCGCCCGCTCCTGCCCCGGCAGCCGTCCCTCGGTCAACTGTCGGTACGACGTGCCCGCCGCGCCGCCGGCCGCCCCCGGTGCGGGGGCCGGCGCGGCGTGCAGCAGCAGTTGGACCCGGACCGGCGGATGTTCACCGTCGGCGGGCGGCAGCAGCGCGGCGGGGGCGGGCAGCGCCCGCCGGGCGTCACCCAGCAGATCACCGGGGTCGCCCAGTTCCAGTACCGCGGTCAGCCCGGTGGCGTCGTCGACCACGGCGGCCGGCTCCCCGGCCAGCTCCGCCGTACGCACCACCGCGCCGGGCAGCACCAGGTGCAACAGAGCGGTCGGACCGCCGGCCGCTGGGGGCGCGTGCCGTCGGCCGGCGTACCCGAGGGCGGTGGCCAGCCACTCGAAGAGCCACCGGCCCCGCCAGCGCCCCCAGGCGGTGACGACCAGCAACCCGGCGGCCGGCAGCGCGAGCCCGACCGCCACCGGGCCCCGGCCGGACGCGGCGACGACAAGTGCCACCGCGACCTGGACGGCCACGATCTGGCTCGCGCGCACGGTGGTCGGGAGCCGGCCCGCGCCGATCCACCGCGGTGGCAGCGGCGGGCGGGACACCGCCCGGGCCGGCCCTCCGGTCGTGCTCGCCGTCACGCGTCTCCTCCGCTCGACGTGCCGCCTCCGTGCCGCGGGCTCGGCGGACACCACGTCCGTCCACCGCACCGCGACGGCGGCGTGACCCATGGTAGGGGGAAGCGCGGTTCGGAGTTGTCCACAGGGGAGGCTGACGGGGTAGCACGATGGCTATCCTGCCGCTACCGTCAGCGACGAGTTCGGCCGGCGGCGGCCGCCGGGGCCGATCCCGGCTCGACGTCCACGATGGACGGGCCGCCGGTCCGCCACGACCGAGGAGACGAGGTGACGTCCGGGGTGTCCCAGACCCAGGCAGAAGCCGCGGTGATGCAGCAGACCGCCGCGAAGTTCGAGCAGGTGGACCAGTCGCTGCACAGCATGCTCAGTGGCCTGATGGCCGAGCTGGAGGTGTTGCAGCAGGCCTGGCGGGGCGCCGGTGGGCGCTCCTTCGAGCAGGTCAAGCAGCAGTGGTCGCAGGACCAGGCCGCGTTGCAGCGGGCCTTGCGGGAGACCGCCTCGGCGATCCGCACCGCCGGCCAGCAGTACGACGTCTCGGACACCGAGGCCGCCGGCCGGGTCGCCGGCACCAACCGGGGCGGCATCCAACTGCCGCTGTGACCGCCGATCGAGGGGGAGGAACATCCGATGGACCACGGTGTCCTGGTCGTCAACTTCGCCGCGTTGCAACAGGCCAGCGCGGACATCCAGAAGGCGTTGAACACGCTCGACTCACAGCTCGGCCAACTGGAGCGGGACGCGGCCCCGCTGGTGGCGACCTGGACGGGCGAGGCGCGGCAGGCGTACGAGCAGCGGCAGGCGCGGTGGCGCAGCGCCTCCCAGGATCTCCAGGCGATGCTGCGCGACATCAGGCTCGCTGTCGACGACTCGGCGGCCGACTACCTCAACACCGAGAAGCGCAACACCGGCCTGTTCCAGTGAGCCCCGCCCCCCGGTGAGCCGACGGCGACGCCGACCACCCTTCGGCGTCGCCGTCGCGGCGGTGGGGCGTGGGTCAGCCGGGGCCGGCCGGACGCCAGTCGCGGCGGGCGCCCCGGGGCAGCGCCAGCGCGAGCAGCACCACCGCCGCCACCGTCGCGCCGGTGAGCGCGGCGACGAGCAGCGCCCGGTCCCGAGCCGCCGCCCGCCGGGCCCGCTGGGCCAGCAGCGCCGGATCCGGCCGGTCAGCCGGCAGCGCGGACGGCCCACGGGACGCCACCGCCGGCCCCGCGCCGGTGTCGGTGACCGCCCGGTACGGGTTGAGCACACCGCTGCCGTACCCGTCGCCCCGGCCGCCGCCGGGTGCCGGGTCGGCGGTGTCCACGATGCGCTGCGCCACCTGCGCGGCGGTCAGCTCGGGCCGGTACTGCCGGACGAGTGCCGCCGTGGCCGCGACGAACGGCGCCGCGTAGCTGGTCCCCTCCGCCCGGCGGTGTCCCTGCCCCGGCGCGGCCATCAGGACGTCGCCGCCGGGGGCGACCAGGTCGACGTACGGGCCGGTCTGGGAGAAGTCGGCCCGGGAGCCGTCCGGCCCGATCGCCCCCACCCCGAGCACTCCCTCGTAGGCGGCCGGGAAGGGGCGCGGGTCGCCGCTGCCGTGCAGGTTCCCGGCGGCGGCCACCACCACCACGTCCCGCCGCACCGCGTAGGCCACCGCCTCCCGGACGGCCGGGTCGTCGACGTACAGCACCACGGAGAGGTTCAGCACGTCGGCGTCGTGGTCCACCGCCCACCGGATCGCCCGGGCGAAGTCGGCGGCGCCGACCGTACGCCCCGACTCCCGCCCCTGGACCACCTGCTGCTCGCTGACCCGTACCGGCAGCACGCGCGCGTGCGGCGCGAGCCCGGTGAAGGCCACCCCCTCGGCGGGGCCGGCCGCGATGATGCTGGCGACCCCGGTGCCGTGGCCGGCGCAGTCACGGCTGCCGTCACCGCCCGGGTCGAGGAAGTCCGCCCCGTCGAGCACCTGACCGCGTAGCTGCGGGTGGCGGCGGTCGACGCCCGAGTCGATCACCGCGACGGTGACCCCGGCGCCGCCGGCCAGCGGCGCGAGGCGCTCCGGGGCGTACCGTTGCTGGGCCCACGGCACGGCGGCGACGGGGCGGGCCGGCGCGAGCGGGGCCGAGCAGGCGGGTGCGGCCACCCGGGCGGCCGGCGGTGCCGCCGCGCGGGCCGGGGTGACCGACGACACGGCGAGGGTGGGCAGCCCGGTCAGCAGGACCGCCGCCAGGCTCGCGAACGCCGGTCGCGCACTGGGCCGGTACATCGACCGCCTCCGTATCGTGTCGACTCCGGAACGGGATGTTAGCGTCCCGCGCGGCCGGCGGTGGGTCCGCCGTCGGCCGACCCGCCGTGATCTTGCCCTGACCTTGTAGGTTGTACGCGATGCCTATGGCCTGTTAGCGGGAGGAGAGGTGGCCGTGACCGACTGGGAGCCGGCTACCGAGACCGAGACGGCGCTGCGGGACGCGCTGCGCGCCGACGACCAGGAGCGATACTTCCGCATCCTGGCCGGCACCGACCTGTACCTCCCGATCTCCGCCCAGGCCCTCGCCGGTGAGGCGCCGATGGGCTGGGGCACCTGGACGACGGGCGGTCGCACCCACGTACTGGCCTTCACCTCGCCCGCCGCGATGCGGGCCTGCCTCGGCGCCGACGCCGGTCCCAGCCGGCGCAGTCCGTTCACCGCACTCGCCGCCGCCTGGCCCCACCACGAGTGGTGGCTGGCGGTCAACCCGGGCCTGCCGGTCGAGGGCTACCTCCCGGCCTGGTTCGTCTCCCAACTCTCCCGCGGTGACGTGCGCCTGCCCGGCCGCCCCGGGTCCCGCTCCCACGGGGCGGCGCCCGCAGAGCCGGCGGCGACCGGCGTCGCCAGCGCCTGGAGCCAGCCCGAGCCGGTGCCACCGGTCGCCCTCCGGCCTCCGGTGGACCCTCCGCCCGGCCGGCCGGCCGCCGCGGGCGACCCGTACCCCGTCCGTCCTCACCGCCCGGCGACGAACGGTGCCGTCCCCGTCGGCCCGGCGGACGTCGACCCCGCGGTGAGGGCATCCGCGTCGGGGTCGGCGGCCGGGCCGGGCAATGCCGCGCGCCCGCCCGCCCGGCCAGACGACGAGCCCGGCCCGGGGCCCCACGGCGGCCCCGGGCGGCCCGGCGAGCCCTGGCCGGTCCCGCCCCGCCGTCGGCTGCTCGGCGAAGGGCTGGGCGCTCGCCTCGCGGCGACCGACGGTCCCCCCAACGGGCGCAGCTCGTTCTTCGAGCCGGCCTCCGGTCGGGGTGCGGCGGCCCGGGCCATGCGGGACAAGCCGCTGCGCTCGGGGGAACGGGCCACGCCTCCGATGCGTCCCGGGCTCGGCGGACAGCCGTTCCCCCGCCGCCGGCCACCCGACCCGCCCGGCGAGGATCCGGCCCGCGCGTTCCGGATGGAGCCGGCCGAGGGGCCGGCGCCGCCAGCCCCCGAGCCGCCGGCGAACGGCCGGCGTCCCGAACCGTCGGCGGAGGAACCCACCCGGGCCTTCCGGGTGCCGGCCGCCGAGGCCACCCAGGCGTTGCCGCGACGTGTGCCCACGCCCGCGCCACGTCCGGCCGAGGAGCCCACCCGGCCGCTGCCCGACCCCGCGGAGGGTGCCGGCACACCGGTCGACCGGCCGCTGGTGGAGGAGGTGCCGGCATCGTTCGCCGAGCCGGCGTCGGCGCCGCCCGGGCCACGTCGCGGCTTCTCGCCCATCGTCATCGAGGGCGTCGTCATCGAAGCCCACGACCTGCCGGTCTCCGACGGGTCCGCCGGTACGCGACCCGGCACCCCACTGGTCGAGGCCGGCTCCGAGCCGGCCACGACCGGGTGGGGGCCGGCGGGCGAGCCCGCCGCGCCGATCTCCCCGGACGACGAGCCGACCGCCCGGCTGGTCCGCCCCGGCGCACCCGAGCCGACCGTGTCGGCGTCCCCGGCCGTCGAGGTGCCGACCGCAGACCCGATGGCGGACCGGCCCGCCGCCCGGGGCGCAAAGGATCCGACGGTGTCGTTGTTCGAGGCCCGGCCGCCGGTGGCGTCCCGGGTGGACGACCGGCCGGTCGACCCGGCGGAGCCGACGGTGTCGCTCTTCCACGCCCGGTCGAGGCCGCTCCTCGCCGACGACCGCACCGCACCGGCCGTCGGTGACGACCCGACGCCGGGCGCAGCGCACCCGGTTCCGGACCCGGCGGCGTCGCCCGAGCCCTACCCGGCGGTGTCGTCCGAGTCGGCCGTGGCCCGCCGGTCCGGCGTCGCGGACGCGGCTCGCCCGCCCGACACCCGCACCGACCTCCAGACGGCCGGGGCCACGACGGCCACCGAGCCGTCCGTTCCGGGCCCGGCCGACGTCCGCGCCGACCCGGACCCGACCGACGTCCCGGCGAACCCGGAACGCTCCACCTCGGACCGGGCCGGGCAGCCGCCGACCACCGACGCGACGTTCCAGCCGGCCAACGAGGTGGAGGAGGAACTGCTGAACGCCGCCGGGGCCGGCAGCACCGACACCTTCCTGTCCACCCTGCTGCTGGCCCGGGTGCTGCTGCCGGTGGCACCGGATTCGGCACCGGGCAGCCGCCCCGGCGATCCGGGCTTCGTCTGGCGTACCGAAGAGCTGGACGGGGAGCGGTACGTGGTGGTGCACACCTCCCCGCAGCGGCTGGCCGACCACGGCGGCGAGGACGTGGAGACGGTCGAGGTCCGCTTCGTGCGGCTGATCCGGCGCTGGCCGGAGGAGGACTGGTCCTTCGCCGTCAACCCGGGCACCCCGGTGGGGGCGAAGCTCCCCGGCGAGCAGATCGTCGCGTTGGCCAACTGGGCCGCCGAGGTGGGGCTCGGGGACGACGCCGGCATCGAGCCGGAAGCGCCGAGCGTGCCCAGACCGGCCGACACCCGTCGGCACGTCCCGCCGGCGGTCGACCCGACCAAACCGGTGGTCATGCAGAAGGCGGTGGCCCCCAGCCAGCTCGCCTACTACCTGGAACGCGGCTACGACCGGGTCTCCGGCTTCGTGCACCGCGCCAACGAGTTGGCGCACCTCACCACGCCGGCGAAACTGCACGAGGCGCTCGGACTGGGCTACCCGGACTCGCCCTTCTCCCGGGACGCCGAGAAGATCTACGTGCTGCGGTGGCCGGCGTACCGGCCGAGCCTGTACCGCATCCCGTACGGCGGGCAGAACGAGGCCGCCATGCGGGCGATGGAGGGCTGGGTCATCGAGCGTGCGCCGTTCCGGGGCAACGGCTTCGCCCCCGGGGAGAGCAGCGACGTGGTGGCCGAGTTCAAGGTGGACAGCGCCCGGCTGCCGCACGGCGCGCAGCTGTGGCGCATCGGCGCGGACGGCAGCGAACGGATGATCGCCGTGCTCGACACCGACGCGCTGCTGTGGCGACAGGTGGGTGAGCCGTGACCCGGGACGGATACGTGGCCCGCTGGCGTGGGCGGGAATACCAGGCCAGCCCCGACGGCGACAACGTGCGGATCTACCAGCCCGAGCCCGGTGAGGGTTTCGAGGAGGTACGTCCCGGCCGCTACGTCCGGGTCCTCCCCGCGACCGAGGTGGAGGAACTGGCGTACGTGCGGACCACCTGTACGTGGCAGGGCCAGCCGTTCGTCGTGCTTGGCGAGCACGACGGCTGGCTCCGGGTGGAGTACACCGGCGGCCGTTGGCCGGTGGCGCAGGCGCTGGGGCTGGAGGTCTTCGACTTCGGCGTCTACCAGGGTTGGGCGCCCGCCAACGAGGTGGCGGACCTGCGCCAGAAGCGGGTCTGAATCAGGACTTCGTCCACCGTAGTATCTCGCCGAGCACCACGTCGCGCGCCTCGACGTGGGGGAAGTGCCCCACCCCGTCGAGCAGCCGCCACTCGTACGGCGCGCTGACGTACCGGCCGGAGCCCTGCGCGGTGCGGGGCAGCGCGGCGGCGTCGAGCGCGCCGTGCAGTTGCAGGGTCGGGGTGACCAGCGGCGTCTGCATCAACCGGACGAAGCGGTAGCCGTGCAGACGCAGCGCCGACCGGAACGCCCAGCGGTAGCCCTCCAGGGCGCAGAAGGCGGCCTGCGGGATCTGGATGGCGTCCCGGCAGCGCCGCGCGTACACCTCGAACTCCGGGCCGCCGACCCAGCGCGGCCCGCCCCAGCGCCGCAGCATCTCCTCGACGGCGGCTCCGCCGTCGCGGGTCAGCACGTGCTCGTAGCGCGGAAGTTGGAACCTCAGGGTGGGTGTGGAGGCGGCGAACTGACCACGCGGGTCGGCGAAGAGCGCCGCCCGCAGGCGCAGCGGGTGGGGTGCGCCGAGCACGACCAGCCGCCGGACCAGGGCCGGGTGGAAGGCGGCGGCGGTCCACCCGATCAGGCCCCCCGCGCCGCTGCCGACCACCGTCGCGGAGCGTTCGCCGAGGGCGCGGATCAGGCCGGCGACGTCGGCGGCGAGGGTGTAGCCGTCGTACCCCCGGGGTGGCTTGTCGCTGGCGCCGTAGCCGCGCAGGTCGACCGCGACGGCCCGGAACCCGGCGTCGGCGACCGCCGGGAGGATCTCGTGCCAGGCCCACCAGTACTCGGGAAAGCCGTGCAGGAACAGCACCATCGGCCCGGTCCCGGCCTCCACGACGTGGAACCGGCTGCCGTTCGCGTCGACGAAGCGGTGCGCCCACGGCCCCTCGGTCAGGACGCAGGACTCGTCAGGGGACCCGCCACGCTGCTCCGTCATGTGCCACAGCCTAGGACCCCCGTGCCGCTGGTCCGATTCTGGTTTGCGAGGGCAGTGGCCCGGGGCCCGTTGGGGCGACCCGCCGGATGACCGAGGTCGCTGGTGCGGCTCAGCCGACCGGGCGGATCGTCACGATCCTGGCGGGCGTTCCCGGCCCGCAGTCGGTGCCCGGTTCCACCGCTGCGACGGTGACGAACACGGTCGTGCCGGTGCGAAAGGTGCCGACATCCGGGCCGTGCAGGGCGTACTGCCGGCCGTCGTCGGTGGTCAGCCCGTAGCAGGGGCCGGAGCCGCCGCGCGTGATTCGGCCGGCGAGCACGTCCGCCCGGCGACTGTCGGTCGGTTTCCTGGGAATGGCGGGGTTTCTCGGCGGTATCGGCGGGGTGGCCGCAGGTGGCGTGGGGCGGC
>NZ_SMKD01000053.1 GCF_004348595.1 Micromonospora sp. KC723
CGGCAGAGCTGGCGGGGTCGGGGCTGGTGGGCGGTTGACGGTGGCGCAGCTCCGTCGGGAGCGCCGCCAGGGCGACCAGCAGCCCGACCGCGCCGGTAACCGCGAAGCCCCACCACGGGGCCGAGGCGTCGATCACCGCGCCCGCCAGCGGCGCGCCCAGCGCCATGCCGACGGTGACGGCGGAGCCGTACAGGCCCATCGCCTCGCCGCGAACGTTGGCGGGTGCGAGCCGACTCACCGCGTCGGCGGTCGCCGCGAGGGTGGGGGCGCAGAGCGCGCCGGCCGGGACCAGCGCCAGGCAGAGCAGCCACCAGTGGCCACCACCCAACCCGACCGGGATGGTGCAGAGGCTGAGCGCGGCGGCCAGCGCCAGCGGGGAGAACGAGCGCTTGACCGCGCCGTACGCGAAGCCGCCGACCAGCGACGCGACCGCCCACATGGCGAGCACGGCCCCGGTCCAGCCGACCTCCCCGCTGGCCCGCAACACGGCCACCACGGCCACGTCGGTGCCGCCGAGCACCAGGGTGGCCGCCGCGCTGACCGCGAACACGGCGAGCAGGTGGGGCTTCAGCCAGACCCGGCGGGGCACCCGGGATTGCGGTCCGACCGGCTCGTCGACGCTGCGGGTGGGTGGGTTCATGAACCACAGCGCGACACCCGCACCGACCACACCCGCGCCGACCGCCCAGAGCGTGACCCGGGCCGAGACGGCGGTGGCCAGCGCCACCGCGAGCGCCGGCCCCACCATGAACGACAGTTCGACGGACATCGAGTCCAGCGCGTACGCCGGGCGGCGGTGTGCGGGCGGGGCCAGCGCGGCGATCGACTGGCGGATCACCGAGAAGACCGGCAGGGCGAGCAGGCCGGCCAGGAAGGCGGCGGGCAGCAGCACCGGGTACGGCAGGGCCGGGGCACTCGCCCAGAACGCCGCCTCGGCGACGGTGGTGAGGGCGAGCACGGGACGCAGGCCGTGCCGGTCGACCAGGCGGCCGAGCAGCGGTGAGCCGACCGCCGCGCCCACGGTCAGCGCGGCGCCGACCAGGCCGGCCGCGCCGTAGCCGCGGCCGAGGTCGAGCACGACGAAGAAGGTGAGCGTCACCCCGGTCGCGGTGAGCGGGATGCGCGCCAGCACGGACACCAGCAGCAACGGCCGGAGCCCGGGCAGGGCCAGTGCCTGGCGGTAAGGCGTAAGGTTCATGATGGTCCGTACCTCCGGCGGCCATCCTTCGCCTGGGGTACGACATCGGCAAGCCGATAACCGCTCAGGCGGCGCGAATCACCGCTTCGCCCTGGAGCCGCACCCCGGCGTCCGCCATCTCCCGCAGCGCGCCGTCGAGGGTCTGCGGCGCGACGGCGGCGGTGAGGTCGAGCAGCACGGTGGTGTCGAAGCCCTCCCGCGCCGAGTCCAACGCGGTGGCCCGGACGCAGTGGTCGGTGGCGATGCCCACCAGGTCGACCCGGTCCACCTCGTGGCGGCGCAGCCAGTCCGCCAGGCACTCGCCGTCGTCGGCGTGCCCCTCGAAACCGGAGTACGCGGCGGCGTGCTCACCCTTGTGGAAGATCGCTTCCACCCGGCTGGTCTCCAGCTCCGGGTGGAACTCGGAGCCGGCGGTGCCCACCACGCAGTGCCGGGGCCAGGAGTCGACGAAGTTCGGCGGGTCGCCGAAGTGCGACCCGGGGTCGATGTGGAAGTCCTTGGTCGCCACCACGTGGTCCCAGCGCCCGGGGTCGGCGGCGAGCAGCCGGGAGATCCCGGCGGCCACGCCGGCGCCACCGCCGACAGCGAGCGAGCCGCCCTCGCAAAAGTCGTTCTGCACGTCCACGATGATCAAGGCGTTGGCCATCGGATCGCCTCCCTCAGCTCGTCGGTATAACGGTGACCGGGATGGCCGGGTCGCCGGCGGAGAGCTTCAATCCCTCCCACGGGATGGAGATCAGGCACTGCCGCAGGTGCTCCCGGGACTCCTCCAGCGAGGGCAACGCGACCGGCTCCCCGTCCACGACGAAGGAGTGTTGCAGCAGCCGGTCGTTGGGCTGCCGGTCGGGCACGCCCTGCGGCACGATGATCTCCTCGGTGGCGGTGCCCGTCGGCTTGTGCCGGCGTACCGCGACCTTCCGGCCGCCGATGGTGGCCTTGTGCTCGGAACGCTTGACCACCGGGCGTCCCTCCACCTCGACGAGCTTGTAGACCAGGCCGGCGGTGGGGGCGCCCGAGCCGGTGACCACGGCGGTGCCGGCGCCGTACATGTCGACCGGCTCGGCGGCGAGGGCCGCGATGGCGTACTCGTCCAGGTCACCCGAGACGATGATCTTGGTCTCGGTGGCGCCCAGGGAATCCAGCAGCTCCCGGGACTGCTGGGCGATCACCGCCAGGTCGCCGGAGTCGATGCGGACCGCCCGCAGCTCCGGCCCGGCCACCTCGATCGCGGTCCGGATGCCCTGACTGATGTCGTACGTGTCGACCAGCAGCGTGGTGTCCTTGCCGAGGGTGGCCACCTGCGAGGCGAACGCCGCCCGCTCGTCGTCGTGCAGCAGGGTGAACGCGTGCGCGGCGGTGCCGGCGGTGGGGATGCCGTAGCGCCGCCCCGCCGCCAGGTTGGAGGTGAACCGGAACCCGGCCAGGTAGGCGGCACGCGCCGCCGCCACCGCGGCCTCCTCGTGCGCCCGCCGGGAACCCATCTCGATGAGGGTGCGGCCACGGGCCGCGGTGACCATCCGGGCAGCCGCCGCGGCCACCGCGCAGTCGTGGTTGAGCACCGACAGCACCAGTGTCTCCAGCACCACGCACTCGGCGAAGCCACCGGAGACGGTGAGGATCGGGGAGCCCGGGAAGAAGAGCTCGCCCTCGGCGTACCCGTCGACGTCGCCGGTGAAGCGGTAGCCGGCCAGCCACTCGGCGGCGGCGTCGTCGACCACCCCGGTACGGCGCAGGAAATCCACCTCGTCGGCCCCGAAACGGAAGTCGTGGATCATCTCCACCAGCCGGGCTGTCCCGGCGACCACCCCGTAGCGGCGCCCTGCCGGCAGCCGCCGGCTGAACACCTCGAAGGCGCAGCGCCGAGCGGCGGTGCCGTCCCGCAGGGCGGCGCTGACCATCGTCAGCTCGTAGTGGTCGGTCAGCAACGCGGGGCGAAAGGTGCTCACGACCCCAGCCTAGAGTTCACTCCCGACTGCCCGCCGTCGTGGCCCGTGATCGAGCGCAGCGCGGCCGGCAGCTCGGCCCGCCCGGTGACGCCCAGCTTGCTGTAGACCCGCTGGAGGTGGTTCTCCACCGTGCGCGTGGACAGGAAGAGCCGTTCGGCGATCACCCGGCTGGTGACCCCGTCGGCGGCCAGCACGGCGATCTGCCGCTCCCGGTCGGTCAGGGTCGGGCGCAGCGCCGCCAGCGCCGGCGTGCGGATCTGGTCACAAACACCGAGCAGCGCGCCGAGGCGTTGGTGCGCGGCGGCGGCCGGGGCGGCCCGATCCCGGCGCAACGCCCGCAGCGCGATCGCGGCGGCCTCGCTGGCCCACACGGTCAGGCCCCGCTCGGCGAACGCGTCGGCCACCACCAGCAGGTCGACGCCGTCGTCGTCGACCGCGCCCCGGGCGTACCGGGCGATCAGCGGCGGCAGCGCCCCGTCCACCCGTTCGGAGAGGTCGGTCAGGCGTTGCGCCACCGTGCGACGGCTCCCGTCGGTGCAGGTCGGCCCGACCGGCGCGTCCGCCCAACCGAAGCGGACCAGATCGTGCAGGACCAGCACCTCGTGCGCGGCGAACCCGTCGGCGCGCAGCCGGTCGGCCAGGTCGCCGAGGTGCTTGACCGCGCCGGGCAGATCGCCGCCTGCGGCCAGCACCGCCCCGCGCGCCTGCTCCAGCCAGGGGTAGAGCACCGCCATGCCGGGGGTGTGCACCCGGTCCGCCTCGGCCATCGCCTCCGCCGCCGCTCCGGCCTCGCCCCGCCACGCGGCGGCCTGGGCCCGCTCGGCATGGGCCAGGCCGGCGTAGACCCGGCTGGTCGCCAGCACCGCGCAGGCCCCGAGGCTGGTCTTGAGCGCCTCGCCGCTGCGCCCGCGCAGCCGCGCCGCGTACGCCTGGAGGATCGCCAGGTAACCGGTGCCGAGCCGGAAGTCACCGGCCCCGGCCAGGTCGGCGAACTCGTCGGCGGCGATCGCGTCGATGCCGGCCAGGTCGCCGGAGAGCGCCAGCCGGGTGCCGCGGGCCAGGTCCATCGCCAGCTGCAGGTACGGCATGTCGGCCCGCCAGGCCGGCGCCTCGGCCTGCACCCGCGCGATCGCCGTCGCGCTGTGCCGGAACCGCCCGCGGGCGGCGTCGAGGTGGGCGATGGTGCAGCGGGCCAGCTCCCGCGCCGCCACACCGGCCGCCGGCCGGTCCAGCACCGAGCGGCTCAACCGCAGCGCCTCGGTCACGTCGAGCCGGTGCAACCGCATGATCGCCTCGAAGGCGCGTACCCGGGCCTGGTCGCCGGGGTCGGTCAGCTCGGCGCCCGCCCGGGCGACCTCGTCCACGGTGGACTCCCGGCTCAGCCCCCAGTAGCTGACCATGCCCCGTACGGTCAGCCAGCGGCTACGCCGCCGGTCGTCGGTGACCTCGTCGGCCACCGCGTCGAGCACCCGGATCGCCTCGTCCGACTGGTCGGCGAACATCAGGATGGTGGCGAGCAGTTCCGCCGCGTCGAACCCGCCGTCGACGTCGAGCGCCGCACGGGCCAGCCGGGTCGCGAGCGGTACGTCGTAACGGGCGAACGCCTGTGCGGCGGCCCCCCGCAGCAGCGTGCCGTCCTGGGCGGTGCCGGAGTCCAGTCGCCACACGGCGACCCGGAGCAGGTCGCCCCGCCGCCGCGCGCCGACCGCCTCCAGCAACTCGGCCAGGCGGGCCCGCAGGCGCCTGGTCCGGCTGACCGGACAGTGGCGGCGCATCACCTCGCCGTACAACGGGTGGGCCAGCCGGACGTCGCACCGCCGGTCGTCCTGGACCACCGAGATCAGGCCGCGTTCCTCGGCCAGCTCCACGTCGACCGGGTCGGCGGCCTGGTTGAGCAGGTGCAGCCCGAGGGGCTCGCCGAAGGCGACCAGCTCCACCACGGCGCGCACGCCGGGCTCCAGGCGGCCGATCCGGGTGTCGATCAGGTCGGTGAGGCTGGGGGCCAGCTCCAGCCGCCCAGTCCACCGCCACACCCCGTAGCGGCGGTCCAGTTCGCCACCGCCGGCCGCCGCGTGGACCAGCTCGCGCAGGAGCAGCGGGTTGCCGGCGGAGAGTCTGGAGAGCCGGTCGGCGGAGCAGGCGTCGACCGGGCCGTCCAGGATGGCGGCGAGCAGGTTGGTGGTCTCGGTCGCCCCCAGCGGCGCCAGCTCGACGTGCGCCACCAGGTCGTCGGTCCAGAGTGCCCGAATCGGCAGCGGGATCTGCTCGCCGTTGCGCAGCGTCCCGAGCACGACGGTGTTCTCCTGCCGCGCGAGCAGGTGGACCAGCGCCGCCGACGGCGGGTCGAGCAGGTGGGCGTCGTCGATGGCCAGCACGACCCGCCGGCCGGCGGCCTGTTCCTGGAGCACCTCGACCGCCCAGCGCAGGACGCCGGCGGGAGAGAGCCCCTGGGGCTGCTCGGCGGGGAGGACCTGGGCCAGCCCGCCGAACGGCAGGGCGGCGGTGGCGGTGCTGGCCGCGACGTACCAGATCGCGTAGCGGTCGGCGGGCAGGGCCGCCACACCCTCCCGCAGCAACCGGCTCTTGCCGATGCCCGCCGTGCCGCTGAAGAAGAGCCCGCGTCCCTCGACCCCTTCCACCGCCGATCGCAGACGGTCAAGTTCATCCGTTCGGCCGACGAAACACCACCGACTCATCGGAGCAGCATATCGACGGAAATCCGTCCGCGCGGGCACCGTCACGCTGCGAAGTTGAGTAATCTAACGGTTACCGGTGAGTATCCCGGATGTTCCGTACCAGTCGGTAGAAGCCTTTACCCTTCCGGCATCCGGGTGCCACCGCATCCGACGGTTCCGGCGGGCGCCGCACCGCCCGCCCTCACCGGGAGCTGCCGATGAGATCCGGTCCACTCCCCGGGATCGACGTGCCTGGCGACGTGCCCGACGAATCGGGCCGGACGGGAGCCCTGGCCCGCTGCGGGCCACTGCCGACCCGGCTCGGGGTCACCGAGCCCGGTCCGGACGAGCCGCTCACCGTGGTCGCCGCCGGGCCGGCCGGCGCCGCCCGGCGCGAGGTGCTCGCCGCCCTGCTCGGCGTCCCCGCCGGCATGCTCGCCGTGCCGGCGGGCAGCACGCTGCTCATCCGGTACGCCCGGGTCGCCACCCGCGCCGCGTACGTGCCGGGCTACCGGCAGCCGCACTCCTACGGGGCGGACCAGGCGGCTGCCGGTCCCGCCCTGGCCCGGCCTCCGCGGCGGGTCGAGTTGAGCCTGCCGCAGCCGCTGCTGCGGTACTTCGGGGTGCTCGACACGCCGGACACCGACACCCTCGGTGTCGCCGGCGGGCGGGTGCTCCTGGACGCGGTGGGCCGCGGCGGCGCGCTGCTCTTCGTGATCGGTGCCGACCAGGCGTTCGGCGCCGCGGAACTGCACCTGCTCGCCGAGGTGGCCCGGGCCCGCGTGCAGGTCGTGTTCGTGGTCACCCCGGGCGCGGGCGGCTGGTCGCCGGTCGAGCCGGTCGAGCCGGTCGAGCCGCCGCCACCGGCAGGCGACGCGGCCCCGGTCGATCCGGCGGAGGTCGCCGTCGAGGCGCACCGGGCGGCGCTGCTGGCCGCCGTGCCGGCCCTGGCCGACGCGCGCTGGTTCCCGGTTCACCGCGCACGGCATCCCGACCTGCGACGCGCCCTGACCGGGTGGGCCGCCGGCGAGGGGCTGCGGCGGGGAAGTCTCCAGCCGCCGGTGCTGCCCGGCGCGCACGGCCGGGTGCCCATCCGGCCGGACGTCGACGCCGGTGGCTGGTCGGAGTGGCTGGAACGGCAGACCCGCACCTGCGCCCGCAGCATCCGTCAGCACCTCGCGCTGGAACTCGCCAACACCCACCTGCGGGTGGTCCAGGAGATCGTCTTCGGGGTGGGCTGCGCGGGCCTGCCGCAACTGCTCGACCGGGAGATGGAGGCGCTCTCGCTGCTGGCCACCCTCCAGTGCGACCACGCCGTGCGCGGCATCATCGACGAGGCCACCGCGCGGGTCTTCGGCGCTCCGGTGGCCCAGGGGGTCCGCCGGCGGATTACCGCCGCCGTCCACTGGGGCCTGGCCGAGCCGTCGCCGGGCCCGAACCTGGCCCGGGTGCTCCTGGTGACCAGCACCGCCGGGGTGGGTGATCTCACCGGCGCGGGCGCGATCGACGCCCTTGCCGGTCATCCCGGCCCGGCGCGCGCCGAGGTGCTGCCGCCGGTGGCGGTCGCGCTCTCCGGCGGATGTTGGCAACACTGGCGCAGCCCCGGCAACGACGACCAGGGCAGCGCCCGGTCCTGGGCGCAGCGGGCGCTGCGCGAGGTCGAGCTGGAACTGTCCCGCGAGTTGTCCCGCCGGTTCGAGGCCGTCCGGCTGTCGCTCGGCGCGGTGCTCTCCGATGCGCTCGACCACGGCATCCTGCTCGCCTGATCCGGTGTGGCCCGTGCCGCCGGACGCTCCGGTCGCCACCGTCCGGGAAGGTGATCCGGGCGGCCCCGGCGTTCCGGTTCATCGGATCGGCGGATCCGGTGGCACGATGGGGGGCATGGCGGCTCCACAGGTTGCACCGGTCGAGACGCCGGACACCGACGAGGTGCCGGTCTCGGACCGGCCTTGGGTGACGATTGTCTGGGACGACCCGGTGAATCTCATGACGTACGTGACCTGGGTTTTCCAGAAGCTCTTCGGGTACAGCCGGGAGAAGGCCGAGAAACTCATGCTGGACGTGCACCACAAGGGCAAGGCCGTGGTGTCGACAGGTGCCCGGGAGCGGATGGAGCACGACGCGTCGCAGTTGCACGCGTACGGGCTGTGGGCGACGGTGGAACGCTCGTGAGCATGTTCCGCCGCCAGGGCGACCGTTACGTCGCCACCTTCGCCGTCGACGAGGTGCGCGTGCTGCGCAAGGTCGCCTCCGAGGTGGTCGGGCTGCTCACCGACGGGTTCGACCACACCGACCCGGTCGTCGGGCGGCTCTTCCCCGACGCGTACCCGGACGACCCGGCCGGCACGGCGGAGTTCCGCCGGTACACCGAGGGCGACCTGAAGACCGCCAAGATCGACCAGGCGGGGGCGATCCTGGCCGCGTTGCCGGACGCCGCCGGCGGCGAGGTGCGGCTCGACGCCGAGGCGGCCGAGGCATGGCTGCGGGCGCTCAACGACGCCCGGCTGGCGATGGGTGTCCGGCTGGAGATCAAGGACGGCACCGACCTGAGCGAGGAGCTCGACGAGGCGGTCGCCGAGGACCCGACCTCGTCCCGGGTGTTCCAGCTGTCGGTCTACGCGTACCTGGGTTATCTCCAGGAGTCCCTGCTCAACGCGCTGATCGACTGAAGTGTGACGGTCGCCGCCTCGCCGGGTGCGGGCGGGGGGCGCTAGGCTGGGGCACGTGCTGAGCATCGACCGGTCGATCGTCGAGGCGATCGTCGCCCACGCGCGTCGGGACCACCCCGACGAGGCGTGCGGCGTGGTCGCCGGTCCCGCCGGCAGCGACACCCCCACCCGGCACATCCCGATGGACAACGCCGCGCGCTCGATGACCTTCTACGAGTTCGACTCGATGGAGCAGCTGCGCGTGTGGCGGGAGATGGACGACCGCGACGAGGAACCGGTCGTCATCTACCACTCGCACACCGCGACGGAGGCGTACCCGTCCCGCACGGACATCTCCTTCGCCGGCGAGCCCGGGGCCCACTACCTGCTGGTCTCCACCCGCGAGCCCGACACGGAGGAGATCCGCTCCTTCCGGATCGTCGACGGCGTGGTGACCGAGGAGCCGGTGCGGATCGTGGACGCCGCCGTTGACCCGCACGCGGTGCAGTCCTACATGTTCGGGCAGAGCCCGGCGACGGTCGACTACGAGTGTTCCGGCCGCTGACCCCTCAGCGCCGTCCCACCCGTTCCGTCCCGTCACCGAAGCACACCCGACCAAGGAGCACGACATCATGGCCATCGAGGTTCGCATCCCCACCATCCTGCGCAGCTACACCGGCGGCGCGAAGGTCGTCGAGGGCGCCGGGGACACCCTGGGCGACCTGCTCACCGACCTGGACTCCCGGCACGCCGGCCTGAAGGCCCGGCTGGTCACCGACGCCGGCGCGCTGCACCGCTTCGTCAACGTCTACGTCAACGACGAGGACGTCCGCTTCCTCGGCGCGCTGGACGCCAAGCTCAACGACGGCGACAGCGTGACCGTCCTGCCCGCGGTCGCCGGTGGCGCGTTCGGCTTCGCGGCGGTAGCCGCGATCAGCCAGCACCGTGCCGCTGCCGCCGGGCGTGTGGCGCACGACGCGGCCGTCGTCGCCCGCTGACGGCGGCCGTCATGGCGCGGTACGACAGCCTGCTCGACGCCTGCGGCGGCACCCCCCTGGTGGGGCTGCCCCGGCTCTCGCCGACGGTGCCCGACGGGGCGCCGCCGGTGCGGCTGTGGGCCAAGCTGGAGGACCGGAACCCGACCGGCAGCATCAAGGACCGCGCGGCCCTGTTCATGGTCCGCGCGGCCGAGGAGGCCGGCCGGCTCCGCCCCGGGGACACCATCCTGGAACCGACCAGCGGCAACACCGGCATCTCCCTGGCGATGGTGGCCAAGCTGCGCGGCTACCGGCTGGTCTGCGTGATGCCGGAGAACGTCTCGACCGAGCGGGTGCAGTTGCTCCGGATGTACGGCGCGGAGATCATCTTCTCGCCGGCCGCCGGTGGCTCGAACCAGGCCGTCGCGACCGCCAAGCAGATCGCGGCCGAGCACCCGGACTGGGTGATGCTCTACCAGTACGGCAACGAGGCCAACGCCCGGGCACACTACGAGACGACCGGGCCGGAACTGCTGCACGACCTGCCCACGATCACCCACTTCGTGGCGGGTCTGGGCACCACCGGCACGCTGATGGGCACGGGTCGGTACCTACGCGAGAAGGTCGACGGCATCCAGGTCGTCGCCGCCGAGCCGCGCTACGGCGAACTGGTCTACGGCCTGCGCAACATCGACGAGGGGTACGTCCCGGAGCTATACGACGCCACGGTGCTGAACCGGCGCTTCTCCGTCGGCACCCGGGACGCCGTCCTGCGTACCCGGCAGTTGGTGGAGGTGGAGGGGATCTTCGCCGGTTTCTCCACCGGGGCGATCCTGCACGCCGCGCTCGCCGTGGCACACGAGGCGGTACGCGAGGGACGCCGGGCCGACGTGGCCTTCGTGGTCTGCGACGGCGGCTGGAAGTACCTGTCGACCGGTGCCTACGGCGGCACCCTGGCCGACGCCGAGGACGCCCTCGAAGGTCAGCTCTGGGCGTGAGCGCCCGACCACGCGGCCGGCGGGCGGGACCACCGCCGGCCGCGTGGGTGTCACGTTGATGACAAGTTCCAGCAGATGATTCTTGCCCCGCCGTCGCTGCGCGTAGGCTGCCGAGCGTGGCGTACGCGTCGGTAGAGATCATCGGCGGTACTGACACCGGCGTGTCGACTACGGTGAGTGACAGCGGGGCGACCGGATGAGACTGATGGTGCTCGGCTGCGCGGGCAGCTTCCCCGGCCCCGAGTCCCCCTGCTCCGCCTACCTGATCGAGGCGGAGGGGTTCCGGCTGCTGGTGGACTTCGGCTCCGGGGCGCTGTCGACCCTCCAGCGCTACGCGGGCCTGCACGCCCCGGACGCCATCCTCCTCACCCACCTGCACTGCGACCACATCCTCGACGCCGCGTCGTACGTGGTGGTCCGCCGGTACGCCCCGGACGGCCCGTATCCGCCGCTGCCGGTGTACGCCCCCTCCGGTGCTCCGGACCGGCTCGCCGCCGTGTACGGCCAGGAGGACAACACCGTCGAGGACGTCTACCAGTTCTACAGCCTCCAGCCGGGCACCTTCCCCATCGGCCCGTTCACCGTCACCGTGGACCGGATGAACCATCCCGTCGAGACGTACGGCGTGCGGCTGGAACACGGCGGCCGGGTGCTCTGCTACTCCTCGGACACCGCCCCCTGCGAATCCCTGCTGCGGCTGGCGCAGGGCGCTGACGTCTTCCTCTGCGAGGCCAGCTACCTGGACGGCGTCGAGAACCCGCCGGACCTGCACCTGACCGGCCGGGAGGCCGGCGAGGCCGCCACCAAGGCGGGGGTGGGCCGGCTGTTGCTGACCCATCTGGTGGTGGCCTGGGGCAGCGAGTCGCACACCGTCGAGGCGGCGTCGTCGGCGTACGCGGGGCCGGTGGAAGTGGTCCGGGCCGGGGCCGCGTACGACGTCTGAGACACGGGCTACGGGCCGGGGGCACCCGGCAGCGGGTCGATCATCCGACCGCATAGGGTGCAGGGATGGCGCGACCTGACGGGCGGCTGCCCGACCACCTTCGACCGGTGACCCTGACCCGGGGCTGGAGCACCCATCCGGAGGGTTCCGTGCTCGTCGAGTTCGGCGACACCCGGGTGCTCTGCACCGCCAGCGTCACCGAGGGCGTGCCCCGCTGGCGCAAGGGCTCCGGGCTCGGTTGGGTGACCGCCGAGTACGCGATGCTGCCCCGGGCCACGAACACCCGCTCCGACCGGGAGAGCGTCCGCGGGAAGGTCGGTGGCCGCACCCACGAGATCTCCCGGCTGATCGGCCGGAGCCTGCGCGCCAGCATCGACCTGAAGGCGCTCGGCGAGAACTCGATCGTGCTCGACTGCGACGTGCTCCAGGCCGACGGCGGCACCCGCACGGCCGCGATCACCGGCGCGTACGTGGCGTTGCACGACGCGGTGACCTGGCTGGCCGCCCGCCGGTCGCTGGCCGGGAAGCCGGAGAAGGTCATGCACCGGTCGGTGGCCGCGGTGAGCGTCGGCATCGTCGCCGGCGAGCCGAGGCTGGACCTGAACTACGCCGAGGACGTCGCCGCCGAGGTGGACATGAACGTGGTCTGCACCGGCACCGGCGACTTCGTCGAGGTGCAGGGGACCGGGGAGGACGGCGTCTTCTCCCGAAGGCAGTTGGACGCGCTGCTCGACCTGGGTCTGGCAGGCTGTCTGGAACTGGCCGAGGCGCAGCGCAAGGCGCTCTCGTCGTGAGCGCGACGGGTTGGCCCGCGCGCCTGGTAGTCGCGAACGAAGGTGACCCATCATGAACAAGGTCCTGCTCGCCACCCGTAACCGCAAGAAGCTCGTCGAGCTCCAGCGGATTCTCGACGGGGCGCTCGGCGCACACCGGATCGCCCTGGTCGGGCTGGACGACGTCGAGGAGTACCCGGAGCTGCCGGAGAGCGGCCTGACCTTCGGCGAGAACGCCCTGATCAAGGCGCGGGAGGGTTGCCGGCGGACCGGCCTGCCGACCATCGCCGACGACTCCGGCATCGCCGTGGACGCGCTCAACGGCATGCCGGGGGTGTTCAGCGCCCGGTGGGCCGGCCGGCACGGCGACGACCGGGCCAACCTCCAGCTCCTGCTCGACCAGATCGCCGACCTGCCGGACGAGCACCGCGGCGCGTCGTTCGTCTGCACCGTCGCGCTGGTGCTGCCCGGCGGCAAGGAGCACCTGGTCGACGGCCGGCAGAGCGGTCGGCTGCTGCGCGCGCCACGCGGCGAGGGCGGCTTCGGATACGACCCGATCTTCCTCGGCGACGGCCAGGAGCGGACCAACGCCGAGCTGACCCCGGACGAGAAGGACGCGATCAGCCACCGCGGCAAGGCGCTGCGCGAGCTGGCCAAGCTGGTCGCGAAGGTGCTCCCGCAGGTCTGATTCGGCTGCGCCCGCCCCGGCCGCGTCGTGAGCCGGGGCGGGACACGATTGGTTCACCCGAGCGGGCCGACCTCCCGTTCGATCGCCGCCCGCAGCTCCGGTCCGGCCAGCACCGTCCGGGCCGCCTCCAGCACCGGGGCGAGGAAGACGTCCGGCCCCGGTTCGCCGGCGATCCCGCCCAGCGCGGCGACGGCCTCCCGCCCGGCCGGGGACGGCGTCAGCGGCGCGCGCAGCTGCAACCCGCGTACGGCGGCCAGCAACTCCACCGCGAGCAGGCTGGTCAGGTTGTCCAGCACGGCACGCAGCTTCTTGGTCGCCGCCCAGCCCATCGAGACGTGGTCCTCCTGCATGCCGCTGGTGGGCAACGAGTCGACCGAGGCGGGCGCGGCGAGCCGGCGGTTCTCCGCGACGATCCCGGCGGCCGTGTACTGGGCGATCATCAGCCCGGAGTTGACCCCGGCGTCGGGGGACAGGAACGCCGGCAGGTCCCGGTTGCGGGCCACGTCCAGCAGCCGGTCGACCCGGCGCTCGGCGATCGCGCCCACCTCGGCTGCGGCGATGGCCAGGTAGTCGGCGGCGAAACCGAGCGGCGCGCCGTGGAAGTTGCCGGTGGACTCGACCCGCCCGTCCGGCAGCACCACCGGGTTGTCCACCACCGACAGCAGCTCCCGGGCCGCGACCGTCTCGGCGAAGTCGAGGGTGTCCCGGGCCGCGCCGGCCACCTGCGGCGCGCACCGCATCGAGTACGCGTCCTGCACGGCGTGGGCCAGGTCGTCGCGGTGCGAGTCCATCACCGCCGAGTCCTGCAACAGCCGGTGGATGTTCGCCGCCGACGCCGCCTGCCCGGGGTGCGGCCGGATGGCGTGCAGCTCCGGCAGGAACGGCCGTTCCGAGCCGAGCATCGCCTCGATCGCCAACGCCGCCGTCACGTCGGCCATGGTGAACAGGTGCCGGGCGTCCTGGATGGCCAGCAGCAGCATGCCGAGCATCCCGTCGGTGCCGTTGATCAGGGCCAGCCCTTCCTTGGCGGCCAACGCGACCGGCGCCAGCCCGGTCCGGCGCAGCGCGTCGGCGGCGGGCACCCGCTCGCCGGCCGGGCCGAGCACCCAACCCTCGCCGAGCAGCACCAGCGCGCAGTGGGCCAGCGGCGCCAGGTCGCCGGAGGCACCGAGCGAGCCGTGCTCCGGCACCCACGGGGTGACCTCGTGGTTGAGCAGGTCGACCAGGGCCTGGGCGACCAACGGCCGCACGCCGGAGCGGCCGAGCGCGAGGGAGCGTACCCGCAGCAGCATCATCGCCCGGACCACCTCGCGGGGCATCGGGGCGCCGATCCCGGCGGCGTGCGAGCGGATCAGCGCGTGCTGGAGTTCGGCCCGCCGCCCGGGTGCGACGAACGTGTTGGCCAGGGCGCCGAAACCGGTGGAGACGCCGTACACGGGACGGCCGGCGGCCTCGATGCCGTCCACGATGGACCGGCTAGCCGCCATCGCCTCGACGGTCGACGGGGCGAGAACGACCTTGGCGGCGCCCCGTGCCACGGCGAGCACGTCGGCGGGGGAGATCCCGGCGGGCTGGACAGTCACGTTCGTCATTGCGGCACTCCGTGGTGCAGGACCCGGCGGATCAGGGGAACACCGGGCCGGTAGGCCAGGTGCAGGTGGGACGGGGCGTCGAGGATCATCAGGTCGGCCCGAGCGCCGGGCCGCAGCACGCCGACGTCGTCGCGGCGCAGCGCCCGCGCCCCGCCGGCGGTCGCCGCCCAGACGGCCTCCGCCGGGGTCATCCGCATCTCGCGTACGGCGAGCGCCACGCAGAACGGCATCGACGAGGTGTACGACGAGCCGGGGTTGCAGTCGGTGGCCAGCGCCACGGTGACCCCCGCGTCGAGCAGCCGACGCGCGTCCGGGTACGGCGAACGGGTGGAGAACTCGGCGCCGGGCAGCAGGGTGGCGACCGTGGTGGTCACCGCCCCGGACGTCCAGTCCACGCTGGTCGAGGCGAGGGCGTCGACGTCGGCGTCGGTCAGGTGGGTGCAGTGGTCGACGCTGGCCGCGCCGAGCTCCACCCCGAGTCGCACGCCCGGCCCGGGGCCGAGCTGGTTGGCGTGCACCCGCGCGCCCAACCCGACCGCCTGCCCGCAGGCGAGGATCGCCCGGGCGTGGTCGACGTCGAACGCCCCCCGCTCGCAGAACACGTCGATCCAGCGGGCGTACGGGGCGGCGGCGGCGAGCATCGGCCCGCAGACCAGGCCCACGTAGTCGTCCGGTCGGTCGGCGTACTCGGTCGGGACCACGTGCGCGCCGAGGAAGGTGGTGTCCTCGCTGACCTCGGCGGCGATCCGCAGCGAGCGGGCCTCGTCGGCGACGGTGAGCCCGTACCCGCTCTTGATCTCCAAGGTGGTGGTGCCCTGGCGCATCGCCTCGCCGCGGAGCCGGCGTACCGTGGCCCGCAACTCGTCGTCGGTCGCCGCGCGGGTCGCCCCGACGGTGGTGCGGATGCCGCCCCCGGTGTACGGCTGGCCGGCCATCCGGGCGGCGAACTCGGCAGCCCGGTCCCCGGCGAAGACCAGGTGCGCGTGGCTGTCCACGAAACCCGGCAGCACCGCCCCGCCCTCGGCGTCGATCCGCCGGTCGGCGGCGGGCGCGTCCCGGGCCGGCCCGGTCCAGACCACCTGCCCGTCCTCGACCAGCAGCGCGGCGTCCCGGCGCAGGCCCAGCGGGCCGTCCCCGTCGGCGACGTTGGTGACCAACTCTCCGATGTTGTCCACCAGCAGGCTGCCGGTGCCCCGGGCCGCCC
Organism: Micromonospora sp. KC723; assembly: GCF_004348595.1. GTDB lineage: Bacteria > Actinomycetota > Actinomycetes > Mycobacteriales > Micromonosporaceae > Micromonospora. The sequence goes on from NZ_SMKD01000053.1 coordinate 15,643, forward strand.
GTCCGACGGGTGGGCCCGGCCTGGTCACCCGGCGTGCCCAGTCGCCGGGGGTCACCCGATCACCTCCTCGACGGTGGCCCGCAGCTCGACCGGGACGTCCACCGTCAGGTGCCGCCCGTCCCGCACCACCACCCGGCCGTCCACCACCACCTGCGTCACGTCGGCGGCGGTGGCCGCGAAGAACGCCCCGACCGGCGGCACCCCGGCGGTGCGGGCGCTGTCGAGCCGGACGGTGACCAGGTCGGCGCGCATCCCCACGGCGAGCTGGCCGGCGTCGCCCCAGCCCAGCGCGGCGTGCCCGGCCACGGTGGCGGCGGTCAGCAGCTCGGCGGGCGTGAAGTGCCCGCGCCGCCGGGTGCGCAGCCGCTCGTCCAACTCCACCGCGCGGGCCTCCTCGAACAGGTCGACCACGGCGTGGCTGTCGCTGCCGAGGCTGAGCGGGCTGCCGGCCTCGGCCATCCGGCGGGCCGGGCCGATCCCGTCGGCCAGGTCGCGTTCGGTGGTGGGGCAGAGGCAGACGCCGGTGCGGCTCTCCCCGAGCAGTGTCACGTCCGCACTCGTGGGATGGGTGGCGTGCACGGCGGTGGTGTGCCGGCCCAGCACCCCGTGGTCGGCGAGCAGCCGGGTCGGGGTGCACCCGTGCACCGCCCGGCAGGCGTCGTTCTCGGCGGGCTGCTCCGACAGGTGCACGTGCAGCGGCACGCCGTGCCGGTCGGCCCAGCCGGCCACCGTGGCGAGCTGCTCCGCCGGTACCGCGCGCACCGAGTGGATCGCCGCGCCGACCCGGACGTGGTCGTCCTCCGGCGTGAACGCGCCGGCCCGCTCCGCCCAGCGCAGCGCGTCCCCGTCACCGAACCGCCGCTGCGGCCCGACCAGCGGCGCACCGTCCACGGCGGAGGTCAGGTAGCAGGCGTCCAGCAGGGTGAGCCGGACCCCGGCGTGCGCGGCGGCCTCGACCAGCGCGGCGGACATCGCGTTCGGGTCGTCGTACGGGGTGCCGTCGGGGCCGTGGTGCAGGTAGTGGAACTCGCCCACACAGGTGATCCCCGCCTGAGCCATCTCGGCGTACGCGGCCCGGGCCAAAGCCAGGTACGAGTCCGGGTCGAGTCGCCCCGCCACCTCGTACATGACGTCCCGCCACGTCCAGAAGTCACCCCGACCGCCCTGGGTGCGCCCGCGCAGCGCCCGGTGGAAGGCGTGCGAGTGGGCGTTGGCCAGGCCCGGCAGGGTGAGGCCGGGCAGCCGCACCGCGTCGCCGAGCACCTCCACCCCGGCCGTCGGCCCGCCCACGGGCAGCGGGGTGACGGCGCTGATCCGCCCGCCGTCGGTCTCGACCAGCACGTCGGGGGTGGGTTCGGCGTGGTCGGGCAGCCAGGCGTACTCGGCCAGCCATCTCATCGGCATACCAGCTCCTCCAGCACCCGCGCCAGCGCGGTCACCCCGGCGGCGCAGTCGGCGTCGGTGGCGGACTCGGCGGGAGAGTGGGACACCCCGCTGGGATTGCGCACGAAGAGCATCGCGGTGGGCAGGTGCGCGGCGAGCACCCCGGCGTCGTGCCCGGCCCCGGTGGGCAGCACCGGGGCGTCGAGCAGCCCCGCCAGCCGGTCGGCCAGCCCGGCGTCGAACGCCACCGGTGCGGTCGCCGACTCCTCGGTGCAGGTCAACGCGGTGCCGTCTCGCCGAGCCCGCTCGGCGGCCTTGGCCCGCACCGCCTCGACCAGGCCGCGCAGGGTCTCCGGCTCGGCCGCCCGGGCGTCCAGCCAGCCGGTGACCGTCGACGGGATCGCGTTGGTGGCGTTCGGCGCGACGGCGACCCGGCCGATCGTGGCGTGCGCGTCACGCAGCCGGGCCTCCTTGTTCGCGGCGAGCACCGTGAACGCGTACGTCAGCATCGGGTCGCGGCGGTCGGCCATCCGGGTCGTACCGGCGTGGTTGCCCTCGCCGTGGAAGTCGAACCGCCACCGGCCGTGCGGCCAGATCGCGCTGGCCACCGCGACCGGGGAAGCCGCGTCGGCCAGCGCCCGGCCCTGCTCGACGTGCAGCTCCACGAAGGCGGTGAACCGGCCGAGCAGCCCGACGTCGCCGCCCGCGGGCCGCTCGCCCAGCGCCTCGGCGAAACTCACCCCGGCCGCGTCGCGCAGCCCGGCCGCGCGGTCGACCGCGATCTGGCCGGTGAGCAGCCGCGACCCCAGGCAGGGTACGCCGAACCGGGCCCCCTCCTCCTCCACGAACGCGGCCACCGCCACCGGCCGGACCGGGGCGGCCCCGGCGGCCCGTAGCTCGTCCACGGCGAGGAAGGCGCTGACGATGCCGAGCGGCCCGTCGTACGCCCCGCCGTGCGGCACCGAGTCGAAGTGGCTGCCGGTGAGCACCGCGTCGCCTCCGGTGGGGTCGCCCCACCAGGCGAACAGGTTGCCGTTGCCGTCCCCGGTCACCGGCATGCCCCGCCGGTCGGCCTGGTCCCGGAACCACTCCCGCAGCCGCAGCTCCGGCTCGGTCAGCGCGTACCGCAGGTACCCGCCGCTGGCGGCGTCCCGCCCCACCGGGGCGATCTCGTCCCACAGCCGCCGGAACCGGACGGCCAGCTCACTCATGGGGCCGGCTCCGTCATCGGTACCCGCACACCGGTGCGTCGCGCGATCTCGCGGGCCGCGTCGTAGCCGGCGTCGACGTGCCGGATCACGCCCATCGCCGGATCGTTGGTGAGCACCCGTTCGATCTTCTGCCCGGCGAGCGGGGTGCCGTCGGCGACGCAGACCTGGCCGGCGTGGATCGACCGGCCGATGCCCACCCCGCCGCCGTGGTGCAGCGACACCCACGACGCCCCGCTGGCCGTGTTGACCAGCGCGTTGAGCAGCGGCCAGTCGGCGATCGCATCGGAGCCGTCAGCCATCGCCTCGGTCTCCCGGTAGGGGCTGGCCACGCTGCCGCAGTCCAGGTGGTCCCGGCCGATCACCACCGGCGCGCTCAACTCGCCGGCGGCGACCATCTCGTTGAACCGCACCCCGGCGACGTCCCGCTCGCCGTAGCCCAGCCAGCAGATCCGCGCCGGCAGGCCCTGGAACGCCACCCGCTCGCCAGCCATCCGGATCCACCGGGCCAGGGACTCGTTCTCCGGGAACAGGTCGAGCACCGCCCGGTCGGTGGCGGCGATGTCGGCCGGGTCACCGGAGAGCGCCGCCCAGCGGAACGGCCCCTTGCCCTCGCAGAACAGCGGCCGGATGTACGCCGGTACGAAACCGGGGAAGTCGAACGCGCGATCGTACCCGCCGAGACGTGCCTCGCCCCGGATCGAGTTGCCGTAGTCGAAGACCTCCGCGCCCGCGTCGAGGAACCCGACCATCGCCTCGACGTGCCGGGCCATCGACGCCCGGGCCCGATCGGTGAACTCGGCCGGCTTCGCCTTCGCGTAGTCCCGGGCGTCGGCCAGCTCCACCCCCTCGGGCAGGTACGACAGCGGGTCGTGCGCGCTGGTCTGGTCGGTGACGATGTCGATCTCGACGCCCCGGCGCAGCAGCTCGGGGAAGACCGTGGCCGCGTTGCCGACCACGCCCACGCTCAGCGCCCGCCGGTCCCGCTTCGCGGCGCGTACCCGCTGCACCGCCTCGTCCAGGGAGTCGGCCACCTCGTCCAGGTAGCGGTCGTGCACCCGGCGCTCCAGCCGGGTCCGGTCCACGTCGACGACCAGGCAGACGCCGCCGTTCATGGTGACCGCGAGGGGCTGGGCCCCGCCCATTCCGCCGCAGCCGGCGGTCAACGTCAGCGTGCCGGAGAGGCTGCCTCCGAAGCGTTTCGTCGCGACGGCGGCGAACGTCTCGTACGTGCCCTGGAGGATGCCCTGGGTGCCGATGTAGATCCACGAGCCGGCGGTCATCTGCCCGTACATGGTCAGGCCGAGCTGCTCCAACCGCCGGAACTCCGGCCAGGTGGCCCAGTCGCCGACCAGGTTGGAGTTGGCCAGCAGCACCCGGGGCGCCCACTCGTGGGTGCGCAGCACCCCGACCGGGCGGCCGGACTGCACCAGCATCGTCTCGTCGTCACGCAGCTCGGTCAGCGTCCGCACCAGCGCGTGGTACGACGGCCAGTCCCGCGCCGCCTTCCCGGTGCCGCCGTAGACGACCAGGTCGTCGGGGCGTTCGGCCACCTCCGGGTCGAGATTGTTCATCAGCATCCGCAGCGCGGCCTCCTGCGGCCACCCCTGGGCGGTGCGCGCGGCGCCGCGCGCGGCGCGAACGGGCTGGTGCATTTCGACTCCTCTCAGCCGAGGAACAACTGACGACGGGCGGCGGACGACTCGAACGCCTCCAGGCGGGCCTGCGTGTCGGCCGGTGCGGCGTCGCAGATCGCCTGGAGGACCACCATGGCCAGGGCCATCGGTGCGGTGTGCAGGTCGAAGACGAGACCGGTGCCGACGGCGGCGGGCAACACCAGCGTGGCGTGGTCGGCGGCGGGGCTGACCGGCGAGTCGGTGATCGCGACGACGGTCAGTCCGGCGGCGCGGGCCTCCCGCAGCGCGTCGAACGTCTCCCTCGGGTAGCGGGGCAGGACGAAGGCGAGCAGGGCGCTCGCCCCGGCCGCCGCCGCCTGCTCCAGCCGGTCGGTGAGCAGGCTCCCGCCGTCGTCGAGCACCCGCACGTCGGTGTGCACCTTGGCGGCGAAGTAGGCGAAGTAGGCAGCCAGCGGCGCGGCGGCGCGCAGCCCGAGCACCGGCAACGGCCGGCTCGCCGCCAGCAGCCGCCCCGCCTCGGCGATCCTGCTCCGGTCGGCCAGCTCGCCAGCGAGCCGGTCCAGGTTGGCCATCTCGGCCCGGACCGCCTGTTGCAACTCGTTGCCGTCGTCGCTGCCGCCGCCGGTCGACCCGGCGGCCAGCTCGCGCAGGCGGCGGCGCAGCGCCGGGTAACCGTCGTGGCCGAGCGCCATGGCGAACCGGGTCACCGAGGGTTGGCTCACCCCGGCCAACTCGGCGACCTCGGCGGCCGACAGGTACGACACGGCGGTGGCGTGCTGCACCAGGCAGTGCGCGATGCGGCGCTGGGTGGGGGTGAGCCGCACGCCGTGGAACAGGTCGCGCACCCGTTCGGTCGGCACCCCCACGGCAGCGCTTTCATTCATGCACAGACTCTATGCATGAAAACTTTCACCACGCAACCGTCCGGACCGGCGACGCCGTGCGGCTCGACGACACCCGACGGGCATGCTTGTCACCGTGCGCTATCTGATTCCACATCCCGACGCGGTGGCCGACCTCGCCGATCTCGACGTCGCGCTCCACGACGGCACTCAGCCCATCCCCGATCACCTGGACGACGTCGAGTTCTTCGCGGTCCCGTACGGGGTCATCGATTCGCGTCTCTGCGAGCCGATCGCCCGGATGCCCCGGCTCGCGGTGGTGCAGACCGTGACCGCCGGCTACGACCACGTCCTGCCGTTCCTGCGACCCGGCCTGATCCTGGCCAACGGGCGGGGCGTGCACGACGCGGCCACCGCCGAGTTGGCGGTGGCGCTCACCCTCGCCGCCCGGCGCCGGCTGCCGGACTTCGTCCGCGCCGGTGACGAGGGCCGCTGGGCCACGGGCTGGTCGGCCGGGCTGGCCGACGCCCGGGTGCTGATCGTCGGTTACGGCTCGATCGGCGCGGCGATCGAGCGCCGGCTCGCCGGGTTCGAGGTGGAGGTCAGCCGGGTGGCGCGCAGCGCCCGCTCCGGCGTACGGCCGGTGTCCGACGTCGCGGAACTGCTGCCGCAGGCGGATGTGGTCATCCTGGCCACCCCGCTGACCCCGCAGACCGAGGGCCTGGTGAACAAGGATTTCCTCGCCAGGATGCCCGACGGCGCCCTGCTGGTGAACGTGTCCAGGGGTCGGGTGGTGGATACCGCGGCGCTGCTCGCCGAACTCGAGGCGGGCCGGCTGCACGCCGCCCTGGACGTCACCGAACCCGAGCCGCTGCCCGCCGACCATCCGCTGTGGTCGGCACCGAACGTCCTGATCAGCCCGCACGTCGGCGGCCTGACCGCCGCCTTGGCCCCCAGGGCCCGCCGACTCCTGGTCGACCAGGTACGGCGGTACGCGGCCGGCAAGCCGCTCGCGAACGTCGTCATCGGACAGTAGTCGCCTCGGTGGCGTCGATTGCGGCATCCTGCGGTGCCACGGCGTGCGGATGGCGCAGGATGCGGCATTCGGCGCCACCGCACGGACGGGCGCGTCCTCTGTACCATCCCCTGGGCGGGTGAGCAGAGGAGTCAGCATGCAGCCGGAGGGGCCGTACAGGTTCACCGAGATGATGGGCGTCTGCCAGGTCGGCAAGGCCTGGTGGGCCGTGGACGGGCAGGACCGGCTGGTGACCGTCGCCGTGCTCGAACCGGTGGTGGCCGAGGACCCGGCCTGGCGGCGTGCGTTCGCCGGCATGGCTGACGCGCTGGCCGCGCCCGGTGGGGGCGGCCGGCCGTACCTGGCCGCCGACTTCGAGGCCACCGCGCCGTGGGTCGCGTACGTCGCCGACGGCAGCCCCGGCGCCGAGCACCTGTTCCGCGCGCTGGGCCACGAGATCCACGGCGAGCAGGCGACCGACGACGCCACCGTGGCGATGCACCAGGTGCCGCCGGTGCAGCAGGCGCAGCCGATGCCGTGGGCGGTGCAGGGCGACCCGTCCCAGGGAATGGCACCCCAGCCGGTGTCGCCGTCGCCGGTCTCCACGCCGCCGCACCCGGTGTCGACCCCTCCGGTCTCCACGCCGCCGCACCCGGTCTCCACCCCACCGCACCCGGTCTCCACGCCGCCGGTGTCGCCGGCCTACCCCCGGCAGGACAGCGCCCCGCCGTACGACCCGTTCGATCCGTCGACCGGCCCCCGGATCGCCCCCGTGCGTCCCGAGCCGAAGCGGCGGCGAGACTGGATCTCGGTCGCGGTGGCGCTGGTGCTCACCCTGGTCGCCGGCACCGCCGGGTTCTTCCTCGGGGGAGGTGGCGGCGACAAGACCGCCGCCCCGCCCGCGCCGTCGACCAGCCCGTCCCTGCCGCCGTACGAGGCGAAGCAGTTCGCCATCAACAAGGCGAAGTTCGAGGGCGAACTGGCACCACTGGCCGAGCCGTGGCTGACCCGCCTCGGCGGCTGCGTGGTCTACGGGGAGGCCGGTGCCCCGAAGCTGCCGGCCGACGAGAAGCGGCACGTCTTCTGCAACTACGGCGGGGCGTGGCTGCACTTCGCGCTGCACCAGGGCCGCAAGCAGAAGGACACCGCCCGCGCGTACCGTCAGCAGCTCAACCTGGCCGGCGCGACGGTGGCGCCGGGGATGCGTGAGGCGACCCGGACGACCGGCGGGGTGACCGGCGCGAGCGGCAGTTACGTCGAGTACGCGTTCGAGGGCGACGGCGGCCGGCCCATCTGCGGTGTCTGGTGGGACCGGGACGACATCGAGGGTGCCTTCTACGTGGAGACCCTCTGCGAGGAGGGCCTCGGCGGCGACTGGGACGCGCTGCGGGATCTGTGGCGGCGGGGCAGCTGACCGACCCGCCGTCCCGGCGGTCAGCCCCGGCTGACCAGCGCGACCGGCTCGACGCCGTCGGTGACCTGCGCCACCCGGTAGTCGGCGAGCGCCTGCCGCCAGACGTCCCGCTCGGCGCCGACGAGGTGCGAGCGGACCAGCCAGACCCGGGCGTCGTCACCGCGCCGGCCGGCCAGCTCCACCGCCCGCTGGAGTCCGGCGCGGACGGTGGTCGCGTCCTGGCCGGAGACCACGACCACGTCGGACCGGCGGGGCATCGCGACCGACCAACCCACGGTGTTGCCGTACGGCGCGACCAGCTCGATCGGCTCGTGCCGGGAGTAGAACGCGAAGCCGTACCAGGCCGCGTCGTTCATGACCACGACGTCGTTGCCCGCCCGGTGCGCGGCCACGTACTCGGTCGCCGACCGGATGTCCGTCACGGAGATGGCGGTGTAGTACAGCCCCGGTTCGTTGCCGTCGAACCGGTACCAGTGGCCGTTGCCGACGGCGTAGGGACCGATCAGCAGCGCGCAGACCGCCGCGGCCAGCACCGCCGGTCGAGCCCGGGGCACCCGGTGGCCGAACCGCGTGACGGCAAGGTCCGCCACCCCCGCGACCCCGATGCCGGCCACCGCCGCCGCCGTGACGAGCAGGAAGTGCGACGTACGTAGCTCCAGCAGCGGGTACAGCCCGGCGACTCCCAACGTGCTCGCCACCACCGGTAGCAGGACCACCGCGAGCGCGGTGGCGGGACGGTCCCGTCGTACCAGGGTCACCGTGCCCGCGACGAGCGCGCCGGCGACGACCAGCCCGGGAGCGCCGACCAACGGCGACAGGTCGGCGAACCGGTCGCCCAGGTAACCGGCCAGTTCACCCGGCCCGGGGAAGCTGTCGGCCCAGTACCGCTCCATCGCCTCGTTGCGCCCCCGCGAGGAGATGCCGAGGTAGACGGCGGCGACGATCACCCCGGCGTTCAGGCCGGCCAGGGCCACCTCGGCGACCCGTGGCCACTGCCGCCGGCTCGCGGTCGTGAGCAGCAGCGCGCCGAAGACGCACGGGGCGACGATCGCCGTCACGTGGCTGACCAGCATGGCCACCGCGACGGCGGCGGTGAGCACCCCGAGCCGCCGCCGGGACCAGGCCTGCTCGGCCCAGCAGACCAGGACGAGCAGGCACACCGCGACGGCGGCGTCGGCGGTGTACTGCTTGAGGTCGTGGCGGACCTGTTGCGCCGGGAGGAGCAGCACCACCGTCGCGCAGGCGACACCCGCCACGATGCCCCGGCCGGCCGTCGGCCACCGCAGCGACCGGCCGAACGCGTACGCCCCGACGACCGCGAGCCCGTGGAACGCGAGCGGCACCGCCCGCAGGTGGTCGGCGTCGGGCACCAGCCGCAGCAGGAAACTCCAGCCGATCGGGCTGGACGACGTCGTCACCGGCAGGTCGCCGAGCGGGAACCGCACGGACAGCGCCACCCACGCCTCGTCGACCCAGTAGGGGGCTGTCAGGATGGTCCTGACGTCGTGCACGACCAGGATCAGTTCGAGCAGGACGGCGACGGCGGCGGCGTCGCGGACAGTCGGGCGGGGCCCCGGTGCGGCGACCGTCGACGCGTCGGACCTGCCGACGTGCGCTGGTTCGAGGTGTGCGATCACGCAGATCCCTATCCGACTGGCGACCGGCCGGGCGTCACCCTAACCCAACCCGGGCGAAAGTGTCGGCACTGGTGAGGCGGCTGCTGTGCCATGCGAGGGGCGTGCCACCACAGTGGCAGGTGACACGAAACGGTTCCGGAGTCGAGGAACACCCTGTCCGGACCATGACGACCTCAGGCGGTACGGCAACTTCGAGGCAGTTGCCACCCCAGTTGCTTCGCGTGCTCTTCTTCCAGGTGAGCGTGGTCATGTCGTTGCTCTGCGATTGAGGCGATGAGTTTGCGGACCGCGCTTCGCTCAACGCGGCTTCGCTATGCGGGCCCACGAACGCTATTCAGAACGGCCTATCCCGAGGTGTGGTGACCCCGAGTCCGGTGACGCTCCGTAGCACTCGGAGGAAGCCGGTGAGGTGTTCGCCCCAACTGGCGTGGAGGATGTTCTGTTGGTCAGGTTGCGATGACGCGCAATCGACTGCGGCATGCCGTGCCGACCGGGGTGTTAGGGTCACCGGATGCCCTCACTCCTTACCAGGCCATTCCTTGCCGGACGCACCGCGCTGATCGTTGTGGACCTGATGCCGCGTATCGTCGAGCAGGACATGGGTCCCCACAAGGGGGCTGACGTGGTGGCCCGGGCAAGCCGCCTGGTGACAGCGTTCCGCCGGGCAGGCGGCACCGTGGTGCTGGTCCGGGTGGATCGGCCGGGCGTTGCCGAGCAGCCCCCGGGCAGTGGGTTCGTCCCGGAGATGGAGCCGCAGCCCGGTGACATCATTGTCGTGAAGCAGACCATTGGTGCGTTCTACGGCACAGGCTTGGCCGACCAGCTGCGGGAGCGCGGTGTGTCTTCAGTGGTCATGACCGGCCTCGCCACGACGATGGGTGTCGAGTCGACTGCGCGCGCTGCGTCCGATTACGGGTTCGAGGTCATCTTCGTGGCCGATGCGATGAGCGGTGTGGCGGCGGCGGAGCATGACCACGCTCTGACGGTGGTTCTGCCGCGGTTCGGCGAGGTCGTCACCACTGACGAGGTACTCGACTGGCTCAGTTGACGCCTGCCGCGCTTACTGGTCGGGGGACTCTCGCCTCGCTTTGCGGGTCTCACCAGAACGCGCTACGTAGTTCGAGATCATCACATCCGGAACTTGCGCGGGACACACCAGACCGGTTGAGGATATGCCGATGGACACCCGGTGTCGACAGGTGGTGACTGATCCGTACGATCGCACGGTGCGAGAGTCGTCTGCCACCGTCAAGCCAGCCCGTCTCGTCGGTGGGCTCGGCCTTGCCGCCCTGGCGGTCGGGTTCCTGGTGACGGGCAGGTGGCAGTTCGCGCTCGCGGTCGGGGTCGGCGCGCTGCTCGGCTGGGTGCTCTGCGAACCGTTGCGCATCACCTGGGCAGTCCTGGTCATCGCCTTCACCGTTCCGGTGACCATCGATCCCGGCTACCCGACGAACCCCACGTACACCCTGCTGCTGGTCCTCTTCGTCCTCGCCGGCTGGGGCCGGGTGCTGCGCGCCGAACGGGACGGCTGGCAGCCCAGGCTGATCGGCGCGGCGCTGCTGCTCCCGGCGTGCGCCGTGCTCGCGGGGCTCGTCCACTGGCACGGGGCCAAGCCGGTCGTCGTCGGCCTCGCGCCGCTGCTGTGTTACGGGGTACTCGGTTGGCACCTGGTGGAGGAGGCGCGCCGCGACCCACGGACGATCCGGCGGATCGCGGAAGCGCTCACCTGGTTCAGCGTCGCCGTCGCCGTCTTCGCGAAGTACCAGACCCTGTCCCGCAGCTGGCCGATCTTCGACCAGTTCGCCTACCACTGGACGTACACCTCCGCCTTCGACAACACCCGGGCGGTGGGGATCTCCGGGCACCCCATCATCTACGGCAGCTTCGCGATGGCGATGGCGCTCGTCGCGCTGACCCTGCGGGGCCGGTACTGGTACGTCCCGTTCACCGCCAACCTGGTGGCGCTGGTGCTCTCCGGGACCCGCAGCGCCTGGGTGGGCATGGTCCTCGCCCTCGCGGCCTGGCTGTTCGTCCGGTGGCGGAGGATCTCCCTCCGGGGGGTGGGCAGCGCGATCGCCGTCGGCGCGGTCGCCTACGCGGCCGTGGCGGTGGCGCCGTCGATCCTGGCGCCCACCGTTTCCGAGCCGGCGTCCAACGTGGCCGCCCCCGCACCGACCGCGGCGGCACCGGCACCCACGCCCGCAGTCCCCACACCCGGATCGGCGGCCCCCGCGCCGACGTCTGCGGCCCCCGCCCGCACATCGGCGGCTCCGGCGCCCACCTCGGCGGCCCCCGCGCCCGAGACCGAAACCGCCGCCTCGCAGGCTCCCGCGCCGAGCCCCACCGGGCCCGCCGACGCGGTCGGCGTGGCGGGGTCCAGGTTCTCCGACCCGGCAAGTGCCGGCGCGCGCTTCACCCGCATCAGCGTCGTCTGGGACGGCATCACGCGCGACTGGTCCACCGTCGTCTTCGGCAACGGCCCGGAATCCAACGTGCGCTACCTGGAGCACGTCGGTATCGGCGACGGTCAGGCGGAGGTCTTCGACAACACGTACCTGACCTTCTGGTACAACTTCGGCCTCATCGGCCTGGCCGGCCTGCTGTCCCTGCTGGTGGTCCTGTTCCGGCACCTGCGGTCGCTGCCGGCCCGCGTCCTGCTGGTGGGGTTCTCGGCGCAGGTCTTCTTCTTCGACGTGTGGCTGTGGCCCGGGGCGGTGGCCGTGGCCCTGCTGGCGGTGGCGCTGGGCGCGGCCGAGCACCCGTCGCTGACCGCCCGGCCGCTGCCGGCCCTCGGCCGGCGTAACCGCCGCCCGGCGGCGGCCCCCGCTCTCCGGTGAGTTCCGGCGTCCGTCCCTCGGGGACGGACGCCGAACGTAGGTCAGCCCACGGCGGTCGGGTCGGGCCGGGCCGTCGGGTCAGTGACCGACGGTCGGGGCACCGGCGACCCGATCAGGCCGGCGGCGCGCCGGTGCCGGCGGGCGGCCGGCGGCAACCCGACCAGGAACTCGGGGAACATGCCGAAGAAGGTCCGGGCGCCGCGCAGCTCCAGGCTGTGCGCCCGCGACCAGCGCAGCGAGTTCGTCGCGCGGGCCCAGTGATGCGTCCACCGCACGTCGCCCAGCAACACCACGGGCAGGCCGTGCCGCCACGCCCGCAGCCCGAGCTCGTGGTCCTCGTAGTAGAGGAAGAACCGCTCGTTCCAGCCGCCCAACCGGACCACGTCCGCGGTGCGCCCGGCGACGGCCGCGCCCATCACCCAGGCCACGTAGCGCGCCTCGCCCGGTTCCGCCACCATCCGGTACGCGGCGTGCAGGCGGGACAGCGGCCACAGCTTCCGGTTGCCGAGCTTCGCGGTGGCGTACGGGAAACCCCGGCCGTTCGGCTGCGGCACGCCGTCGGAGGCGAGCAGTTGGGGGGCTACCAGGCCGCCGTGCGTGTCGAGGTGCCGCCGCAGCGTGTCCAGGCCGTCCGGGCGGACCTCGAGGTCGGGGTTGGCGAACAGCACGTACTCGCCGGTGGCCTCGCGCAGCGCGACGTTGTTGGCCCGGGCGAAGCCGACGTTCTCCGGCAGCCGGATGACCCGGGCGCCCAACTCCTGCGCCACCGCGACCGAGTCGTCCGTCGAGCAGTTGTCCACGACGATCCACTCGTACGGCTTCGGGTCACCGCCCCAGCAGCGGCGGAGTGTCTCCGCCGACTGGTAGCTGACCGTCACGACACTCCACCGGTGTCCCGCCATCACGCTCTCCGAACTGTCAGATAGCCGTACAGGGTGGCGAAGCCGAAGCGCTCGCCCCGCCACTGGCGGCGGGCTGCCGGCCCCTCCCGCAGGCCACGCCCCACCCCCCGCAGGAACGGCCGCAGCAGGCCCTGCCGGGCCCGTCGGGCGGCCAGCGCGAGGTGCGCCGCCGCGAGGACCGGCACCGCGACGAGCATCAGTGGCCAGGTGAAGGTGCGGGCCGCGACCAGGAGCCGGTTGCGGGCCAGCAGGAAGGCCCGGAATCCCTGGAGCCGGCTGTCGCCGTCGACGCTGTGGCCCCCGGCGTGCGGGAGCACCACATCGAGCGCCCGGGTGCGCACGCCCGCGGCGTAGAGCCGGAAGGCGAGGTCGGCGTCCTCACCCCAGGCGAAGAAGTGCTCGTGGAACCCTCCGAACCGGCGGAACAGCTCGGTGGGGAACACCGCCGCGCCGCCCGACGGGCCCAGCGGCGAGCGCGACACCGTGGCCGGGCGGTCGATGAACAGCGAGACCGGATGCAGGTCGATGCCGACGTACTCGCCGCCGTGCATGGCCAGGCCGACCGCGACGGGGGCGTCGGGATCCTTCGTGATCGCGGCGCAGACCCGGGCCAGCGCGTCGTCGGGCAGCCAGACGTCCGGGTTGAGCAGCATGACGTGGCTCGTCCTCGCCGCCACCACCGCCCGGTTGCAGCCGGCCGCGAAGCCCGGGTTCGACGAGTCGGGCAGGTACTCGTACCGGTCGTCGTCCAGGCAGCCGCCGATCACCTTCCCGCACCCGTCCTGGGGCCAGTTGTCGGCGAAGACGAACCGCACCGGCAGTCCCTCGGCGGCGCGTACCCAGGTGGGGAGCGTCTCGGCGAGCATGTCCGCGGACCGGTAGAGCACCGTGACGATGGTCAGTTCCTGCGCCACGCGGGCACCGCCTTCCGTTGCCTGCTCAGGTCACCCGGGGTCACGTCAGCGACCGGTAGAGGCGCTGCCAGCGCGTGACGCACCGGTCGAAGGCGTACTCCTCGGCGTACCAACGGGCCACCCGCTGCCGTTGCGCCGCAGTCGCGGCGGAGCCGACCGCCTGCCGGAGCACGTCGGCCAGCGCGGCGGGCGTGGGGTCGGCCCGGAACGCCAGGGTGCCGGTGGCGTGCCGGGTGACCTCCGCCAGGCCGCCGGCGCCGGTGTGCACCACGGGCACGCCCAGGGACAGCGCTTCGAGCGCGCTGAGCCCGAACGACTCGACCCGGGACGGCACCACGAGGCAGTCGATCCGCTGGAGGAAGTCCGCCGCGTCGACCCGGCCGACGAGTTCGAGGTTCGGGCGGGCGGCGATCGGCAGCGAGCCGGCCCCGGCGACCACGAAGTCCGCGTCCGGCAGGCAGGAGGCGATCTCGGGCAGCAGGTCGGCGCCCTTCTCCCGCTCCAACCGGCCGAGATAGCCGATCACCGGCCGTCGACCGGCCACCGCCGGGGCCACCGGCGGTGGCTCCGGCCAGGTGACCGGAAGCGGGTTCGGGATCAGGTGGACGTCGTCGACCCCGCCGCGGTCACGCAACTCAACGGCCTCGAACTCGGACACCGCGACCGTCGCGTGTGGCCGCAGCCGGCGCAGCGCCAGGTCGAGCGTGATGTTCGACTGGACCATGGCCTTGTGCCGGAGTGAGCCCGCCGTGTCCCGGTACTGCCAGAGGCTGTTGTGCAGGGTGACCACGAGGGGAGTCCGGGTGCGTTCGGTGCTCAGCGCCGCCCGGGCGTGCATCGCCGCCGACAGCAGGTGGGCGCAGACCACGTCCGGCCGCACCTCGCGGACGAGACGACGGATCTCCCGCGCGTAGGCCAGGTCGACGCGACCGCGGGCACCGAGCCCGGTCCAGGGCACCCCGGCCTCCCGCAACGCCCTGCCCACCTCGTCGTCGGAGGTGGCGGCGACCACCTCCACCCCGGTCCGGGCGTGCGCCGGGATGAGCTCCGTGAGGATCCGCTCCGCGCCACCGAGCTGGCGTCGCCCGGAACCGCCGGTGGTGCAGACGAAGAGCACCCTCACGAGGCACGCAGCCCTTCGACGGCGCCGCGCGCGATGGCCCGCCGTACCGGGTTCGCGCCCACCGCCGCCCGCAGCAGCACCCCGAAGACGTACGCCGTGGCGGCGACCCGGCCGCGCCGGCCTCCCATGTCCCGGCTCGCCCGGATGAACTCGCGGGTACGTCGTTGCGAGATCTCCTCCTCCGACCAGCGTCGCCTGGCGGTCGCGTCGTCCTCGTGCATGATGACCGCGTCCGGCACGTACGCCAGCCGCATGCCCCGCTGCCGGACGGCCCAGCACAGCCGCATGTCCTCGGAGTAGAAGTAGGACGTCTCGTCGACCCCGCCGATGGTGTCGAAGGTGTCCCGGCGCAGGGCGACGAAGGGCCCGGTCAGCCAGTCCGCCCGCTCCGGCGGTGCGACGATCCGCAGCCTCGGCGCCACCAGGCTCAGCCCGGTGGCGTGCGCCAACCCGACCCGCACGCTGAGGAACCGCCCTCCCTCGGTCTGCGGCACGCCCTCCGGCGTCACCACGGCGGGGAAGGCCGCGCCCACCCCGGGGTCGTCCAGGGCGGCCAGCAGCAGGGCCACGGCACCGTCGTGCACGACGATGTCGTTGTTGGACAGGATGACGTTCGACCGGCTCGTGTGGCGTACGCCGAGGTTCATCCCCCGGGCGTAGCCCAGGTTCGAGCCGGACTGCACGTACCGCACGCCCTGCTGGGCGCAGAACTCCGCCAGGGCTTGCCGGATCTGTTCGGAACTGCCGTTGTCCACGACGACGATCTCGGCCTCGCGGGGCAGCGACAGGACGCAGGCGCGCGTGCGCGTGAAGTCCTCCCAGGCGAGGACCACGATCGAGGCATCCATGTCACACCGTCCCATGACTCGGCGGCTGCGCGCGCCGCAGGCTAGCTCTCGACCCGAAGGCGTGTACGGCGTAGGCGAGCGAGGAGGCGAGCGCCGCCCCGACCGCGCCGGCCCAGGGGATGATCCCGTAGTACGCGGGTATCGCGACGGCCGCCGTGACGAGGGCGACAGCGGTCGTCGGCCGCTCGCCCCGCCTCTTCAACAACAGGGCGCTCCAGCTCTTGCCGGCCGCGGTGGCCAGCGAACCGGGCAGCAGCAGGAGCCCGAGGACCCACGCGTGCCGGTACTCCGGTTGAAGGAAACCCAGCACGGCGAGCCCGACGACGGCGGCCAGGGCGATCGGGAGAGCGGCCCGTACCACGGCCTTCGTCGGGTCCGGTCCGTCCGCGCCGTCCCGGTCGGCGAGGATTCGCTGCGCCCGTACCACGGCGCCGGCCTGTGCGAACTCCAGGGCCGCGACGGCCAGGGCGTAGACGCCGAGCGGGCCGGCGCCGGCGAACCTTGCCACCAGGATCTGGTTGAACCGCAGCGTCATCATCTGCGCGAAGATCCCGACGTGCAGGTTGCCGACGGCGAGCACGTCGGCGCGGTAGTCCGACGCGGTGGCCGAGGCGGGCGGAACCGGCCCGGCCCGCCGGACCATCACCAGCGCCAGGCCACAGACGGCCAGCGCGCTGAGCCACTGGACGCCGAGCCAGACCAGGCTCCACAGGTTGCCGTCGAGCCAGCCGGCGGCATGAAGGGCGACATAGCCACCGACCAGCAGCGCCCCGCTCGCCGCCCGCACCGCGTACACGAGCCGGAAGCTGCGGCGCCGCAGCGCGAACGACGAGACGGTGTTGAAGACGGTCAGGCCCGCCGCGGCACCCACCCCGACCAGGTGGCTGCCGAGGCCGGCCACCGTGGTGAGCAGTGCGGCGGCGGCACCGGAGAGCAGCACCGAGACGCCGAGCATGGCCAGAACCCACGCGCGTCCCCGGGCGGTGACCCAACCGGCCGGGCGGGAGAGCAGGAACGTGTCCAGGGACAGTCCGCCGACGGCCGCGCCCAGCGTCGCGGCCACCATGTTGGCGGCCAGTTCACCGCGCTCCGCCGCGGGCAGGGTCACCGAGACGACCGCCGCCACCCCGGTCAGGCCGAGGGCGGCGAGGTAGAGGAGTTCGGGTGCGACGAGTCGCCGGAGCAGCCGCGGCACCCGGTGCGCGGTGGGTGACTCCGGTGGTGACGGCACCGTTTCGCCGCCGGGCGGGTCGCCGTCCCGGACGGCGGCACGCGGGCCGGGGCCGGTCAACGCCCACCACCTCGGAACACTTCCGCCACGGTACGCAGCACGATCTTGATGTCGAGCCAGAGCGACCAGTTCTCGACGTAGTAGTTGTCGAACCTCGCCCGGTCGGAGATCGGCGTGTCGCCGCGCAGGCCGCTGACCTGCGCGAGCCCGGTGAGCCCGACGGGTACCCGGTGGCGCATCGCGTAGGTCGGGTACTCGACGGAGAACTTCTCGACGAAGTACGGCCGTTCGGGTCGGGGCCCGACGACGCTCATCTCACCGCGCAGGATGTTCCAGAGTTGGGGCAGTTCGTCCAGCGACGTACGGCGCATGAAGCGGCCGATCGGTCCGACCCGTTGGTCGTGCGCGATGGACCATTTCGTCTGCGACTCCTGCTCGTCGGCCGGCTGCATCGAACGGAACTTGATGACCTTGAACGGCTTGCCGTACCGGCCGATCCGTTCCTGGTGGAAGAAGATGCCCCGGCCGCCGTCGAGGAACGTCGCGACGGCGCAGAGCAGCAGCACGGGGCTGAGGACGAGCAGCGCCACCGTCGCGAAGAGCACGTCGGAGGCGCGCTTGACCGCCCATCGTGGACCGGAGAGCCTGATGTCACCGATCTTGACGATGGGAATGGCGCCGACGTGGTCGGGATATCCACCGTGGGAGCGGGAACCCCACAGCCGAGGCACCGCCCACAGGTCGCAGCGAGACGTGGTGGGCTGGAGCAGGATCTCCATCAGGGCCGACTCCGGGTAGTCCGGGTCGGCGATGATCAGCACCTCGCAGTCGAGCATCCTGGTCAGGTGCTCCAGGTCGGTGACAGCGCCGACCAGCGGGAGCGCCGCGGAGCCCGGTCGCGACGTGGCGTCGACGCAGCCGACGAACCGCAGGCCGTACTGCGGGTAGCGGCGGAGCAGCCGGGCCAGTTCGCCCGCGATCGGACCGCTGCCGATGATGATGGCGTTGTGCTCCACCCACCGGCGCTTGCGCGCGACGAGGAGCACCTTCCGGCTGAACGCACGGCCCACGATCACCAGGCCGGCGGAGAGCGCCACGCCGTGCATGAAGCCACTGACGTACTGCACCGAGTCGTGGCGCTCGGCCGCGATGATGGCCACCACGGCACCGGATGCCAGCAGTCGGCCGCCGAGGCTGGGCAGCTCGTCCAGGAAACCGACGTGCCGGCGGGGCCGGTAGAGCCCGCCCGCCGCGAAGAAGGCCACGGTGAGGCCGGCGTTGACCAGCGTCCCGCGCCAGTAGTTCTGGGTCATCAGCAGCGGGGTGAGCAGCGCGACGACGTCGAGGGGGGCCGCCATCATCCAGGCCCGCAGCCGGCGGGTGCTCCGGGAGGCCCGGGAACCGGCGTACGGCAGGACGGCGGTGGTGTCGAGACCGGCGCGTCGCTCGGCGGCGGGCGGGTCGGCCACCAGTCGGACGGCGGGAGTGCTTGTGCGAGTTCCCTCGCCGCCGGCCCGGTCGCCCTGCGATTCCGCCGACTGCTGCGACGGCCCGTCGAGGTGCGTGGCGGTCGCCGCAGGGTGACCTGTCGCCGGTAGGCGTGACATGGTCGATCCTCCCCCGTGACAACCCCCGGCGAGGTGCGAACGCCGGGGGCGATCGAAGGATACGAGTGGGTCGGCGTGGTCACCAGAGCCCGTGAGGTGAATCCGCCTCCTACTTTCCGGCAGTAATGATCTCCGGAACCGAGTCGCGGCGGACCGCGTCGAAGAGGCTCCTGGCCTTCGCCGTGTCCGCGAAGACGACGCTCTCGCTGCCCACCCGGCCCGTCCCCTTGCTGGGGCAGGTGAAGAAGGTCAGGTTGTCGCTCCTCAGGTGACGTAGCTTCATCGCCAGGTCCACCAGGGACAGTGACTTGTCCACCGCCACCGCGTGCGTGCTGGCCTCGACGAACGAGTTCAGCTTGCCGGGGTTGGTCAGCACGCCGCCGGAGGCCGCCTTGTCCAGGATCGCCTTGATCACCTGCTGTTGGTGTCGGATCCGGGCGAAGTCGCCGTCGGCGAAGGCGTGCCGCTCGCGCGCGTAGTCCAGGGCGGCCGCACCGGACAGGGTCTGCCGACCCCTGACGAAGGTCCGGCTCCCGCTCGGGTCGAGCGAGTACTTGGTGGTGAAGTCCTTCTCCACGTCGATCTCGACACCGCCGAGCGCGTCGACGATCTCCTTGAAGCCGGCAAAGTCGATCATCGTCACGTGGTCGATGCGCACCCCGGTGAACTTCTCCACCGTCTGGACCATGAGTGGGACGCCGCCCCACGCGTAGGCGGCGTTGATCTTGGCGTCCCGGCCGCCGCGTCCACTCTTCGACCTGGGCACGTGCACCCAGGTGTCGCGGGGGATCGAGATGAGCTGGGCGCTCGACCGATCCCTGGTGAGATGGGCCAGGATGATGGTGTCGCTGCGGGACCCGCCGGCGTTCTCCTGGTCCCGGGAGTCGCTGCCCAGGATCATGATGTTCATGGCGCCCTCGGCCGCGGCCACCGCCTGCGGACGCGACTCCTGCGGCACGTCGTCGAACGCCTCGACCCGTTCGATCGAGGAGTCGACCGAACGGTAGTAGAGCCCGGCCGCGACGACCCCACCGCCGACCAGCAAGGCCACCACCAGCAGCACGACCAGCGCGATCCGCCGCCCACGGCGGCGGCGCGGAGCCGGCGCGGGCGCCTGGCCCGTACCGTCGGGATCCACGTCGGACGCCGGGAGTCGCGGGTCGGGATCGGCGAGCTGCTGACGTTCGGACATGGCCGCGATGCTACTGATTCACGTTTG
The DNA here is from genome assembly GCF_004348595.1 of Micromonospora sp. KC723. GTDB lineage: Bacteria > Actinomycetota > Actinomycetes > Mycobacteriales > Micromonosporaceae > Micromonospora. The sequence continues at coordinate 35,460 of NZ_SMKD01000053.1, forward strand.
CCCGTGGTGACCCTCGTCCGGACGGTCGATCCCGACCATCTGACCGGCGAATCGAGACGGCTCTCGCCGATCCTCACCTCCGCCTGGTACAACCCACGGGTGGACGCAACGACGCTTCGCCGGGCCATCGCCCGCACCCGCCTCGCGCCGGTCGCCGCCTTCCCCAAGCGGTTCGCCCGGGTCGCCCGGCACGATGCCAAGATCATCCGCACCACCACCCGGTGGCTGTTCACCTCCCGTGAGCACCACAACTACACCTACGAACTGACCAAGCTCAGCCGCCAGCACCTCGCCTGGTTCGTCAGCGTGGTCTGCGACGTCCCGGTCAAGCAGGTCCGCGCCTACCTCGACGAGATCGAGAAGGACGACGAGCTGCGCGGCCACATCGAGCGGGCCACCGCCGGCTCCGCGCGCCGCGGCCTCGCCGACAAGCAGGTCCGGTACGCCCGCCGGATCGGCTGGTACGCGATCGTCCGCGCCACCCGACCCGCGCACGTCGTGGAGACCGGCGTCGACAAGGGGCTGGGCAGCTGCGTGCTCGCCGCCGCGCTGCTGCGCAACGCCGCCGAGGGCCACCCCGGCCGGCTCACCTCGCTGGACATCAACCCCGAGGCCGGCTACCTCGCCCGCACCGCCCCCTGGTCGGAGGTGGTCGACCTGGTGATCGGGGACTCGATCGCCTCCATCGCGGCCCTCGACCGCCCGGTCGACCTGTTCCTGCACGACAGCGACCACAGCCGCGCCCACGAGAAACGGGAGTTCGAGGCGGTCGAACCGAAGCTCGCCCCCGGGGCGATCCTGCTCACCGACAACGTCACCGTCACCAACGTCCTGGCCGAACACGCCGAACGCACCGGTCGCCGCTTCCTGGCGTACAAGGAGACCCCGCTGGACCACTGGTACCCGGGCGACGGGATCGGTGTCGCGTGGTGAACGCCCGCGTCGGTCGAGGTCACTCCGCCGGGGTGATCACCGGCCGTGGTCGTCGCGGCACTGTCGTGCCACCGTCCGGGGTGGTTGTCTTAGCTTTCGCTTAGCCCGCTTGTTCGCCCGCCCTC
>NZ_SMKD01000054.1 GCF_004348595.1 Micromonospora sp. KC723
GTTACGGCGGTCATGGCGGAGGGGAAACGCCCGGTCACATTCCGAACCCGGAAGCTAAGCCCTCCAGCGCCGATGGTACTGCACTCGGGAGGGTGTGGGAGAGTAGGACACCGCCGGACAATCTTTCAGTCGAGGGCCGCCCCATCAGGGTCGGCCCTCAACTGTGTAGCGCCATAGGTGGCGCAATGAGGAAGGATGTACCTGTGAGTTCAGCACCGCAGGGCGGAGACCGTCCACGTCGCGACGAGGACCGTTCGGATCGTCCCCAGGGGCGCAGCGCCGGCCCGCGGCGGGACGATCGTCCGCCGTACCGGGGAGACCGTGACGACCGGGGCGGCCCGCGCGGCGGCCACGGCAGCGATCGGGGCGGCGACGGCGGCGGCTTCCGTGGCGGTGACCGGCGGGAAGGTGGTTTCCGGTCGGGTCCGCGTGATGGTGAGCGGCGACCCGGCGGTTTCCGTCGTGACGGTGATGCGCCCCGTGAGGGTTTCCGTAGTGGTGACCGCCGCGAGGGTGACGCGCCCCGTGAGGGTTTCCGTGGCGGCGAACGCCGTGAAGGTGGTTTCCGTGGCGGTGAGGGTTCCCGCGAGGGCGGTTTCCGTGGTGGTGACCGTCGTGAGGGCGGTTTCCGGTCGGGTCCGCGTGAGGGTGGTTTCCGTCGTGACGGTGACGCGCCCCGTGAGGGTTTCCGTGGCGGCGAACGCCGCGAGGGTGGTTTCCGTGGCGGTGAGGGTTCCCGCGAGGGTGGCTTCCGTGGCGGTGACCGTCGTGAGGGTGGTTTCCGGTCGGGTCCGCGTGAGGGTGGTTTCCGTCGTGACGGTGACGCGCCCCGTGAGGGTTTCCGTGGCGGCGAACGTCGTGAAGGTGGTTTCCGTGGCGGCGAGGGTTCCCGCGAGGGTGGCTTCCGTGGCGGCGACCGCCGCGAGGGCGGCGACCGTGAGCGTGCTTTCCGTCGCGAGGGCGAGGGTGGCTTCCGTGGCGGAGAGCGCCGTGAGGGTGGTTTCCGTCGGGACGGTCAGGCCCCACGCGAGGGTGGTTTCCGTGGGGGCGAGCGCCGTGAGGGCGGTTTCCGTGGTGACCGACCGGACCGTGGTGGCGAACGCGGCGGGTACGGTGATCGGCCAGGCCGCGACGACCGGAGTGGGTCCGCGGAACGCCGTGAGGGCTTCGGCGCGGACCGGGATCGCCGGGACGAGGCCGAGGTCGGGCGTACGGCCGAGCCGACGCTGCCGGACGAGATCTCCGCGAGCGACCTCGACACGGCCGTCCGCGCCGAACTGCTCTCGCTGAACAAGCCGGTTGCGGAGACCGTCGCGCGGCACTTGGTCGCGACGGGCCAGCTGATCGACGAGGACCCGGCCGAGGCGCTGGCGCACGCGCTGGCGGCCCGCCGGTTGGCCTCGCGGATCTCGGCCGTGCGGGAGGCGGTCGGACTGGCGGCGTACCACGCCGGGGAGTGGCAGACCGCGATCGCCGAGCTGCGTACGTACCACCGCATGACCGGGCTGCAGAGCCACCTGGCGGTGCTGGCGGACTGCGAGCGGGCGCTGGGACGCCCCGAGCGGGCCATCGACCTGTTTCGGGGCGCCGACCGGGCGAAGCTCGACCAGGCGGTGGCGATCGAGCTGCTGATCGTGGCGGCCGGTGCCCGGGGCGACCTCGGGCAGAAGGACGCGGCGGTCGCGATGCTCCAGGTTCCCGAACTGACCGCCGACCCGGCCGAGCCGTGGACCGCCCGACTCCGCTACGCGTTCGCGGACGCGCTGCTGGCGGTTGGCCGCCGCGAGGAGGCCCGGGAATGGTTCTCCCGCGCCGCGGACGTGGACACCGACGGCGAGACCGACGCCGCGGAGCGGCTGCTCGAACTCGACGGCGTGCTCATCGAGGGCGACGAAGAGGACGAGGAGTCAGCCGAGGAGGTCGCGGCGGGTCCGGGGACCCCGGGTGCCGTGCCGGCCCGACCGGACGCGGACCTGACCGCCGCAGCCGGCGACCTCGCCGGCAACGACGAGGAGGGCGACCCCGACCGCGAGGACGAGGACGACGACCTCGACGGTGAGGGGCCGAGCGACGGCGAGCTGCCCGCCGCACAGGCCAGCACGGTGACCGGCGAGCGGGCCGCGCCGGCCGCCGACCGGGTGTCCGGCGGCGCACCCCAGGTCGAGTTCCGGGCCGACGCCCCGGCCGACCAGCCGGCGGGCCACGACGAGTCGGAGCCGGGCCAGCGATGAACGGCGTCGCCGGGGACCGGCTGGTCGACGGGTACTCGCTGGTCGTCTTCGACCTGGACGGGGTCATCTACCTGATCGACCGGCCGATCCCCGGCGCGGTCGAGGCGGTCGCGCGGCTGCACGCCGAGGGCCGTTCGGTCGCGTACGCGACCAACAACGCCTCCCGGCGCTCCAGCGAGGTCGCCGACCTGCTCACCGGCATGGGTGTGCCGGCCTCGCCGCAGGAGGTGCTGACCTCCGCGGCGGCCGCCGCCGAACTGCTCCGGGACCGGTTCCCCGCCGGCGCCCCAGTGCTCGTCGTCGGGGCGGAGGCGCTGCGCGCCGAGGTCCGCGCCGTCGGGCTCACCCCCGTGACCCGCGCCGACGAGTCGCCGGTCGCGGTCGTCCAGGGGTACGGCCCGCAGGTGGGCTGGGTCGACCTGGCCGAGGCGGCGGTCGCCGTCCGGGGCGGGGCGACCTGGATCGCCACCAACACCGACCGCACCCTGCCCAGCGCTCGAGGGCCGCTGCCCGGCAACGGTTCGCTGGTGGCGGCGCTGCGCCACGCGCTGGACCGGGCGCCGGACGTGGTCGTCGGCAAGCCGGAGCCCGCCCTGTTCGCCACCGCCGCCCGCCGGGCGGGGCAGGGGCGGACGCTGGTGGTCGGCGACCGGCTGGACACCGACATCGAGGGAGCACGTCGCGCCGGCCTGGACAGCCTGCTGGTGCTGACCGGCGTCAGCGACGTACCCGAACTGCTGGCCGCACCGCCGAGGCGGCGGCCCACGTACGTGGCGAAGGACCTCGCCGGCCTCTTCGACCCGGTGGCCGTCGTCGCGGTGCCGGGCAAGCCGGAGGCCGGCGGCTGGTCCACGACCGTGACCGGTGGTGGGCTGGAACTGCGCGGCGAGGGAAGCCCGCTGGACGCCCTCGCGGTGCTCTGCGCGGCTGCCTGGTCCGCCGACCCGACAGCGGACGTGCGGGCGGGGACACCGCAGGCGCAGCGGGCCCTCGAGGCACTCGGCCTGCCGGCCTGAGCGTCGCCGAAACCGGTCACCCGGCGGGGTCGGCGTCGTCCCGCGCGGTCTGTCGGTCAGAGCAGCTTGCGGAGCTTCATCAGGTCGAACGGGTTGGCCTTGATGGAAACCCGGCGGGTGGCGACCGCCTTGGTGACGTCGAGCTGCCCGGCCACCAGGGCGAGCAGATCGTCACTGGTGGCCACCAGGGCGATCTTGGCCTTCGGGTCGTCGCCGTCGCCCAGGTCGACCAGCCGACCGCCGACGAGGCGGCCGTGGAACGCCGTGTCCAGGTCGGTGACCCGGCAGGCGAGGGTGCGGTCCAGGTCGATCCTGCCCCGCACCTCGGCGTGCCGGTCGAGCCGGGCCGCCAGATCCCGCAACGCCTGCCGGCACTCGTCCACGCTGGCCACATCGTCTCCCTCGTCACGCCACGCCGCTTCCCGGCACCGTACCGCAAGGGGGCGTCCGGGGCGCCCGGTAGCGTGAGACCCGCACACCCCGCACGCGGAAGGACTCAGGCATGCAGGACGCGTGGCGCGCCTACCTCGAGTTGGCCATGGGCCTGACGGAGGCGCCCCGGAAGAAGGCCCAGGACGCCGTGCGGCGACTCGTCGGGACGAGTGGCGCCACGGCGGCGCAGCTCCAGGCGCTCGCCGAGGAACTCGTCTCGACCGGCGCGGCGAACCGGGAGTCGCTGACCAAGCTGGTCCGCTTCGAGGTGGACCGGGCGCTCGGCGCGGTGGGGCTCGCCACGGCCGACGAGGTGGCCGAGCTGACCCGCCGGGTGCGCGAGTTGGAACGCCAGCTCCGCGAGGCCAAGGCGGGTCCGGGAACGGCCCCGACATCCCCCGCCGACCTGGCCGGGGCCGGTGCGCCGGCGGACGCGGGCAGTGACACCGGTACGCCGGGTTCCTCGCCGGTCCCCGCGCCCACCCAGGCCGTGGCGAAGAAGGCCGTGGCCAAGAAGGCCGTGGCCAAGAAGCCGCCCGCCGTGGTCTCCACCACGCCGGGTGAACCGGCCAGGCCGGCGAAGAAGGCCGCGCCGCGCAAGCGGACCACGGGCGGCGCGGAGTGACCGGCGGGTACGCGCGCGGCAGGCGGTCGTGAGCGGCTCGTTCAGGCCGGGTCCGCCGCCCGGTGGTCGACCCGGTCCGTTGCCCGGGTTGCGTCCTGGCCCGCCGACGGGCCTCACCCCGCCGGACGAGGATGGTGGGGCGCACCACCCGGCCGTGGACGCCGCCGTGCAGGCGATGATCAACGCGGAGGGGCTGCCCCCGGCCGACCAGATCGCCCAGTACGAGGCGGCGTACCAGACACTGCGGGAGACCCTCGCCACCATCGACCAGGCCTGACCGACCGGAGAACCACCCCATGGCACGTCGTACCCGCCTCGACGCCGAACTTGTCCGTCGCGGCCTGGCCCGCTCCCGGGAGCAGGCCGCCGCGCTGGTGGAGTCCGGCCGGGTCCACCTGCGCGGGGTGACGGCGCGTAAGCCCGCCGCGATGGTCGACCCCGCCGACCCACTGCTGGTCACCGGGGAGGACCCCACCGTCGAGTACGTCTCGCGGGGCGGCCACAAGCTCGCCGGCGCGCTCGCCGCGTTCGCCCCGGGCGGGCTGAGCGCCGCCGGGCGGCGCTGCCTCGACGCCGGCGCCTCCACCGGAGGCTTCACCGACGTGCTGCTGCGCGCCGGCGCCGCCGAGGTGGTGGCGGTGGACGTCGGCTACGGCCAGCTTGCCTGGCCGCTGCGCAACGACGGCCGCGTGCGGGTCTTCGAGCGGACCAACGTCCGTACGCTGGTCCCGGAGACCATCGGCGGCGAGGTCGACCTGACGGTGGCCGACCTGTCCTTCATCTCGCTGCGTCTGGTGCTGCCGGCCCTGGCCGGCTGCACCCGCGCCGACGGGGACCTGGCCCTGATGGTCAAACCACAGTTCGAGGTCGGCAAGGAACGGGTCGGCTCCGGCGGTGTGGTCCGTGATCCGGCGCTGCGCGCCGAGGCGGTGCTCGACGTCGCGGCGGCGGCGGCGCAGCTCGGACTGGGCCTGGCCGACGTGGCCGCGAGTCCGCTGCCCGGGCCGAGCGGCAACGTCGAGTTCTTCGTATGGTTACGCCGGGGCGCGCCGGCGGCCGATCCCGAGCGGGTACGCGCGGTGGTGGCCGCCGGGCCCGAGGGGGCGACCCCGTCCGGCGCCGCGGGTTCTCCGGAGGTGTCAGGGTGAGCGACGAGCGCAGCCCGGTGAGCGGATACGAGAGGCTGGTCCGGTGAGTGTCAGCGACTGTGTGAGTCCCGCCCCCCACGGGCGGGCGGACCGGTGAGCCGCACCGCCCTGCTGGTGACCCACACCGGTCGCCGGCGCAGCACCGAGCACGCCCGGGCCGTCGCCGCCGACCTCATCGCCGCCGGCTTCGAGGTGCGGGTGGTGGCCGAGGAGGCCGACGACCTCGACCTGCCCGGCGTCGTGCCGATGGCCGGGCCGGAGGCCGCCGAGGGCGCCGAGATCGTCTTCGCCCTCGGCGGCGACGGCACCTTCCTGCGCGCCGCCGAGCTGGCCCGCCCGGCGAAGGTTCCGCTGCTCGGCATCAACCTCGGCAAGGTCGGGTTCCTCGCCGAGGCCGAGATCGACGACCTGGATGTCGCCGTACGCGACGTCGTGGGCCGTAACTACACGGTGGACGAACGGCTCACCCTCGACGTGACCGCCGAGTTCGACGGCGGGCCGACCATCGAGTCCTGGGCGCTGAACGAGATCAGCGTCGAGAAGGGCGAGCGGGCCCAGATGCTGGAGCTGCTCGTCGACGTGGACGGCCGGCCGCTGTCCCGGTACGGCTGTGACGGGGTGGTCTGCGCGACTCCCACCGGCTCCACCGCGTACGCCTTCTCCGGCGGCGGCCCGGTGGTGTGGCCGGAGGTGGAGGCGCTGCTGCTGGTGCCGATCAGCGCGCACGCGCTGTTCAGCCGCCCCCTGGTGACCGCGCCGGACTCGACGTTCGCCATCACCGTGGATCCGTTCACCACCCTCGCGGTGCTGTGTTGTGACGGCCGGCGGGTGTTCGACCTGCCGCCGGGAGCCCGGGTGACCGTGCGGCGTGGTGTGCTGCCGGTGCGCATCGTCCGGCTGCGGGACCGGCCGTTCACCGACCGGCTGGTCGCCAAGTTCGGCCTGCCGGTGCAGGGGTGGCGCGGCAGCCGGCGGTGACGGGCCGACCGGCTCGGTGAGTCCGAGGCCGGCGTCCGGCCGGTTGTCCACAGCCGGGCCGCGCCGGCTGGCAACTGTCGGGGCCCGCGTCTACTGTCGGGTGCTGTGCTGGAAGAGCTGCGCATCACCGGACTGGGCGTCATCGAGGACACCACGCTGCCGTTGACCGGCGGGATGAACGTCATCACCGGCGAGACCGGTGCCGGCAAGACGATGGTGGTGACCGGTCTCGGTCTCCTCTTCGGTGGCCGGGCCGACGCCGGGCGGGTCCGGGCCGAACCCGGGCGCGCGGTGGTCGAGGGGCGGTTGCGCCTGCACGGCAGGGTCGCCGACGCGGTGCACGCCCGGATCGTCGAGGCGGGCGGGGAGCCCGACGAGGACGGTTCGCTGCTGATGAGCCGTACGGTCACGGTGGAGGGTCGGTCCCGGGCCCACCTGGGTGGGCGGAGCATGCCGGTGGCCATGCTCGGTGAGGTCGGCGAGCAGGTGGTGGCCGTGCACGGCCAGTCCGACCAGCTGCGCCTGCTGCGGCCGGCCGAGCAGCGGGCCGCGCTGGACCGGTTCGCCGGCCCCGAGCACGAGAAGTTGCTCGACGCGCTGCGCGAGGTGTACACGCGGTGGCGGAACGTGGTCGACGACCTGGCCGACCGGCGGCGCAACGCCCGCGCCCGACACCAGGAGGCCGACCTGCTGCGGTTGGGTCTCGACGAGATCACCCGGGTCGATCCACAGCCGGGCGAGGACGACGAGCTGAAGGCCGAGGCGCAGCGGTTGGAGCACGCCGAGGGGTTGCGCACGGCCGCCCAGCTGGCCCACCAGTGCGTCGCCGGCGGGGTGGAGGCCGCCGACGACACACCGGACGCGACGGCGCTGCTGGGCACGGCCCGGCGCACCCTGGAAGCGCAGGCCGGCACCGACCCGGTCCTCGGCGAGCTGGCGGGCCGGTTGGAGGAGGCGGCCACCCTGGTCGCCGACGTCTCCGCCGAGTTGTCGGCGTACCTCGCGGCGCTGGACGCCGACCCGGCCCGGTTGCAGGCCGTCTACGAACGGCGGGCCGCCCTGCGCGCGTTGACCCGCAAGTACGCCGACGACGTCGACGGGGTGGTGGCCTGGGCGGAACGGGCCCGCGCCCGACTGTCCGACCTGGACACCTCCGACGAGCTGCTCGACGAGCTGGATCGGGAGGCGACCCGGCTCGCCGGTGAGGTGACCGACCTGGCCGGCCGGGTCTCGGCGTCGCGGCAGGAGGCGGCGACCCGGTTCGCCGACCAGGTCAGTGTGGAGCTGGCCGGGCTGGCCATGCCGCACGCCCGCATCGAGGTGGGCGTGGTGCCCCGGTCGGCGGGCAGGTCGGAGCCCACCCTGACGGTCAACGGAGCCGAGGTCGGCGTCGGGTCCGACGGCGTCGACGAGGTGGAGCTGCGGCTGTTGGCGCACCCCGGCGCGCCCTCGTTGCCGTTGCAGCGGGGCGCCTCCGGTGGCGAGCTGTCCCGGGTGATGCTCGCCATCGAGGTGGTCTTCGCCGGTTCCGGCGGGCCGCCCACGCTGGTCTTCGACGAGGTGGACGCCGGGGTCGGCGGCCAGGCGGCGGTGGAGATCGGCCGCCGGCTGTCCCGGCTGGCCCGCAGCCACCAGGTGCTCGTCGTCACCCACCTGCCGCAGGTCGCCGCGTTCGCCGACCGGCACCTGGTGGTGGCGAAGGACACCGGCGGCGCGGTGACCACCAGCGGGGTGCGGGTGGTGGAGGACACCGAGCGGGCCCGTGAGCTGGCCCGGATGCTCGCTGGTTTGCCCGACTCCGATCTGGGTATCGCCCATGCCGAGGAACTCCTGGCCGTGGCGGCCAGGGAAAGGCGTCCCTGACCGGACTATTGTGAGCGGAGGCACACCGGCCTGCGCTCTGGTGTGCTTCCCTGGGTAGGCGGCCCTGCTCAGGCATGTCGCGACAGAAAACCCTGCCTCACATGCCAGGATGGTCACGATGCGTCTACCCACGTTGCGCCGGACCCGGCACGCGGAACCGGGCTCGATCCTCGGCACCGCGCGCCTGGACCGCCGTACGAAGCGGCTGGTCGGCCGGCTACGCCCCGGCGACATCGCGGTGATCGACCACGTCGACCTCGACCGGGTGGCCGCCGACTCCCTGGTCGCCGTCGGCGTCGCCGCCGTCCTCAACGCCAAGCCGTCGGTCTCCGGCCGCTACCCGAACCTCGGGCCCGAGGTGCTGGTGGGCGCCGGTATCCCGCTCCTGGACGACCTGGGTGAGGGGATCTTCGAACGGGTCCGGGAGGGCGACACGGTCCGGATCGAGGGCAACACCGTGTACGTCGGCGACGAGCCGGTGGCACACGGCGAGCTCCAGGACGCCGAGACCGTGGCCAAGGCGATGGCCGACGCCCGGGAGGGACTGTCGGTCCAGTTGGAGGCGTTCGCCGCCAACACCATGGACTACCTCCGGCAGGAGCGCGACCTGCTGCTGGACGGAGTGGGCGTACCGGACATCCAGACCCAGATCCATGGCCGGCACTGCCTGATCGTGGTCCGGGGTTACGACTACAAGGCCGACCTGGACGTGCTGCGGCCGTACATCCGGGAGTTCAAGCCGGTGCTGGTCGGCGTGGACGGCGGGGCGGACGCGTTGGTCGAGGCCGGCTACACCCCTGACATCATCATCGGGGACATGGACTCCGTCACCGACGACGTGCTGCGCTGCGGCGCCGAGGTGATCGTGCACGCGTACCCGGACGGGCGGGCCCCCGGCCTGGCCCGGGTCACCGGGCTCGGTGTGCCGGCGATCACCTTCCCGGCCGCCGCCACCAGCGAAGACCTGGCGATGCTGCTGGCCGACGAGAAAGGCGCCTCGCTGCTGGTCGCCGTCGGCACGCACGCCACGCTGGTGGAGTTCCTGGACAAGGGGCGCGGCGGCATGGCCTCCACCTTCCTCACCCGGCTCAAGGTCGGCGGCAAGCTGGTCGACGCCAAGGGCGTCAGCCGGCTCTACCGGCAGAGCATCTCCGGCTCGTCCCTGCTGCTGCTGGTTCTCTCGGCGGTCGCCGCGATGGCCTCCGCGGTGGCGGTCTCCACCGTCGGAAAGGCGTATTTGGGCGTGGTCTCCGAGTGGTGGGACAATTTTGTGTTCCAGCTCGGCCAGCTCTTCTAGCTCCCGACCGATCAAGAGGCTGCAAGCGTGATCAACTTCCGGTACCACGTGGTGTCCCTGACCGCGGTCTTCCTGGCGTTGGCCATCGGCCTGGTGGTCGGCACGGCCGCCCTCAACGGCCCGGTGGCCGACTCCCTCAAGGAGCGGGTCAACGGGCTGAGCAAGGACAACCAGCTGATGCGCCAGTCGGTCAACAGCATGCAGCGGGAGCTGGAGCTCGAGGAGGAGTTCGCCGCCCAGATGGCAGAGGTGTTCCTGCCGGGCAAGCTCGCCGGCAAGCGGGTGCTGCTGCTCTGCGCGCCGACCGGGCGGGACCACGCCGAGGGCGTGTTGAAGCTGCTGGAAACCGCCGGCGCCGACGTCACCGGCCGGGTCGACATCCAGGACAAGTTCATCAACCCGGACAACAACACCAACCTGATGGAGCTGGCGGTCACCGCCGCCCGCCCCACCGCGCCCGCGTCCGCGCTGCCCGGCAACGGCAACGGCGTGGAGACCTCCAGCGCCCTGCTGGCCACCGTGCTGCTCGACCGGCCCCAGGGCACTGCGGCGGTCACCGAGGTCGACCGGAGGGCGGTGCTGGCCGCGTACTCCAACGGCGGCTACCTGACCGCCGAGAAGCAGATCACCGGGCCTGCCGAGGCCGTCGTGGTGGTCAGCGGGCAGCCCTACGTCGACAAGGACTCCGCCAAGAAGGACGAGTCGGTGGTGAAGATCGCCGAGCAGTTCGACCGCACCGGCGCGATCGTCGTCGCCGGCAACGGCTCCACCGGCGGCAACCTGGTGGCCATCGTCCGCGGCGACCCGGTGCTGACCCAGACCATCTCCACCGTCGACAACGCCAACACCGCGCAGGGACAGCTGGTCACCGTCCTCGCCCTGCTGCAGCAGCTCACCGAGAAGAAGGCCGGTCAGTACGGCGTCGGCGACAACGCCGCGGATCTCCTGCCTAGACTGCCCCAGTGAGCGAACGACGTACCCCGGTGACCGGAAACCCACCGCACGCGCCGACCGGAGGTGCCGCGTGAGCATGATCGGCCGACTGCTGGTCGCCGCCGCCGGCGCCGCCGCCGCCCGGTACGCGCTGCGGGAGATCCGTACCGCGCCGGCCGGGCCGGCGCTGGAACGGACGAACTTCCGTGGCCGTACCGTCACCCTGGCCGCCGGCCCGGCCCTCGCCGTCGGCGCGGCCGGCGCCGGGGCGCTCGGCGCGTCCAGCGGCCCCGCCGGTGCCGCCGCCCTGGTCGCTGGGCTGGGGTCGGGCGCGGTCGGCCTCTACGACGACGTGGTCGGCGCCCGCCCGGAGCAGAAGGCCGCCAAGGGGTTCACCGGCCACCTCGCCGCGCTGCGGGAGGGGCGGGTCACCGCCGGCACGGTGAAGGTGGTGGGCGTGGGGGCCGCCGGGCTCGGCGCGGCGGCGCTGCTCGCCGCCGACCCCCGGGTCGCCGGGCACCGGCGCCGGCAGCGGCAGGGCGTTCTCGGCCGGACGGTGGACGTGCTGCTCGGCGCCGGCGTGGTGGCGGGCACGGCGAACCTGCTCAACCTGCTCGACCTGCGCCCCGGACGGGCGCTCAAGTCCGGTCTGCTGCTCGGCGCCCCGCTGGCCGGTGGCCCGCACGGCGGCATCGCCGCCGGGGCCGTCGGCGCGGCGTCCGGGCTGCTCGGCGCGGACCTCGACGAGCAGGTGATGATCGGCGACAGCGGCGCCAACGCCCTCGGCGCGGTGCTCGGCGTGGCCCTGGCCGCCCGTACCGGGCCGGTCGGCCGGGCCGGCATCCTCGCCGTGCTCGCCGGGCTCACCGCCGCCAGCGAGAAGGTCAGCTTCACGGCCGTCATCCAGCGCACCCCCGGCCTGCGCGAGCTGGACGAGCTGGGTCGGCGATCCGACTGACGTGACCAAACCGGCACCCCTCGCCGGCGCCGGCCGCGTGGCCGGAGCGGCCGCCCTCATCGCCGTCCTCACCGTGGTGGCCCGTCTCGCCGGCTTCGGCCGCACCGCCGTGTTCAGCTGGGTCGTCGAACGCAGCGACCTCGGCGGCATGTACGTCGTCGCGAACACCGTCCCCAACATCATCTTCGAGATCGTGGCCGGCGGGGCGCTGGCCAGCCTGGTCGTACCGTTGCTGGCCGGCCCGGTCGAGGCGGATGACCGGCGGGCGGTGACCACCATCACCGGGGCGCTGCTGACCTGGACGCTGACCCTGCTGGTGCCACTCGCGGCGCTGGTCGCGCTGTTCGCGGACCCGATCGTCGGGCTGATCAGCGAGGCCCGCTCACCGGCCGAACTCGCCGCCGGCGCCCGGATGCTGCGGGTGTTCGCCCCCCAACTGCCGCTCTACGGCGTCGGCATCGTGCTGACCGGCGTGCTCCAGGCGCACCGGCGCTTCGCCTGGCCGGTGATCGCGCCGCTGCTGTCCAGCCTCACCGTCGTCGTGGTGTACCTGGTCTTCGGCGCGGCCGAGGGGCGGGCCGCCAGCATCGCCGAGGTGAGTCGCGGCGGCGAACTGATCCTCTCCGGCGGTACCACCCTCGGTGTGGTGGCGCTGTCGCTGTCACTGCTGATCCCGTTGCGCCGGCTGGGGCTGCGGCCCCGTCCCGGGTACCGGTTCCCGGCCGAGGCCCGGGCGAAGGTCGGCGGACTGGCGGCGGCAGGCGTCGTCACCGTCACCGCCCAGCAGCTCGCGCTCGTCGTCATCCTCAACCGGGTCTCCGGCGGACCCACCGGTTCCCCGCAGGTCTACAACCTGGCGCAGACCATGTACCTGTTGCCCTGGGCGGTGCTCGCGGTGCCGCTCGCCGTCGCCGCGTACCCGGCCCTGGCCACGTCCGCCACGGGCGGCGACGAGGCGGGCTACCGGCGAACCCTGGCCCCGGCGGTGCGCAGTGTGCTCCTGCTCAGCTTCCTGGGCACGGCGGCGCTGGTCGGCACCGCCGAGGCGGTCGGGTCGTTCTTCCCGCTGGGCGCGGCGGAGACCGCGGCCGGCATCATCGGGTTCGCCCCCGGGCTGGTCGGCTACGGGCTCTTCGCGGTGCTCTCGCGCGCGCTCTACGCCCGCGGCGCCACCCGGGTCGCCACCGTCGCCATCACCGTCGGTTGGCTCGCCGTGCCGCTGGCGTCGGTGCCGCTGGCCGCGCTGCTGCCGCGGGCGGACCGGGTGCTGGCCGTCACCCTGGCCAACTCCCTCGGCATGCTGCTCCTCGGCGGGTTGCTGCTGGCCGCGGTCGCGCGGGCCGCCGGCCGGTCCGCGCTGGCCGGGGCGGGCCGGGCCGCCGCCGCCGGGCTGGCCGGCGCCGCGCTCGCCGCCCCTGCCGGATGGTGCGCCGCCCGGTGGCTCGCCGGCGACGGCACCCCGACGACATCGCAGGCGCTCGCGCAGGGCATGCTGTCCGGGGTCGTGGTGGGAACGGTGTTCCTCGCCGTGGCCTGGCTGACCGACCGGCCCGACGTGCAGCCGCTGACCGCCGGGGTGCTGCGCCGGCTCGGCGTCCGGCACCGGCACACCCCACCCGGTCCGCCGGACGGCAGCTCTCCGGAACGGGGCGACGGGAAGGAGACGGTGTCCCCATGACCGACGCGACCTCGCCAGCCCGCTGGTCGGGCACGGTGGTCCTGCTGCTCGCCTCGAGCACCGGCGGGGTGGGGCAGCACGTGCGTTCGGTGGCCCGCGGCCTCACCGCCGCCGGGGCCCGCGTGCTGGTTTGCGGGCCCGCCGCCACCCAGGACCAGTTCGACTTCACCGGCGTCGGGGCCCGTTTCACGCCGGTGGAGATCCCGGCGAGCCCCACCCCCGCGGACGCCCGGGCCGTCGCCGCCCTGCGCCGGGCCCTGGCCGCCGAGACCGTCCAGGTGGTGCACGCCCACGGGCTGCGCGCCGGGCTGGTCGCCACGCTCGCCCGACCCGCCGCACCGGTGGTCGTCACCTGGCACAACGCGGTGCTCGCCGGAGGGCTGCGGGGGAAGTTGTCCCGGCTCGCCGAGCGGGTCGTCGCCCGGTCCGTCCGGGTGGCGCTGGGCGCCTCCACCGACCTGGTGGAGCGGGCCGCCGTGCTCGGCGCCGCCGACGCCCGGTTCGCTCCGGTCGCCGCGCCACCGCTGCCCGCGCCGCGCCGTCGCCGCGCCGCCGTCCGGGCCGAGTTCGGCGTCGCCGCCGACCAGCCGCTGATCATCTCCGTCGGTCGGCTGCACCCGCAGAAACGGTACGACGTGCTGATCGACGCGGCAGCCCGGTGGCGGGGCCGGATCCCACCCCCGGTCGTCGTGGTCGCCGGCAGCGGACCGGCCTACCTGCAACTGGCCGCCCGGATCTCCGCCGCCCGGGCGCCGGTGACGCTGCTCGGCCACCGCACCGACGTGGGCGACCTGCTTGCCGGCGCCGACGTGGCGGTGGTGACCAGTGACTGGGAGGCCCGGCAGCTCTTCGCGCAGGAGGCGTTGCGGGCCGGCGTACCGCTGGTGGCGACCGCCGTGGGCGGGCTGCCGGAACTGGTCGGCGACGCCGCGCTGCTGGTACCGCCCGGCGACGTCGACGCGGTGGACGCGGCGGTGGGTTGCCTGCTCGACGACGCCAGCCTCCGCGCCGACCTGGCCCGGCGCGGCACCGAACGGGCCGCCACCTGGCCGGACGAGGAGGACACCGTCGCCGCCCTGGTCGCCCTCTACGCGGAGGTGGCCCCCGAGCACGCGGGGCCGGCCACCCCCGACGCGGACACCCCGTCGACGGGACGCCGGTGATGCTGCGCAGACTCACCCCGATCCTGCTCACCCTGCTGGTGGTGGTGCTCGGCGTGACCGCGCTGGTGGCCCGCCCGGACACCGCCGCTCCCCGGCGCACCGCCGACTTCGTGGTGCTTGTCGGTGTCGCCGGCCTGCGCTGGGAGGACGTCGACCCGCAGACCACCCCGACGCTGTGGCGGATGGCCCAGGAGGGCTCCATCGGGTCGCTGTCCACCCGTTCCGCCCGCCGCCCGACCTGCCCGCTCGACGGCTGGCTCACCCTCGGCGCGGGCAGCTACGCCGCCTGGAACGGCAGCCGCCCGTCGGGGGTCTGCCCGCCCGCCGACGTCACCGTCGAGCAGCCGGACCGGATAGGGGCGAACCTGCCGCAGCAGGAGGGCGTGGTCGCCCACAACCAGGACCGGCTGCCCTGGGGGGCGGTGCCCGGGTCGCTGTCGGAGTCGGTGCGCTGTTCGGTAGCGATCGGTCCGGGCGCTGCCGTCGCCGCCGCCCGGCCCTTCGGCCGGGTCGACCGGTACGCCGAGGAACTGCCCGCAGACCCGGCCGACCTGCTCGGTTCCTGCGTGCTCAGCATCGTCGACCTCGGCGTTGTCACCGGCGACGATCCGGCCACCCGGGCAGCCGAGGCGCGGCGGGCCGACGCCGCCCTGGCCACCGTCCTGGCCGCCCGCCCGTCCCGCTCCCTGGTCGTCGTCGCCGGGGTCTCGGACACCTCCGCGCCGGCGCGCCTGCACGTCGCGGTCGCCGACGGGCCGGGCTGGGAGAAGGGCTGGCTCACCTCGGCCAGCACCGCCCGGGAGGGCTACCTGCAACTGATCGACCTGGCGCCGACCGCGCTGTCCGCGCTCGGCCGGCCGATGCCCGAACGGCTGTTCCTCGGCCGGCCGGCGGTCCGGGTCGACGGCCGGCCGGCTGACCTGGCCGCCGCGATCACCGCCACCGCCGACGCCGACCGGGAGGCCGGCGCCCAGCGGACCGTGGCCGGTTGGTTCTTCACCCTGCTCGCCGTGGCCGAGGTGGCGCTCTTCGTCGCCGTGCTGCCGCTGCTGCGCCGGGCCCGCCGGCACGCCGGGCCGCACGGCCCGCCGCCGGTCTCCCGGCGGGTGGTGGCCACCGTCGAACTGCTGCTGGTCGCGGTCGCCCTGGCCGTCCCGGCGGCTCTGCTCGCCGACGCGGTTCCCTGGTGGCGCGGCGACCACGCCGGCTGGTGGTTCGCGCTGGTGACCGCGGCCCTGATCGCCGTGGCCACCGCGCTGGTGCGCTTCGCCCCCGGTCACGAGCGGACCCTCGGGCCGCTCGGCGCGGTCGCCGGGCTGGCCACCCTGATCGTCGGCGCGGACGTGCTCAGCGGGGCCCGGTTGCAGCTCAACAGCGTCGTCGGCTACTCGGCGTTGGAAGGTGGCCGGTTCTCCGGTCTGGGCACCGTGGGCCTCGGCGTGTTCCTGGCCGCCGCGCTGCTCAGCGCCGGTTGGCTCGCCCAGCGGGTCCACCGCGAGTGGCGGCCCATGGTGATGGTCGCCGTCGGCGGCGGCGCGTTGATGGTGGTCGGCAGCCCCTACCTGGGTGCCGACCCGATCGGCGCGGTGGCCCTGACCGCCGGGGTGGCGGTGGCGGCGGCGATCAGCACCGGCGGCTGGTTGACCGTGAGCCGGTTGGTCTGGGCGGCCATGGCCGGTCTCGCGCTGACCATCGGGTACGCCGTGCTGGACGTTCGCCGACCGGCAGAGGAACGGGGCAGCCTCGGTCGGTTCCTCACCGCCCTGGGCGACGGCACCGGCGGGCTGACCCTGCACCGGTCCAGCACCGCGAACTTCGAGACACTGGTGAACAGCCCGCTGACCGCGGTGGCCGTGCTGGGCGCCCTGCTGGTCTGGTTCGCCCTGCTCCAGCCGTGGGGCGGGCTGATGCGGCTGTTCGGCATCTACCCGGCGGTCCGGGCGGCGATGGCCGGCACCGCGGTCGCGTCGGTGATCGGCGGGGTGCTCGGCGGCGCGGCCCTGGACGTGGCCGGCGCGGCCGGCGCGCTGGTGGTGCCGATGGCGGCGCTGGCCTCGCTGCGGGTGCTCGACCACTCCACCGACCGCACCCTGCCGGGCGAGAGCCGGCAGCGCGACGACGGGCCGGACGGGTCGGACGGTGGTGGGCTGCCCGGCGGTGGTGCGGTGTCCGACCGGCCGCCCGCCCCGGCGCAGGCCGGGCCCGGCGACGACGCCGGCGAGACGTCGGGCGACGACGCCGTCGCGAGACGGGACGGCACCGGCGGCGAGCGCGACGGCGGCCGGACGGCGGGGGAGGGCGAGACCCGGTCCGGGGAAGCGGCCGTGCCGCCGGCCCGGGCACCCGACCCGGCGGAGCGGTCCTCGACCGAGGTCGCGGCGGGTTGACCCGCGGTTGCGGGGCGTACGGGGCCGGGTGCACCGCCGGGCCCGGCCCGAGGAGGTGTTACCGTGGAATCCCGTGGATCGCGTGATCACTTTGCTGATCGGCACGGCGGTTCGCACGACCGCTACGGACGACACGGGAGCAGGCCTTGGCCCCTTCAGCACGGACGACCAGGCACATTTTCGTCACCGGGGGCGTCGCCTCCTCGCTGGGTAAGGGCCTCACCGCCTCCAGCCTCGGCAGCCTGCTGACCGCGCGCGGCATGCGCGTGGTGATGCAGAAGCTCGACCCGTACCTCAACGTCGACCCGGGAACAATGAACCCGTTCCAGCACGGGGAGGTGTTCATCACCGAGGACGGCGCGGAGACCGACCTCGACGTCGGGCACTACGAGCGGTTCCTCGACCGGGACCTGTCCGGCAAGGCGAACGTCACCACCGGCCAGATCTACTCCGACGTGATCGCCAAGGAGCGGCGCGGCGAGTATCTGGGCGACACCGTGCAGGTCATCCCGCACATCACCAACGAGATCAAGGCCCGGATCCTCGGCATGGCCGACCCGGACGCCGACGGCCACACCCCGGACGTGGTGATCACCGAGGTCGGTGGCACGGTCGGTGACATCGAGTCGCTGCCGTTCTTGGAGGCGATCCGTCAGGTCCGTCACGACCTGGGCCGGGACAACTGCTTCTACCTGCACGTGTCGCTGGTGCCGTACCTGGCCCCGTCGGGCGAGTTGAAGACCAAGCCCACCCAGCACTCGGTGGCGCAGCTGCGCAGCATCGGTATCCAGCCGGACGCGCTGGTGCTGCGCTGCGACCGCGACATCCCGGACAAGGTCAAGGAGAAGCTGTCCCTGTACTGCGACGTGGACCGCGAGGCGGTCACCGCCGCACCGGACGCGCCGAGTATCTACGACATCCCGAAGGTGCTGCACCGCGAGGGCCTCGACGCGTACGTGGTGCGCCGGCTCGGCCTGTCCTTCCGCGACGTCGACTGGACCCGCTGGGACGACCTGCTCGACCGGGTACACCAGCCGCACCACACGGTCACCGTCGCGGTGGTCGGCAAGTACGTCGACCTGCCCGACGCGTACCTGTCGGTCAGCGAGGCGATCCGAGCCGCCGGTTTCGGCCACCGGGCGCGGGTGCAGCTGCGCTGGGTGCCCAGTGACGACTGCGTCACCCCGGCCGGCGCGGCGGCGGCCCTGGCCGGCGTGGACGGCATCGTCATCCCCGGTGGCTTCGGCGTACGCGGCATCGAGGGCAAGATCGGCACCGCCCGGTACGCCCGGGAGAACGGTGTGCCACTGCTCGGCCTCTGCCTCGGCCTGCAGTGCATGACCATCGAGGTGGCCCGCCACCTCGCCGGCCTGGACGGGGCGAACTCGCTGGAGTTCGACGAGGAGGCCAGGCACCCGGTCATCGCCACCATGGCCGACCAGGAGGACATCGTCGCCGGCAAGGGCGACCTGGGCGGCACCATGCGCCTCGGCGCGTACCCGGCGAAGCTGGCCGAGGGCTCCATCGTCGCCGAGGCGTACGGCAGCACCGAGGTCAGCGAGCGGCACCGGCACCGGTACGAGGTGAACAACGCCTACCGGGAGCAGCTGGCCAAGGCCGGCCTGCGCATCTCCGGCACCTCCCCGGACGGCCGGCTGGTCGAGTTCGTCGAGCTGGACCGCGGCCTGCACCCGTTCTTCGTGGCCACCCAGGCGCACCCCGAGCTGAAGAGCCGCCCGA
This sequence comes from Micromonospora sp. KC723, assembly GCF_004348595.1. Classification (GTDB taxonomy): domain Bacteria; phylum Actinomycetota; class Actinomycetes; order Mycobacteriales; family Micromonosporaceae; genus Micromonospora. Next base: position 18,450 of record NZ_SMKD01000054.1, read on the forward strand.
CCCGCCCGCATCCGCTGTTCGCGGCGTTCGTCCGGGCGGCCGTGGCGTACTCCGAGGCCGACCAGCTCCCGGTCGACCTGGACCACGTGGCGGAGAGCCCGGCGGCTCCGGCGGCGAAGAAGGCGTCCCGCAACGGCGCCTCGGTGACGGCGGCGTCGGCGTCGTGAGCGCCGTCGAGCACCGCTACGAGCTGCGCTCCCGCACCGAGCGGTACCAGGGCCGGATCTTCGACGTGGTCACCGACGAGGTGACCATGCCGGGCGGCGGCACCGCGACGCGCGACTACGTCCGGCACGTCGGCGCGGTCGCCGTGGTGGCACTCGACGACGCCGGCCAGGTGGTCCTGGTCCGGCAGTACCGCCAGCCGGTGGGCCGGCACCTGTGGGAGCTGCCCGCCGGGCTGATGGACGTCGACGGCGAGGAACTGCCGGCCGCCGCGGCGCGGGAACTGGCCGAGGAGGCCGACCTCACCGCCGGCACCCTCGACCTGTTGGTGGACGTGCACACCTCGCCGGGCTTCTCCGACGAGCTGGTCCGGGTCTTCCTCGCCCGCGACCTGGCCGACGTCCCCGCCGAGCGGCGGCACGAGCGGCGCGAGGAGGAGGCCGACATCCAGATCGTCCGGCTCGACCTCGACGAGGCGGTCGGCATGGTGCTCGCCGGAGAGATCACCAACGGTCCGTGTGTGGCCGGGCTGCTGGCCGCCGCCCGGGCCCGGGACGCCGGCTGGTCGGTGCTGCGCCGGGCCGACGCGCCGCTGTCCCGCTGATCCGGGTACGCCGGGAGGGGCCGCACGCCGTGACGGGCGGCCGCTCCCGGCGTTGCCGAGATGGCCGGCGAGCCGCGGGGTCCCGGTGTGAGGCCGCCCCGCCTTCCCGCATCCCGTGGCACGGGCCCCGACGCCGCGCGGCGGCGGTCGTACGGTGCGACGATGAGGGTGAACGCCGGACGAGGACGTCGCCGTTGCGCCTGACCCAGCGCCAGGCGCAACGCACGGGGTGGCACAGTGCTGGCTCCCGGGCGAGGTGGCGCGCCTAGACTGCCGCCGGCGGGACCGGTCGACCGCGCCGGCAATGGGGCCGGCGCGGGGCCGCGCAGTCGGGGACGAGCAGCCCCGGAGAGAGGTGTCTGATCGTGAAGGTCGGAATCCCACGCGAGATCAAGAACCACGAGTACCGCGTGGCGATCACGCCGGCGGGCGTCAACGAGTTCGTCCGCCACGGCCACCAGGTCTTCGTCGAGTCCGGCGCCGGCGTCGGGTCGAGTATCACCGACGAAGAGTTCGCCGCGGCCGGCGCCAAGATCCTGGCCGGCGCCGACGAGGTGTGGGACACCGCGGAGCTGGTGCTCAAGGTCAAGGAGCCGATCGCCGAGGAGTGCCACCGGATGCGCCAGGGGCAGGTGCTCTTCACCTACCTGCACCTGGCCGCCTCGAAGGAGTGCACCGACGCGCTGGTCGACCGCGGGGTCACCGGCATCGCGTACGAGACGGTCGAGCTGCCCGACCGGTCGTTGCCGCTGCTCGCCCCGATGTCCGAGGTGGCCGGCCGGCTCGCCCCACAGGTGGGCGCCTTCTACATGATGCGCACCGGCGGCGGGCGGGGGGTGCTGCCCGGCGGTGTCTCCGGCGTGTACGCGGCCAAGACCGTGGTCATCGGCGCCGGCGTGTCCGGCATGAACGCCGCGGCCATCGCGCTGGGCCTGCAGTCCGAGGTGCTGCTGCTGGACAAGAACGTGGCCCGGCTGCGCCAGGCCGACGCCATCTACCGGGGCCATCTGCAGACGGTCGCCTCCAACGCGTACGAGATCGAGAAGGCGGTGCTCGACGCGGACCTGGTCATCGGCGCGGTGCTGGTGCCGGGCGCGAAGGCCCCGACCCTGATCTCCAACGAGCTGGTCAGCCGGATGAAGCCGGGCAGCGTGCTGGTCGACATCGCCATCGACCAGGGCGGCTGCTTCGAGGACTCGCGGCCCACCACGCACGCCGACCCGGTCTACCGGGTGCACGACTCGATCTTCTACTGCGTGGCGAACATGCCCGGCGCGGTGCCGAACACCAGCACCTACGCGTTGACCAACGTCACCCTGCCGTACGCCCTGGAGTTGGCGGACCAGGGGTGGCGGCAGGCGCTGCGCAACGATCCGGCGCTGGCGCTGGGCCTGAACACCCACGACGGGCGGATCGTCTACGGCCCGGTCGCCGAGGCGCACGGCATGGACGTCCTGCCGCTGGCCGAGGTGCTGAGCTGACCGGTTCCCCGGGCAGGGCCGGCGGGGGCGTCGAACCCGCGCCGGCCCTGCGTCGTGCCGTCCGCGGCTACCTCGACCACCTCACCGTCGAGCGAGGGCTGTCGGCGAACACGCTGTCGTCGTACCGGCGGGATCTGGCACGCTACCTCGACACCCTGACCGCGGCCGGGGTGACCGACCTGGCCGCCGTCGACGCCGGGCAGGTCGAGGCCCACCTGGCGCGGCTGCGGTCCGGGGACGACGGGCATCCGCCCCTGGCCGTGTCGTCCGCCGCCCGCGCCGCGTCGGCGGTACGCGGGCTGCACCGGTTCGTGGTGCGCGAGGGGCTGACCGGCGTCGATCCCAGCCGGGACGTCCGCCCGCCGACCCCGCCCCGGCGGCTGCCCCGGGCGTTGCCGGTGGACGACGTGGTCCGCCTGCTGGAGACCGCCGGGGCGGTCTCCGCCGTCGGTGACGGCGCGGCCCTCGCGCTGCGCGACCGGGCGCTGCTGGAGTTCCTGTACGGCACCGGCGCGCGGATCTCCGAGGCGGTCGGCGCGGCCGTCGACGACCTCGACGTCGACGAGGGCACCGCGTTGCTGCGCGGCAAGGGCGGCCGTAGCCGGCTGGTCCCCATCGGCGGGCACGCGGTGGCGGCGCTGCGCGCCTGGCTGGTCCGGGCCCGTCCGGGACTGGTCGCCGCCGGCCGGGGCACCCCGGCGGTGTTCGTCAACGCGCGGGGCGGCGCGTTGACCCGGCAGGGCGCCTGGACCGTCCTGCGCCGCACCGCGGAGCGGGCCGGGTTGCCGGTGACCGGCCCGCACGCGGTCTCCCCGCACACCCTGCGCCACTCGTACGCCACCCACCTGCTCGACGGCGGCGCCGACGTGCGGGTGGTGCAGGAGTTGCTCGGCCACGCCTCGGTGACCACCACGCAGGTCTACACCCTGGTGACCGTGGACCGGCTGCGTGAGGTCTACGCCACCGCCCACCCACGCGCCCGCGGCTGACCGGCCGGCGGGGCGCCGGGCGGCCGGGACGGCCGACACGCCGGACCGGTACCGAACGCGTCGCTGGTCCGTGGCGTACAGTCGGCATCGGCGCGGACCTCCTGGGGCGACAACCGGGGTGCGCAGCGGCGCCGCGAAGGACGTCGGGCGGCTCCGACGCCGGGTGGTCGTCGGGAGGGGGCAACGAAGGACATGGCTGGCAACGGTGACCGTGCCGACGCCTGGACGTCGGAGCTCCGCGAACAGCAGGCGTCGCTCGGTGCGGACCTGGGCCCGGCGGACCCGGCCGCGTACACGATGCGTAAGCCCATCCCCGAGCCGATGCCCACCGACCGGCACGGGCCGGCCCGCATCATCGCGATGGCCAACCAGAAGGGCGGGGTCGGCAAGACCACCACCACCATCAACCTGGGCGCCGCGCTCGCCGAGTACGGCCGCCGGGTGCTGCTGGTGGACTTCGACCCGCAGGGCGCGCTCTCCGTCGGCCTCGGCGTCAACCCGCACAACCTCGACCTGTCGGTCTACAACCTGCTCATGCAGGACGACGTGATCGCCGAGGACGTCCTGATCAAGACCGATGTGGCCGGCCTGCACCTGCTCCCGGCCAACATCGACCTCTCCGCCGCCGAGATCCAGCTGGTCAACGAGGTGGCCCGGGAGATGGCCCTGGCCCGGGTGCTCAAGCAGGTCCGCAAGGAGTACGACTTCATCCTGATCGACTGCCAGCCCTCGCTGGGCCTGCTGGCGATCAACGCGCTGACCGTGGCGCACGGGGTGCTCATCCCGCTCGAGTGCGAGTTCTTCAGCCTGCGCGGCGTGGCGCTGCTGTTGGACACCATCGACAAGGTACGCGAGCGGCTCAACTTCGACCTCGAACTCGAGGGCATCCTGGCCACCATGTACGACAGCCGCACCACGCACTGCCGTCAGGTGCTCCAGCGGGTGGTCGAGGCGTTCGGCGACAAGGTCTACCAGACCGTGATCACCAAGACGGTGAAGTTCCCCGAGTCCACGGTGGCCGGCGCGCCCATCACCACCCTCGATCCGGCTTCCTCCGGGGCCCGCAACTACCGTCAGCTGGCCCGCGAGGTGATCGCCGCCCAGTCGGAGCGGTAGCCGGAGCGCTGGACGCCCGCGACGTGGACTACGGTCTTCCGGTGACCGCGCCACCCCTCGACCCGCCCGCGACGCCGCGTCAGCCGGCCGTGCCGGCAGCCGAGGCGACGCCGGCCGACGAGCCGGTTGCGCGGCTGCCGACGCAGACCGGCGCCGTGCCGCAGCCGGCGGAGGAGGAGAGCGGCGGTTTCACCGTCCGGTTGGCCAACTTCACCGGCCCATTCGACCTGCTGCTCCAGCTCATCAGCAAACACAAGCTCGACGTGACCGAGGTGGCGCTGCACCGGGTCACCGACGAGTTCATCGCCTACATCCGGGCCATGGGCGACCAGTGGGACCTCGACGAGACCAGTGAGTTCCTGCTCGTCGCCGCGACCCTGCTCGACCTGAAGGCGGCCCGGCTGCTGCCGGCGGCGGAGGTGGAGGACGAGGAGGACCTCGCCCTGCTGGAGGCGCGGGACCTGCTCTTCGCCCGGCTGTTGCAGTACCGGGCGTACAAGGAGGCGGCGGCGCACATCGCCGAGCTGGAGGCGGTTGGCGGCCGGCGCTACCCGCGCGCGGTCACCCTGGAACCCCGGTACGCCGAGGCGCTGCCCGACCTGGTGCTCGGCATCGGCCCGGACCGGCTGCGGAAGCTGGCAATCAGGGCGATGACCCCGAAACCGACGCCCGAGGTCTCCATCGCCCACGTGCACATGGTCCGGGTCAGCGTCCGGGAGCACGCCGAGATCATCGCCGGGCGGCTACGCCGGGCCGGCACCGCCAGCTTCGCCCAGCTCTGCGCCGACTGCGAGATCACCCTGGAGGTGGTGGCCCGGTTCCTGGCGCTGCTGGAGCTGTACCGACAGGGACTGGTCTCCTTCGTGCAGGAGCAGGCGTTGGAGGAGCTGACCGTACGCTGGACCGGCCCCGCCGAGGCCGGCGCCGACCTGCACGTCGACGAGTACGCCGGCGCGGCCGAGGCGACCGACACCGACCCGGCCGCGGGCGGGCCGGGCAGCGCCCCGCCGGCCCGCTTCCGGCCCTGGACCGCTGCGGTGGACGAGGACGCGACGGGTGACCCGGGCGGCGATGCTGGACCGGGTGGGAACGACGAGGAGCAGCGGGATGAGTGACGAGGAGCGCCGGGACTCGCTGGTCGATCAGGCCGCCGCCTGGGTCCCCCCGTGGCAGCGCCCCACCCCGCCGAGGGAGCCCGCGCCGGAGCCCGTCCGACGGGCTGAGCCGGAGACCGCGGGCAGTGACCCCTCGCCCGCAGCGGAGCCTGTCCAGGATCTCCCGGCCGACCTCGCCGCACCGGTCGAACCGACCGACGCGGGCGGGACCGGCGCCGAGCCGGTCGGGGACCTGCCGGCGGGCGTACCGGGAAGGCGGGGGCGGCGGCGGGCGACGGCCGCGCCGGAGCCGGCGCCGGTGCTGGACGACGCCGAACTGCGTGGCGCGCTGGAGGCGATCCTGCTGGTGGTGGACGAGCCGGTCAGCGAGTTGACCCTGGCCCAGGTGCTGGAGCAGTCGCCCGAGCGGATCGGCCCGACGCTGGACGAGATCGCCGCCGGGTACACCGCGGCCGGGCACGGCTTCGAGCTGCGCCGGGCCGCGGGTGGTTGGCGGCTGTACACCCGGCCGGAATACGCGACGTACGTCGAGCGGTTCGTGCTGGACGGGCAGTCGGTGCGGCTGACCCAGGCCGCGCTGGAGACGCTCGCGGTGATCGCCTACCGACAGCCGGTGACCCGCTCGCGGATCTCGGCCATCCGGGGTGTGAACTGTGACGGGGTGATCCGTACCCTGGTCTCCCGCGGGCTGGTCGAGGAGTGCGGCACCGAACCGGACAGCGGGGCGTTCCTCTATCGGACCACCACGATGTTCCTGGAGAAGTTGGGGCTGAACTCGGTCGACGACCTCCCCCCGCTCGCCCCGTTCCTCCCCGACGACGTAGAAGAGCTTGCCGATGCGACGCGATGACCGTGCCCCGAAACCCGACGCCCCCGTGTTCACCGGCGCCGAGCGCCTGCAGAAGGTGCTCGCCGCCGCCGGGGTGGGTTCCCGCCGCGCCTGCGAGGATCTGATCTTCCGTCGTCGGGTCACCGTCAACGGGCGAATGGCGCAGCTCGGCGACAGGGCCGACCCGACCCGCGACGTGATCCACGTCGACGGGGAGCGGTTGCAGGTCGACACCCGCCTGGTCTACCTGGCGATGAACAAGCCGCGCGGGGTGGTCTCCACCATGGCGGACGAGAAGGGGCGCGCCGCGCTGGCGGACTTCCTCGGCAACCGGGTGGAGCAGCGGGTGTACCACGTCGGGCGGCTCGACGCGGACAGCGAGGGGCTGCTGCTGCTCACCAACGACGGCACGCTGGCGCACCGGCTGATGCACCCGTCGTACGGTGTGCAGAAGACCTACCTCTGCGAGGTGGCCGGTCCGATCCCGCGTAACCTGGGCAAGCGGCTGGCGGCCGGGGTGGAGCTCGAGGACGGGCCGGTGACCATCGACTCGTTCAAGGTGGTGGACACCCTGGGCAAGACCGCCCAGGTGGAGCTGAGTCTGCACGAAGGGCGCAAGCACATCGTCCGGCGCCTGCTGGCCGAGGTGGGGCACCCGGTGAGCCGGCTGGTGCGTACCGCGATCGGGCCGATCCGTCTCGGCGACCTGCGGGCCGGGCGGACCCGACGGCTGACCAACGCGGAGGTCGCCGCCCTGTTCAAGGCCGTGGGTGACTGACCCCCTGGATCCGGGTACCGGTGCCGGTAGGCTTCGACGCGGCCGGAGGGCCGGCGGTGGCGTGGTCGCCCCCGGGCGGCGCGCGTGGCCGGCCCGCACGCGGGCATGATGGACGATGGTGGACGACCGCTCAACGGCGCCGGAGGACCGGTGGCCCGCGAGGTACGGGCTGAGGAGGACAACGGTGGAGGAAAACGTACGGACCGGGCGCTGCGTGGTCGCTGTGGACGGGCCGTCCGGTTCGGGTAAGTCCACCGTCTCGCGCCGGCTCGCCGCCGGTCTCGGTGCCCGCTACCTCGACACCGGTGCGATGTACCGGGCGATCACCTGGGCGGTGCTGCGCTCCGGCGTCGACCTGGCCGACGCGGAGTCGGTGGCCAAGGTCGCCGGTGAGGTGGATCTGCGGATCGGCACCGACCCCCAGGGGTACGGGGTGACCGTCGACGGGGTGACCGTCGACGCGGAGATCCGTGGTCCCGAGGTGACCGCGGCGGTTTCCGCGGTGGCCGCCGTGCCGGCGGTGCGGGCGCTGCTCGTCGCCCGGCAGCGGGAGATGATCGTCCACGCGCGCCGGATCGTGGTCGAGGGCCGGGACATCGGTGCGGTGGTGGCTCCCGACGCCGACCTGAAGGTCTACCTGACCGCCTCGGCGGCGGCGCGCGCGCAGCGGCGCAGCGCGGAGGACGCGGCCGACGTCGCGGCGACCGCCGCCGACCTGGCCCGCCGGGACCGGCTGGACTCGACCCGCAAGGCCAACCCGTTCCAGCAGGCGCCCGACGCCGTGGAACTGGACACCACCGAGCTGGGCATCGACGAGGTCGTGGCCCGGCTGCGGGAGCTGCTCACCGAGCGGGGAGTGGCATGACCGACGGCAACGGGTGGGTGGAGCTGCGCGAGCCGGACCTCGACGTCGAGGAGCCGAGCGGTCCGCAGCCGGTGGTTGCCGTCGTCGGCCGCCCGAACGTGGGCAAGTCGACCCTGGTCAACCGGATCATCGGCCGCCGCCAGGCGGTCGTCGAGGATGTTCCCGGGGTGACCCGGGACCGGGTGCCGTACGACGCGCAGTGGAACGGCCGGGCGTTCACCGTGGTGGACACCGGCGGGTGGGAGCCGGACGCCAGGGACCGGGCTGCGGCGATCGCCGCGCAGGCCGAGGCGGCCGTCGCCACCGCCGACGTGGTGATCTTCGTGGTCGACGCCATGGTCGGTTCGACGGACGTGGACGAGGCGGCCGTGCGGATGCTGCGCCGCAGTGCCAAGCCGGTGATCCTGGTGGCCAACAAGGCCGACAACACGGCCATCGAGATGGAGGCGACCTCGCTCTGGTCGCTCGGCCTCGGTGAGCCGTACCCGGTCTCCGCGCTGCACGGCCGGGGCTCGGGCGAGTTGCTCGACGCCATCATGGACGCCCTGCCCGAAGCGCCGAAGATCGTCGAGAACCGCCCGCGCGGTCCGCGCCGGGTAGCCCTGGTGGGTCGGCCCAACGTCGGCAAGTCCAGCCTGCTCAACCGCTTCTCCGGCGAGGAGCGGGCGGTGGTCGACGCGGTCGCCGGCACCACGGTCGACCCGGTGGACAGTCTGGTGGATATCGGCGGGGAGACCTGGCAGCTGGTGGACACCGCCGGTCTGCGCAAGCGGGTCGGCAAGGCCAGTGGCACCGAGTACTACGCCAGCCTGCGGACCGCCTCGGCGATCGAGGCGGCCGAGGTGGCGGTGGTGCTGCTCGACGCCAGCGAGGTCATCAGCGAGCAGGACCAGCGCATCCTGTCCATGGTGGTGGAGTCCGGCCGGGCGCTGGTGATCGCCTTCAACAAGTGGGACCTGGTCGACGGTGACCGCCGGTACTACCTCGACAAGGAGATCGAGCGGGAGCTGCGGCGGATCCCGTGGGCGATCCGGCTGAACCTGTCGGCGAAGACCGGCCGGGCGGTCGACAAGCTCGCCCCGGCGCTGCGCAAGGCGTTGCAGAGCTGGGAGACGCGGGTGCCCACCGCGCAGCTCAACCAGTGGTTGACCGCCCTGGTCCAGGCCACCCCGCACCCGGTGCGCGGCGGCCGGGCGCCGAAGATCCTCTTCGCCACCCAGGCGGGGGTGGCGCCGCCGCGGTTCGTGCTGTTCACCACCGCGCCGCTGGACGCCGGCTACCAGCGCTTCGTCGAGCGCAAGCTCCGCGAGGAGTTCGGCTTCGAGGGCAGCCCGGTGGAGATCTCGGTACGCCCGCGCAAGAAGCTCGGCCCCGGCGGCCGTGGCAAGGCACACGGCTGAGGTTGGCACGACCGCGAACGCCGGGTGGAGCGAATCGCTCCACCCGGCGTTCGTCAGGTGTGCGGGTCAGCTGAGGTCGAACCGGTCCAGGTTCATCACCTTGACCCACGCCGCGACGAAGTCGTGCACGAACTTCTCCCGGGCGTCGTCGCTCGCGTAGACCTCGGCGAGCGCCCGCAGCTCAGAGTTCGCGCCGAAGACCAGGTCGACGCGGCTTCCGGTCCACCGGACCTCGCCGGTGCTCCGGTCGCGGCCCTCGAAGGTCTGCGCGTCCTCCGAGCTGGGCTTCCACTCGGTGCCCAGGTCGAGCAGGTTCACGAAGAAATCATTGGTCAGCGACCCGGGGGTCTCGGTGAGGACGCCGAGCGGCGACCGCTGGTAGGTCGCGCCGAGCACGCGGAGACCACCGACGAGCACCGTCATCTCGGGTGCGCTCAGGGTCAGCAGGTTCGCCCGGTCGACCAGGAGGAACTCCGCCGGCAGCCGGTTGCCCTTGCCGAGGTAGTTGCGGAACCCGTCGGCGGTCGGCTCGATCGCGGCGAAGGACTCCACGTCGGTCTGCTCCTGGGACGCGTCCGTGCGGCCCGGGGTGAAGGGGACCTCGATGCCGTGGCCGGCGTTCCTGGCGGCCTGCTCGACGGCCGCGCACCCGCCGAGGACGATCAGGTCGGCCAGCGAAATCCGCTTCCCGCCGGTCTGGGCGGCGTTGAACTCCTCCTGGATCCCCTCCAGGACGCGCAACACCACGGCCAGCTCGGCGGGGTCGTTGACCTCCCAGCCGTTCTGCGGCTCCAGCCGGATGCGGGCCCCGTTGGCGCCGCCGCGCTTGTCGCTGCCCCGGAACGTCGACGCCGACGCCCACGCCGTGGCGACCAACTGCGACACCGTCAGCCCCGACGAGAGGATCCGGTCCTTGAGGATGGCGACGTCGGTGGCGTCGACGAGTTCGTGCGTCACCGGGGGGACCGGGTCCTGCCAGATCAGCGTCTCGTTCGGAACCAGCGGCCCGAGGTAGCGGGCGATCGGCCCCATGTCGCGGTGGGTCAGTTTGAACCACGCGCGGGCGAAGGCGTCGGCGAACTCGTCGGGGTGCTCCAGGAAGCGCCGCGAGATGTGCGCGTAGACCGGGTCCTCGCGCAGAGCGAGGTCCGTCGTCAGCATCGTCGGCGCGTGGGTGCGCGTCGGGTCGTGGGCGTCGGGCACGGTCCCGGCCCCGGCACCGCCCTTCGGCTTCCACTGGATCGCGCCGGCGGGGCTGCGGGTCTGCTCCCACTCGTACCCGAACAGGATCTCGAAGAAGCTGTTGTCCCACGTCACCGGGGTGTTCGTCCACGCGCCCTCGAGCCCGCTGGTGATCGTGTCCGCACCCTTGCCGGTGCCGAAGCTGTTCCGCCAGCCCAGGCCCTGCTCCTCGATCGGGGCGCCCTCGGGCTCCGGGCCCACGTACGCGTTCGGGTCGGCCGCGCCGTGGGTCTTGCCGAAGGTGTGCCCGCCGGCGATCAGCGCGACCGTCTCCTCGTCGTTCATCGCCATGCGGCGGAACGTCTCGCGGATGTCCCGAGCCGCGGCGAGCGGGTCCCCGCTGCCGTGCGGGCCCTCCGGGTTGACGTAGATGAGACCCATCTGGACCGCGGCCAGCGGTTCTTCGAGCTCCCGGTCACCGGTGTACCGCTCGTCGCCGAGCCAGGTGGACTCGGGGCCCCAGTAGACGTCCTCGTCGGGCTCCCAGACGTCCGCCCGGCCGCCGGCGAAGCCGAAGGTCTTGAATCCCATCGACTCCAGGGCGACGTTGCCGGCGAAGATCATCAGGTCGGCCCAGGAGAGCTTCCGGCCGTACTTCTGCTTGACCGGCCACAGCAGCCGGCGGGCCTTGTCGAGGTTCGCGTTGTCCGGCCAGCTGTTCAGCGGGGCGAAGCGCTGCATCCCGGCCCCGGCGCCGCCACGGCCGTCACTGATGCGGTACGTGCCTGCGCTGTGCCACGCCATCCGGATGATGAACGGGCCGTAGTGGCCGTAGTCGGCCGGCCACCAGTCCTGCGACGTGGTCAGCACCTGCGCGATGTCGCGCTTCACCGCGTCGAGATCGAGGGTCTGGAACTCCCGGGCGTAGTCGAACTCCCGGCCCATCGGGTCGGCGACGGCGGGGTTCTTGTGCAGGATCCTCAGGTTGAGCCGGTTCGGCCACCAGTCCCGGTTCCCTCCGCCCTGAGTCGGGTGCGGGGCGCGCACGGCCGCGACCGGGCAGCGACCCTCGCTCTCCGGTGAGTTCATGTCGCCGACGACTGCATCATGGTTCTCAGCCACGGGAATCCTTCCAGGGTGTTTGTGAGGCTCAGGAACGGTGTTCGGTGGAGCAGTCGGGGCACAGGCCCCGGTAGACGACCTCGGCCTCGTCGATCGAGAAGCCGTGGTCGTCGGACGCGGTGAGGCAGGGCGCCTCGCCGACGGCACAGTCGACATCGACGATCAGACCGCACGACCGACACACCATGTGGTGGTGGTTGTCGCCGACCCGTGACTCGTAGCGCGCCACCAGGCCGGCGGGCTGGATGCGCCGTACCAGGTTCGCGGCCGTCAGCGCGCGCAGCACGTCGTACACGGCCTGGTGGGAGACGTCGGGCAGCTCCGCGCGCACGGCACGGATGACCGCCTCCGTGTCGGCGTGCGGGTACGCGTACACCGCGCGCAGCACCGCCACCCGGGGACGGGTCACGCGCAGGGCGGCGCCGCGTAGCAGCTGTGTGAAGTCCAAGGCCGTGGCCACGCTCGGAAGTGTGGCCTGTTTTCTGGAATCAGTCAAGAAAATTTTTGGTTAGCGCCGGGTCGGTCGACGCTGTCGCGGTGGAGGGGCTCAGCTCCTCGTACGGCTGTCGAGGTGGATCTCGGCTGGAGTGCCCGGGTGGCTGCCCTCTAGGACGCCTGGCGGATGGGCATGCCGGCCAGCCAGACGTCGGCCAGGTCGCTGAGGGGGACGTCGAGGGCCTGGCTGAGGCAGACCACGGTGCCGAACGCCGGTGCGGGAAGGCGGCCCGCCTCGATCTTGCGCAGCGTCTCGGGGGAGATGCCGGCTGCCAGGGCCACGTCGACGAGGCTGCGGCCGGCCCGCGCGACCCGGAGGGCGGCTCCGAGGCGCTGGCCCGCTGCGATCTGTTCGGCGGTGAGTGGTTGGCGAACCATGGCGGCAGGATACCCGCCCGGAGCGTCCCGGGCCTGGCATGGTATAAAAATACCGCATGCGGAGAGGGAGGTTGTCGTGATCGAGCTCAAGTCCACCGAGGAGATCGGCCGGATGGCGGTGACGGGCCAGTTCGTCGGCGAGCTGCTCGCCGAACTGAGCGATGTCGCCGCGGTCGGGGTCAACCTGATGGACCTCGAACACCACGCCCGGCGCCGGATCAAGGAACGCGGCGCCGAATCCTGCTACTGGGACTACGCCCCCTCGTTCGGTCGCGGCCCGTTCCGCAACGTGCTGTGCCTGTCGGTCAACGACGCGGTGCTGCACGGCCTGCCGCACGACTATGTCCTGCGGGACGGAGACCTGCTCAGCATCGACATGGCGGCCGGCATCGACGGGTGGGTCGCCGACTCCGCCCTCTCCGTCATCGTCGGCACCCCCGACCCGGCCGACCTGAAGCTGATCGAGGCCACCGAGGTCGCACTGGAGGCCGGCATCGCCGCCGCCCAACCCGGCGGCCGTCTCGGCGACATCTCCGCCGCGATCGGCGAGGTCGCCCACTCCTACGGCTACGGCGTCAACGCCGAGTTCGGCGGGCACGGCATCGGCCGTACCATGCACGAGGCCCCGCACGTGGCCAACAAGGGTCGTCCCCGCAGGGGCATGAAACTCGAACCGGGTCTCACCGTCGCCATCGAGCCCTGGTTCTGCCGCTCCACGGACAAGATCAAGTTCGACGAGGACGGCTGGACGATCCGCTCCGCCGACGGCTCCCGCACCGCCCACTCCGAACACACGGTCGCCATCACGGCTACCGGCCCCCAGGTCCTGACCCGCCGCCCCACTCACGGCGCCACCTCGACCGATCACACCAGGAAACCCGCCACGGCCTCCTGACCCACGTCACGCACGCAATTGCCCAAGATCAAGCCGTGCAATCGACGGCATACCGGGCCACCATCGAGCACGACGTGTGGTCCCCACCTGGTCCCCAGGCGCTGACTGCTCCCCCTCTCCGTTCTCAGGCGATCCAGCAACCGATGCGGCGAGCCGCCGCCGCAGGGTCCGCGTGGAGTGGGCGGCGCGACCGAGCCGCCCACCGGCGTAGCGCACGCCACCGCAGAACACGCCCTGGGCGACCGCGAGCCAGCTGCACACGCCGCGCTCGATCAACCACAGGGGCGCCAGCACCGCGGTGGCCGGCGGGAAGACCGCCGGACCGCCGGCCTTGCGCCGGCCGGTCTCGGCCACTCCGATGACCGCCGCCGCAGCCGCGGCCAGCAGTCCCGGACGCCGGGCGGCGACCGCCGCCACCACCCCGGGCAGCACGAGCAGCGCGGCTACCAGCCGCGCCGGCTGGGCGAGTTCGTCGTACGCCTGGCGAACGCGCTGGGAGGCGAAATGTCTCGTGGTGGGAGGCAGACGCCGGACGTACAGCCCGGCGGGGGCCGCCACGCTGCCGCCGAAGGCTCGTACGGTCCGGATCAGCTCAAGATTCTCGAAGAGGACGTCGGGGTCGTAGCCACCGGCGGCGAGGAAGACGCTGCGCCGCACCGCGAGGGTTCCGGGAAAGTCCGCGCCGATCGCCCGGTTGAGCAGGATCCGCCCGGTGTCCCAGTAGGCGTGCCAGGGAAGCGGGTCGAAGTGGTTCTGGGGTTGCACCAGGTCCGCCCGTCGCAGGAGACGCCGGACTTCGCGTAGTCCGTCCTCGTCGTAGCGGATGTCGTCGTCGGCGATCACCACGTCCTCGTGTGTGGCCGCCGGCACACCGGTCAGCACGCCGAGCACCTTGCCGTTCCGGCCGGACAGGCTCGGGTCGGGCGGCAGGTGCCGGACCAGCGGATGCCACCGCCGGTGGTGGCGGGCGAAGACCTCGGGCGGCGACCCGTCCACCACGATCACCTCCACCCGGGCGGCGAGCCAGCGCAGGTAGTCGGTCAACTGCTCCGGGTCGCTGTCGTCCACCCGCCGGATCGGCAGCACGTACGACATCGGCATCCGTCGCGGCCGGGCGGCTGCGCCGGTCATGCCGAATCCGCCCGGCGGTAGACGCTCACGTGTTCCCGGCTGTCGTCGCCGAACGGCAGGCGCGTCCAACCGGCCCACCGGTGCTCGCGGCGCAGCCCGGCCAGCTCGGCCATCAGGTCCAGCTCCGCCGGCCAGGCGTACCGGTGGTTCGCCGGCAACAGGTGGACCCCGCCCGCGGTCAGCCGAACCTTGGTGGTGGTCATCCTCTGCTCGGCGGAGTGCAGGAGCGCCGTCTCCAGCAGGACCTCGTCCTCCGCGACCCGTACCAGGCGCAGCGCCGAGCCGTTGCGGAAGGCCGCCGGGTCCGGCACCCAGGCCTCGACCACGAACCGACCGCCGGGACGCAGGTGGGCGGCCGCGTTGCGGAAGCAGGCCACCTGCGCGGCCTGGTCGGGCAGCGCGAAGACGGTGTTGAAGGCGAGGAGGACCAACGCGAAGTCGCCGGGTACGCGGGTGTGGGTGAAGTCCCCCACCGCCACGTCGATCCGGTCACCACCCGCCTTGCTCCGCAGGCCCGCCACCATGTCGGGAGAACCCTCGATGCCGGCGACCGTCAGGCCGCGTTCGACCAGCGGAAGCGCCAGGCGACCGGTGCCGATGCCGAACTCGCAGACCGGCCCGCCGTCGGCCAGCTCGGCCAGGACCTCCACGGCGCTGTCCGGAGTCAGATACGCGTAGGTCTCGTCATACACGTCAGCCACGTACCGCCCGTAGGCGCTCGCATCAAACGACAACTCTGCCTCCCGCACGACGATGGTCCTGCCTGTGCCCGTTCCGTCGCGCCTCAAACGGGTTGGCGCCGCTCGCGGCTCAGCAGGCCAGGCCGGTCATCAGGCTCGCCGTCTCCGAGCCGGTGGCGCGATGCGGCTCGTCGACGTGCAGGGTGATCGGCGCGCCGGGACCGCGGGGACGTAGGGAGCTGCGGCCGGCCTGCCAGCTGTCCAGAGTCCAGGCGGCGAAGAGACGGTCCAGCGCCAGGGCGGCGGAAGCCCCGAAGAGCACGTCGGCGGCGAGGTGCGGCTCGACCCGGACCAGCCCGCCGCACATGTCGTGCGCGGCGATCTGCTCGTGCACCGCGTCCGCCTCGACGTGCTCGTCGTAGAAGCGGGTGGCCGCCTTGTCGAGACCGAGGCGCCGCAGGCCCCGCCCATAGCGACGGTTCGGCAGCGACGAGGTCATCTCATAGGCGGCGAGGTGCCCGAGCAGCGCCCCGCGCAACCGGCGGTGCAGCCCGAACAGCGACATCAGGTTGTTGCCCGCCAGGGTCACCGCGGGCACCGCGTCCAGATAGGCCCCGTATCCGTTGTCCAGACCGAGCCGCTCCAGGGTGACGCGGAACAGTTCGGCGTGCATGCGGTCGAGCCGGCCGCCGCCGTACTCGTCGACCTGGATTTCGACCAGGGCGGCCTTCGCCGGGCCACCCAGCCGTGGCAGGGCCCAGCTGTGCGGGTCCGCCTCTCGAAGGTGGTAGATCGAGCGGTGCATGACGAACTCACGGAACTGCTCGTGGGTCGCCCGCTGCTGCAGGTACGCGGAGAGCGCCGGGCCGTCGTCGGCCGCCACCGCGGCGGCGAGAGCGGAGGCCATTCGCCCGTCGAGGAGCGGGGGCTGCGGACCGGCGAGCGCGCGCACGGCCGCCTCGAAGACCGCCTCGGCGCGGCTGCGCAGCGCGATCAGCGACGGCTGCCACTCCCACCGGTCGTCCACGCCGCGCCAACCGCGGTAGTGCAGCTCGTAGCAGAGGAACAGGGTGAGCTGAAGGTCCTCGTTGTCGATCGGGTCCACCCCGTCGAACTCGGAGGCCAGGTCTGCGGGTAGGTCGTGCGGGGCGGACGTGAGCGCGTCGTGCAGCGCCGCGGAGACCGGCCCGCGTGGCTGCGGCAGCGGCGCCGGACCATAGCGACGGTCACCAGACTCAACCACCCTGGCCTCCCTGCACAGTCGTCCCGCTGCCTGTCCCCGCTCCCGACTGCCACAAACCCGGTGTCCGGCGCCGATCGGCGCGGGCGCGCCCCGGTCGTCTCGGTGGGTTCATCGCGGCTTCGGTGTGTCACGATCGGCGCCGGCACGGAAGTTGATCACCTTGTGGGTGCCGTCGCAGAAGGGCTTGATGGCTGACTTCCCGCACCGGCACAGGGCGATCGTCGCCCGGCCCGGTGCGATGGGCGTGCCGTCCGGTGTGCGTAACTCGAAGTCTCCGCGGACGATCAGCGGTCCGTCCTCGTACGGGGTGATTGTCGACGTCATGCCGCCTGTGGTCCCCCGGCTGCGGCGATCCAAACTGCCGCCGGACCCGCGCGACGGCGACCACCCGGGTCGCGGGTGGGGCGTCGGTGGCGGCCTCGATCGGATTGTTGGCGTGCCGTTCGACGTGGTGCCGAGCCGACGGGATCAGGTCGTCCAACACCCTGACGTAGGCGGGGCGGCGTCGGTCACGACCTCGCCGGGCGTGACCTTCAGCGTGGTCAGCGCCCGGTGGAAGAACCGCCGGGCCGCGGCGGCGTCCCGACGCGTTGAGACTGACCTGACCATGCTGGTCCACGGCCCGGTACACGTACCGCCAGACACCGTTGACTTGACGTAGGTCTCGTCCACGAACCAGCGGTCACCAGGTGAGTGACGAGCGGCCCGGGCGGCGTTGGCCAGTAGCGGAGTGAATTGCTGCACCCCACCGGCAGACGGTGACATGATAAGCCGACGACGGCGGAGACCAGGACCGGACACGAGACGACAACCTGACCGGCGTCAGTACCTGAGGCAGGCCGGGGTTCGGGGCAGAGCCCGAAATTTCTAGGTCTTGTCATCCGCCCGGTGTGGCCGGCCGGCCCGCGCAGCGGGCCGCTTCGATGCCTCAAGAGAACAATTCGGAGATGGTCGTTGGACCTTGACCAACGGTCAAGGAGCGCCAGCCACCGCCAACTTGACTGATCTTGGTCCCCGGAACGCGGACGAGGGCCGATCCAAGTGCTGGATCAGCCCTCTGAGCTGCGTCGGGACGGCCGGATTCGAACCGACGACCCCTTGACCCCCAGGCAACCAGCACGGCCACGTGAGCTGCTGTTCCTGGCCCTTGGCTTGGAAGCGTGGTCCGCCATCATCCGTGCTTGTCCACTGGCGTCCGCACCGATCGTCACTCGGTTAAGGCGTGTTTCATAAGCGGGTCAGAGCCACTCGCAGATGATGGTGATGGTCAGGACGGCCTGGAAGCGGACGGCTAACTTGTCGTAGCGGGTGGCCACGCCGCGGTGGCGTTTGAGTCGGGCGAT
>NZ_SMKD01000055.1 GCF_004348595.1 Micromonospora sp. KC723
CCCTGCCCAAGATCAGGAGTACCTCGAACATCAGATGGCTGATTCCGCACTCCTGTTCGATCGCCCGGCCCAGGATGTACTCCAGCCGATTGGCCGCCCCCTGCAACCGACCAAAGGCCAGTATCAGCTCGTGGTCCGCGGCTTCCTTGGCCGTTGAGATCTCTGCTTGCTCAACCACTGCGCCGATACTCCTCTCGACACCCAACCCTAGATCATGACCGGCGAAGGCCCGGTCGCGATACCGAGACAAGTGTCGCGGTGGAGTCGAGACTGACAGCTCTTTCTGGCGGTGGGCGCGCACAGGCATCCGCGGGCACCTGGGCCTGCGCCATGGCTTCCGCGGCGGCTGCCCCCGGCGCCCGTTTTCCGCCGGGCGCCCTGCCAGCTCGCCCGGAAACGGGCGGTCGGGTCAGTAGGCGACGGTGATGCGGCGGCGGATGTTGTCGTTGGTCTCGAATTCGTCCACCAGCGCGACGGCGTAGTCCTCCGCGCTGATGAAGCTGCTGCCGTCGGTCGCGGCGAGCAGCTGGTCGCCACCACGCCGGAAGGTGCCGGTGCGCTCACCTGGGGCGATGTGGTCGGCGGGTGAGACGTACGTCCAGTCGAGGTCGGTCGCCTCGGCGCGGAGGAGGTTGAGCAGGTCGCGCTGGGCGAGCGCCTCGGCCTTGTAGATGGCGGGGAAGTCGGGATTGTCGACCCGGTCCTGTCCGGACGCGGTCTTGAGGCTGCCCGCGCCGCCGACGGCGATCAGGCGGCGTACGCCCGCGGTGCGCAGACCTTCGACGAGCGAGCGGTAGGTGCCCAGCAGCGGGGCGGCGGGGTCGGAGCCGTCGCGGGGCGGGGAGACGGCGGAGATCACCGCGTCGTGACCGGCGGGCTGCTCGGCCACCGCGGATGGCGCGGCGGCGTCCAGGGCCACAGCGGTCAGTGTCGGGTCGGTGGGCAGGCCGTCCGAGCGGCCCGAACGGGACGCGGCGGTGACCTGGTGACCGCGGTTGAGGGCCTCGGCGACGATGCGCGAGCCGATCATGCCGGTGGCGCCGATGACAAGGATCTTCACGAGGGTCCTCCGTTCGTCGGATTCGAGGGATTCGGGAGCGGGAGGTGAGGCTGCGACTCGTTCTGCACGAGCCCACGCGGAGAGTGCTCGAGCACCTTCGTCACCAGTTCCCGCAGGATGAGGCGCTCGACCGGAGTGAGCGCTCCGAGCAGGTCCTGGTTGACCTGCGGCACGTGCGCCTGCAGGGCCCGCCGCAGCCGTTGCCTGCCGTCGGAGGTCGGCTCCAGCAGGGCCGCCCGGCGATCGTCGGGGTGGGGGTGACGCACCAGCAGCCCTGCCTGTTCCATGCGGGCGATCAGGCGGGTGAGGCCACCGGAGGTGAAGGAGAGGTCCTCGGCCAGGCGGGCGCTGGTGGTCCGGCCCTCGGGGTGCCGCGCCAGCCGCAGCAATACCTCGAACTCGGAACCGCCGAGCCCCGATGCCTCGCGGATGATCTGCTCGGATCGCCCACCGATGGTGTCCGTGACGCGCAGGATGTCGCCGTACAGAACCACCGCCTCATCGTTCACGAGGGTTTCGGGCACCGTTCCGCCGTCGCTCATAAGCCTGACTGTACAGCAATCTACAAGCGGGTGCGCGGCGGGCATAACCGGAAATACGTGTAGTAATCCTGCGAGTGATTAACACCATACTCGCCATCGCCACATGCGAATTAGCTGCGGAGGCAGCTAATCTCAGGCCTGGACATGACACCATCGGAAGGGAGTCATCATGGCGATCGGGCGACGTCAGGTTCTGGTGGGCGGCTCACTCGCGACCGCGGCGACCGTCATGGGCGCCGCGAGGGAGAACAGCGCTGCGGCCAGCCCAGCCCGCTCGGCCGTACGTCCCGGCTCGGTGCACGAGGAGACCAAGAGCCTGCAGCAGCTGTACCGGGAGGCGAAGGCCGAGGGCGGCACCCTGACGGTCTACGCGGGCGGGGACACCGCCACCCAGCAGGACGGCAACAAGGCGGCCTTCGAAAAGGCGTTCCCCGGCGTCACCGTGAACATGGTCGTGGACTACAGCAAGTTCCACGACGCCCGTGTCGACAACCAGCTCGACACCCGCACCCTCGTCGCCGACGTGGTTCAGCTGCAGACCCTCCAGGATTTCCCCCGCTGGAAGAACCAAGGGGTGCTTCTGCCCTACAAGCCGGCCGGGTTCTCCCGTATCCACCCCGCGTTCAAGGATCGCGACGGCGCCTGGACCGGCATCTTCGTCGACGCGTTCTCCACGATCTACAACATCGACCAGGTGGGGGCGAAGGCACCCGCGACCGCCGTGGACCTGCTCGACCCGCGCTGGAAGGGCCGGATCGTCTCGACCTACCCCAACGACGACGATGCGGTGCTGTACCTGTACAAGCTCATTGTCGACAAGTACGGCTGGGATTGGTTGAACAGGTTCGTCGCCCAGGACGTGGCCTGGGTGCGGGGCACGCAGGAACCCGCCGACCGGGTAGAGGCGGGCAGCGCCGCCGTCGCGCTCGGCACCGACGGCGCGCTCACTCCTGGCGCGGGCGTGAAGACCCGTTTCCTCGTGCCGACGCACGACCCGTTCATGGCGTGGGCTCAGCGGGCTGCCATTCTCGCCGGCGCTCGGCACCCCGCGGCGGCCAAGCTGTACCTGAACTGGTGGTTGTCGAAGCAGACCCAGTCCGACTTCTACATGTGGTCCGTCCGCACCGATGTCGCACCGCCCCAGGGCTACCGGCCCATCTGGGACTACCCCAACGCCAACCTCGACGGCTTCGACCGCTTCATGAGCGACCGCGGCCTTGCCGAGCGCTTCCGCCAGCAACTGGCGCTGTACGTCGGCGAGGTCAAGGGTGACCCATCCCCCGGCTGGCTGGGGCTGCACGCGCGGCCAGGTGCGGGGCGTCCAGGAAACCGTCGAACAGGCGAAGGTCACCTTCCACATCGAGCAGTGAGCCTCGCGGGCTCGTAGCCGTCACGGCGGTCGTCGGACCGACCTGGAAGCGGGGCACGGCGGACGCGCCGAGCAGGCAGGGCCGGACGACCGGGCCGACGGAGCGCCACACGGAACCACTGAGACCACGACCCCTACGCCCGGCAGGTCGGCACCGACCTGCCGAGCGTCGTGCTGCTCCGGCAAGTCGGAATCCAGCGCCCGAACACCGGCACCGCAGGCACCACCGCGCGCCTTCACAGCCCTACAACCTGAACGGCTACGTGCAGCTACCGCCCTTCCTCCGCAGCAACGGACTAATACTGCAACGGCAGTTCGTCAGGGGTAGCCGCATCGTCGGTAGTGGCAGGTCCTGGCTTGGTGTTGGCGTCTCCTGCGCCATCGGGACCAGGCCCAGGCCCGCTCCGGTGGGTGACCTGATCGCACTACGAGTGCGGTGAGCAGCTTCGGATCTCCGGTACCGTGTAGCCGATCATCATGCCGTCCTCGGTGCTGGATTCCCTTTTGTCGTAAGGGATCGAGCCACGGACAGCCAGGCATGGGCGGCCATCGCCAGGGTGATGTGGGCGTACCAGGCCCGCCAGTCACGGACCTGGTACTCGTCGAGGCCGGCTTCGTTCTTGGCCTGCTGGAAGCACTCCTCGATCGCCCACCTCGCGCCGGCGACACGAGCGAGGTCGACAGCCGGGTGCGGCGTGGCCCGTAACAGACGTAGTAGGCGATCTCGCCGGTGGTGATGCTGCCCCGCGCCAGGAGCCAATGACCGCCGCCCGGCCGCCGACAGATCCGTACCGGCACCCGAGCCCACCAGTACTCGCGTGGGCCGTGCGCTCCGGCACCGGCCGAGAGTCGGCACCACGCCCGAGCGGGCAGGGCGGCGATCAACTCCTCGGCGCGGGCGGTCTCCATTGTCGTGGTGATCATGTCGTCGTTGCGGCGGGTCGCGACCACATAGCCCACATCCCGGTGTTCCAGCCAGACCCGCAGCGACTTCGACTGCCCGTAGGCCTCGTCCATGGTCACCCACCCCACCGGCACCCCGCTATCGAGGGCGCGGGCCAGCATGGTGCGGGCCATCTGCACCTTGGTGGCGAACTCGACCTCGTCCGGGGATCCTCGCTGCCCGACACCGGTCCCGGTCGTCGGTCCACGACGTCGGGAGGTACAGCTGCCGGTCGATCAACGCGTGACCTTTGGACGTGCGGTAGGCCAGGAACACCCCGACCTGGCAGTTCTCCGTCCGCCCGGATCACCGGGATGCTCGAACACATACCCACGCACGTCGTCATGGACGGCATCGACGTTCCAGTCCGCCCACCACAACACCCGCCGCATCCCGTCCGGCGACACATCCCCGGCCTGCTCAGCCAGGGTCCACCCGTTCTTACGGCCCAAGCCCGAGACCAGCCCACACAGGTATTGCCGCGCCCGCCGACGCGGCTCCGATCGGCGAAACCGCACACCGATCCGCGCATGAAGCTGATCTAGTTCCGCATGCCAACGATCGACATCAACGTCCACCACAGGCAGACCAACGAATCCGACCCGAAGACGATTCGCCTACTGCCGTTGCAGTATTAAGTGGCAGGTGATCGACGAACTCCCGGCGCACTGGGCGGGCCGGCCCAGCGGTGGCGACGTCATCATGGTGGGTGAGGCGGTCGCAGAGGGCGAGGCCACCGGTGCAGGAGGCTCCCGCATGTACGCGCTGGCGTCGCCCAGTTCGGCGTGCAAGGTCTCCGCCGTGCCCTTCTCGGCCGCGTCCGGCAGCCGGTACTCCGCCCGCCGTGGTCGGCGCGCCGGGCGTGGCAGAGGACCGCCTCGGCGAGGTCGACCCGGCGGTGTCACCAGTGCGAGGACTGCGGTGAGGGTGGCGGTGGCGCGTTGTCCAGTTGTTCGAGGATGCGGTTGGAGAGCCGTGCGAGGGTGGCGAGGTCATCCGGGCCAAGGGCGTCGATGACCAGGTGGCGGACCGTGGCTACATGGTGGGGTGCCGTGGCCTCGATGGTTGTGCGGCCGGCCGGTGTGATGGCGACGAAGGCACCGCGCCCGTCCTCCGAGCATTCTTCCCGGACCACCAGGCCGCGTTTGATCATCCTGGCGATCTGGTGGGACAGGCGGCTCTGTTCCCACTCGATGGTGTTGGCGAGGTCCTGGAATCGTTGCCGACCGTCGGGGGTGTCGGTGAGGGCGACGAGGATCTGGAAGTCCGGACCGGACAGTTTGTGCGCCTTCAGGTCACGCTCCAGCGTGGCCCAGAGCTTCTGGTGCAGGCGGATGAAGGTGCGCCAGGCGTGCTGCTCGGCGGGGCTCAGCCAGGCGGGTCTGCCGTTCATGAACAAAGAGTTTACCTGGTTGCTTGACATGTCATTCACCTGTGACTAGGGTACATGACACATCATGTGTATTCGGGTGTGGAGGTAGGTGACATGCCGTGTAGCGGTGGTGTGTCGCCCCTGACCCAACAAAGGAGAAGACCGTGGCGGAACAGAGAGTGATCGCGGTGGTCGGCGCGACCGGAGCTCAAGGTGGCGGGCTGGCCAGGGCGATCCTGGCCGACGCCGGTGGTGGGTTCGCGGTACGTGCGCTGACACGCCGTCCCGACTCGGACACCGCACGCGAGCTCACGGCCCTGGGCGCCGAGGTGGTAGAGGCCGACATCAGCGACCAGTGGAGCATGACGAAGGCGTTCGATGGGGCGTATGGGGCGTTCCTGGTGACCAACTTCTGGGAGCACATGTCACCCGAGCAGGAGAAGCAGGATGCGGCAACCATGGCCCGGGCCGCCAAGACCGCCGGCGTGGCCCATGTGATCTGGTCGACGCTGGACGACACCCGCGAGTACATCCCGCTGCACGACGAGCGCATGCCGACGCTGATGGGTAGCTACAAGGTGCCGCACTTCGATGCCAAGGCCGAGGCCAACCAGTTCTTCACCGATGCCGGGGTGCCGAGCACCTTCCTGCAGACCACTTTCTACTGGGAGAACCTGCTTGGCCCGATGGCACCGAAACGGGGAGACGACGGCCGGCTCGTGCTGGCCATGCCGATGGCTGACAGTCCGCTGGCCGGCATCGCCGCCGAAGACATCGGCAAGACCGCCTACGGCATCTTCCGCCGCGGCGGTGACCTCGTGGGCCGCACCGTGTCGATCGCCGGCGAGCACCTGACCGGCACGCAGATGGCCGAGCAGCTCAGCGCGGTGCTGGGCGAAGAGGTGGTGTACGCGCCGGTGCCCTTCGACGCGGTACGGGCGCAGCCGTTCCCCGCCGCGGCCGAGACCGGGAACATGTTCCAGTTCTACGCGGAAGTGCCGCAGTTCAACGCGGTCCGCGACCTCAACGTCGTCCGCGACCTGAACCCGCAACTGCAGACGTTCCAGCAGTGGCTGAACGCACACAAGCACGCCTTCGCCAGCGCCTGACGGCGACCCGCCCCCCACGGCCCCGGCGTTCCCGCGAAAGGCCGCTTCCGTCCCGTCGTGACGGCTGCGGCTAGCCCGACCTTGTCGCTGGTCACGGCTGTTGGAGCCGAGGTCGCGCCACCGGAGCGCATCGGGACGCATCACGAGAACGTCGGGGCCTGTCTGACCCCCTGATTGGTCAACTCATGAACATCGTTCTATGGATTCTGGCCGGTCTGCTCGCCGCGGTCTTCCTGGCCGCTGGCGGCGCGAAACTGGCCCAGCCGAAGGACAAGCTCGTCACCTCGCCGAACATGTCGTGGGCCGAGGAATTCTCTCCCGGCATGATCAAGCTGATCGGCGCCCTGGAGGCGCTGGCCGCGGTCGGGTTGATCCTGCCCGCCGCGCTGGACATCCCCGTCCTGGTGCCGCTGGCCGCCGTCGGCCTCGTACTGCTGATGGTCGGGGCAGCGATAACCCACGCCAGACGCAAGGAGCCCAGCGCGATCGTGACGAACCTTGTGTTGGCCCTGCTAGCCGGTGCGGTGGCGTGGGGCCGCTTCGGCCCGTACCCCTTCACCTGATCGAGGTGCTGGTTGCGGCCGGAGCACACCTGCCCGCAGTGGGGTGCTGTGCCACACCTACGGGCGCGGCACGGACACCCCACATCGGGGTTCCGGCCTGGCCATACTCGTCCGTGACCGCTCTGGAGGCCGAGCACACCTCGTGGACCGTGCCGTGGGACGCCCGCCGGCTGGAACCCGGCGACGACGCCGCCACGGTCACCGCCGGCCAGTTGCGGGACGTGGTGTAGGCAGAAAGGATAATCGATCAAGGGGCTGTACCCTGATCAGCCGGGGTCGATGCCATCGCCCAATAGGTTAAAGATCAAGTGAAGCGCGGCGGCCGAAGGCGGGCGCCGGTACGGAATGCCTCGTTGCACTGCCGCTGGAGGGCGACGTCGTCCCACATCGCGTGGTGCGGGGCGGCGTTGGAGCAGACGATCGTTCCCCAGGCACCGACCCGCAGCGACTCATCGGTCGCCAGCCGGCAGAACTCGGCACCTATCGGGCCCTCCTCGAACCGTCCGTCGCGCGGGGTGTAACCGATCCAGCCCTCCCCGAATACGATCGGCACGCCGCGTTGGGTCGCCCAGTCGTGCGCGATGTCCAGCCAGATCCGCAGCGTGGTCGCCATCCCCTTCTCCCATGCCGGGTAGTGCCGGTAGAGCCAGCGGTCGATTGCCTCGGCGTCGCCCCAGTCGTGCACGAAGATCTCCGGTCTGGACACGATGGTCGCGGTCTGCCGCCAGGCATGGTCCGGCGACCAGTCGGCCAGCCTGGGGGCTCCGGGTCGGAGGATGTCGTGTCCGGCGCGCGCCTGGTCGAAGGCCTGAGGGTCACCGCGCAGCCCGTAGGTTTCGATGAACGCGCCCAGCACCCCGTAGACGTAGGGGTTGCAGGCCAACACGTCGATCGTTTCCGGAATGGCGCGCATGGTGCCAGCCGGCACCCCTGCGTAGTTCACCGTCGCCGGCCGGCCGGGTTGACGGTTGTGGAAAACGGTCAGCGCCCGCTCCAGCCGCGGTCGCAGGGCCGTCAATCGTTCCTCCTCGTCACCGGTCAGGCCGTCAGCCAGGTAACCGGCCTGGACCTCATTGTGGATCTCAGTGAACGCAAGCCGGTCGTCGAGCTGGTGCTCGGTCAGGAAGTCGACGAGGTCGGCGAGGGCGACCGCTTGCGCTTCGGCCCGCCGCTGCGGCTCGATGGCCAGCAGGGCCTCGCACCAGCTGGGGTCGGCGGCGAAGGAGGAGCTCTGCTGGTACTCCCAGGAGGAGAGGATGACGAAGCAGCCGTGCCGCTTCGCGGCCCGGAACAGCTCCAGCATGTGCGCGCGCGCATCGATGACCGTCGGCTGCCGGACGTCGTACCAGCGCACTCGCTGCCCGTAGTCGCCGCCCAACGGCCCGAGCCGCAGCGCAGAGGTGTCCAGACCGCTGCCGAACAGCAGGTATGGCATGGCACAGATCCGCACCGCGTTGTAGCCGCGCTCGACGGCTGCGGCGAATGCCCGGTCGAGATCCTCGAACGGCTCTCCCGGCCCGGTGCGCACGTACCAGGAGAAGTCCCAGAGCGTGATGGCCAAGCGGTCTGGGACGTGCGCCGGCGGGGGAACGGGAACGTAGCTCATGGAAGGCTCCCGGTGCGGTCGAGGTGGAGGTTGAGGTCTCGGGCCAACTCGTGGCTGGGGTCGGCCGCGAGGACGGCGTCGAGGTGGTTCCGGGCGGTGGCCGGATCGCTCGCGAGGATGGCGAGTTGCGCGCGAAGCAGTTCGACGGTGAGGTCGACGCGCCGTTGCGGGTCGTCGTCGAAGAGCATCAGCGACGGCAGCGAGGTGGCGAAGTAGTCGATGACCGTCGGTGTCCGGGCAAGTCGCTCGGCGTGTTGCGCGAGGCCGGCTACCGACTCGTCGGCGTGGGCGGACTCGCCGAGCCGGCGGTCGGCCAGGATCGAGAAGTAGGTGTTCTCCGAGAAGCCGGACGGGTTCATCTCGGTGAAGTCGCCCCGCGACGCGGCGGCCTCCCGCCAGTACCGCTCGGCGCTGTCGTGTTCCCCCGTCGCCTCCAGGGCCTTGCCCAGGGTGAGGAGCAGCCGGGCCGGACTGGCCAGCGGGTGGCGGGCCTCGCCCAGAGACGGCGGCGGCTGCAGTGCCAGTTCGGCGTGTGCGGCAGCTGCCGCGGCGTCCCCGCGGTCCAGAGCCTCGTCCGCCAGGGCGAGTCGCGTGCGTTCCCATGCCCGAAGCACCTGGCCCTCGCCGCCCTCCCACGGCTGGAACTGACGCTGTTCGAAGACCGCCAGGGCGTGCGCCGGCCGGCCGGCGGTGACCAGTAGATGGGCGTACTCCACAGCCAGGTCGTCCCGCTTGAGCAGGGCCAACGGCACGTCCTCGAGCCGACGGAGGCGGTCGCCCGCCGGTGCCCCGATGCGCCTGAGTAGTTGATCAATCTCGCTCAGCAGGCGGGGATCACCCGGCGCGAGCCGCAGTGCCCGCTCGTAAGCCGCGGTTGCGGCCTCGGGATCGTGCCGGTGGTTGTAGCTGGCGATCCCGAGGTTGCGCCACACGACGGGATCGGACCCGTCGTGTGTGGCTGACCGCCGCCAGCAGTCGATGGCGTCGTCGACCCGGTTGTGGGCGTAGTACCAGTGGCCCAACAGGGCGGCTGCGGTGGCATCGGCCGGGTCGGCTGCCAGTGCCGCCTCCAGTGCGGCGACGTCGTCGAGGCGGGTGGCGAAGTTCCAGGTCCGTTCGCGGGCGCGGGCGCGGGCCCGGGCCGTTGCCGCAGCTACCGAATCACCGAGGCGGTCGGCAACGACCGCGGCGTGGTAGTCGGCGAGCACCGCACAGGCCGTCTGACCGAGTGGGCGGTGCGCGTCGGCGGATCGCGCGTCGGTGAACAGGGCCGTGGCCGTCTCGAGTTCACCGATCCGGGCGTGCTCGAGTGCGACGTCGAGCAGTGTCTGGGCTTCCCTGTGCCCCTGGGCTGCCTCGAGCCGGCCGGCCAGCTGCAGCGCCCAGATGTCCAGCGGATCCAGTGTGAGCGTCTCGGCGAGGACATGCTCGGCCTCCGCTGCGCGGCCCAGCCGGCGCAGCAGTACCACGATGAGATCGCGGACCTGCAGCTGTTCGGGTTGCGCGCGTAGGGCCGCGCTCGCCCTCTCTAGTGCCTGATCATTTCGGCCATGGCGGGCGTCGATCACCGCCAGCTGATGGTTCCCGGGGCCCGTCCAGGGGGCGAGCCAGGTCGCCTTGGCGAACGCGGCGTACGCCTCGTCGTCGCGTCCGCGGCGGGCCAGGGTGAGCCCGAGCAGGTAGTGAGCCTCCCCGCTGTCCGGGTTCGGGTTCAACGCCGTCAGTCGGTCCAGTGCGGCTCGCAGGTGTTCCTCGGCCTGCGCGAAGCGAGCCTCGGCGTACCGGCGGGCCGCGAGAGCGGTGTGCGTCGCGGTGTGTCCCGGATCGTGGACCAGCGCCTGCGCCCAGTACGGCTCCGGGGAGCGGGTCGCATGCCGGTACTGCTCGAGGTGACGGCCGGTGAGGTACAGCACCTCGGCGGAGGCTATCTCGGTAGGCGGGGCTGGCTCCTGAGCCGGCTGCATCCTCACCCGGGCCGCCTCATCGGTGCCTGCGGCCGCCGCGGGACGCTGCCAGCGCAGGAGGCACCGCCCGTCGCGGTGCAGCTCAACGGCGTGCGGTGCCGTCGCGACGACGACGGACGGCCGGGCGTCCGGCCCGAGCTCGAACCGCTCGCTGTGCAGCTGGTCGCCATGGTGGTCCTGCACCAGCAGTTCGACCGTGCCCAGGTCGCGCGTCGCGTCGAAGCGGAGCACCGTCTGCGCCGTCCCGCGCTCGATCCCCAGGGCCGCGTCGAGGCTCGCCGCGACCACCGGGCCGGTGCCGGCCAGCGGATACCAGTACTGGGAGAAGGTCTTGGTTTCGCCGGGAGCGAGGTGTGAGAAGTCCGGCTGGTTGTCGGTGAACACGCCGGCCATCAGTTCGATGTAGGCGGCGTCGTCGTCGGCGAGATTGCGGTTCCAGGCGTGCCCGAAGGGTGCGTCGCCCCACGTCCAGTGCTTCTTGCCCACCGCGTAGTGGTGGTCGGCGAAGTGAACGAAGCCGGCCCCGGCGCGATGGTCGTAGCCGCCGAAGAAGTCACCCCGCGAGTCCACGCACATGTACGACGTCGGTACCGGGATGTTGCGCGGCCAGTCCAGCCGGTCGCCCGGGACGCGACGCGCGCTGTCCGGCCGGCGGTCCAGGTCGCGGCGGTTCGGATAGTCGATCCCGTAGTACGTGCTCGTCGCGGCCGGAAAGGTGCTGGTCGCCCGCTTCGCGTGATCGGCGACCACGGTCACGTCGGCGGGGAAGAACGACTGATAGTCGCTGTGAACCTGGGCCGCCGCGTTCGCCCACCAGAGGAAGGTCTGCGCCTGCTCGCTGCGGTTGAAGAGGCGGACCTTCAGTTCGATCACCGTCGAATCGGGCGCCAACCGTACGCCGTGCATGCCCTTCATCCGGGCGAACGGGTCGTGATCGGAGCACCAGACGATGCCGGCGGCCTCGTCCACCTGCCACGTCGTGGGCAGGAAGGTCGCCGGACGGTGATGCTGCGGCCAGTTGAACTCCACCCCACCGGCCAACCAGGGCCCGGTGAGCCCGACCAGCGCGGGCTTGATCACCGGATTGGCGTAGAACAGCGAGTAGCCGGTGC
This sequence comes from Micromonospora sp. KC723, assembly GCF_004348595.1. Classification (GTDB taxonomy): domain Bacteria; phylum Actinomycetota; class Actinomycetes; order Mycobacteriales; family Micromonosporaceae; genus Micromonospora. The sequence continues at coordinate 11,641 of NZ_SMKD01000055.1, forward strand.
GCTTGTCGATTGCGAACTGGATCCGCCCGCCGAGTTCGGGCAGAACCAGCAGCCGCAGGTACGCGTTCTCCACATGCAGTCCCAGCCAACGGTGATCGGAGCGGGACTCCTGGATTCGGTCGTGAAACGGCAGGGGGAACACCCGGCCTGACGATCCCTGATAGACCCGGCGGTCGAGGTAGGCGGGGTACCGGCTCGGTGCCTCGGGCAGGTAGGTCGGAATGGTGACCGGCGCAGCCCACGCCGCCACCGGCGCGTTCGCCAAGCGATCCGGACGAGGCGGCAGATCGAAGGGGCTCAGGGACATGAACGAAACCTAGGCCGCGAGCGCGATTCTCGGAATGTACGGATCGACGGCCAACCTGGACGGTTCTATGATTCGCATACGATCGGCAGATGTACCTTCGCGACGGCTTTCCCGATCAGCGACTGCACGTCCTGCCCCGACTTCTGGCGAAGCAGGCGCTGCAGCGCAAGCCGACCTCGCGGATGCTCGTGACCGACGCTGGCTACTTCCCGCATGCGGCCCGACACGGTAGATGGCGGCGCGCAGGGGCTGCCGAGACCATCGTGATCATGTGCACCGACGGGAGCGGCTGGTGTGAACTCGCCGGGGCCCGGCATGACGTAGGCCCGAACGAAGTTCTCATCATTCCCGCGGCCGTGTCACATCAGTACTATGCCGCCGAGGCGGAGCCCTGGTCCATCTGGTGGTTGCACGTCACCGGCGACGACGTCCCCGACCTGCTCAGCGCCATCGGGCTCACCGTGGCCGCGCCGACCGCGCCGATGACCGACCCGTTTCGTGCCTTCGCGCTGGCCGAGAGCATCTGCGATGAGCTCGCGCGCGACGAGACGGCGGCGAGCCTCACCGCGGCCGCCGGCGCGGCCTGGAATCTGCTCGCCCAGCTGGCCGCCGAACGCGACGGCCGGGGGGTCACCCGTGAACCGATCGCCCGCGTCCAGGACTATCTGCGCGCGCACCTGTCGGCGTCGCTCAACATCCGTCAGCTGGCCGAACTTGCGGGCTACAGCACGTCCCACTTCTCCGCAAGATTCCGTTCCCTGACCGGGTTCTCGGTGACCGAGTACACGAAACGGCTGCGCATGGCGCGGGCCCGTCAGCTACTCGTCGCCAGTGCCCTCAGCATCGCCGAGATCGCCGCCGCCGTCGGCTACCACGATCCCTTCTACTTCTCGCGTCACTTCACCGCGGTCAACGGCATGAGTCCGCGCGAATACCGGGCCCGTGACAACGGGGAGAATCGGCCTCGTCAACGGGCGTGAGCGGGTTCCGCGCGGACGACCCGGCCCACCCCCGAGACCGTACGCCCATAGGCTGTGCGTGAGAGGGAGATCGTTGATGGGTTGTGGGAGCGGCTCGCGCCGTTGATCTCGGCTCGTGCCCCAGCCCGGTCGATCGCGGCCGGCCCGGCAGCAAACACCATCTGATCACCGACGCCGGCGGCACACCGCTCGCGGTCACGCTGACCGGCGGCAACCGGCACGACGTCACCCAGCTCATCCCGCTGATCGACGCCATCCCGCCGATCCGTGGCCGGCGTGGCCGGCCTGCCCGCCGTCCTCGTGAGATCTACGCCGACCGTGGCTACGACCACGACAGGTACCGCCACCTCGTGCGCGCCCGAGGGATCACGCCGCTCATCGCCCGCCGCGGTCACCCACACGGCTCCGGCCTCGGCCGTCGCCGCTGGGTCGTCGAACGCAGCTTCGCCTGGCTGCATGCCTTCAATCGACTACGCACCCGCTACGAACGACGCGCCGACATCCACCAAGCCCTACCCAGCCTGGCCTGCGCAACCATCTGCCTCCGGATACTCCACAACTCAAAGTGAAACGATCTCTAAGTGGCTCACCGGCCTGCTCCTCGAGCGGTATAGCCGGACGCGGTCGGACGGGGTGCCGCCGAGCCTTCGAACGAGCGCGGGTGGTAGACGACCGCGCGGCTGACACCCCAGACCGGGCGGATCGACGCGGCGATGCGGCCGCGGTCATCGAGGTCGACGACCGTGCCCGCCGTGCTGACCCCGGCGAGGCTGAGGTCGTGCAGGACGCCGCGCCGCCACAGGGCCGGGCGGGCGCTTCCGTCGGTGGCCTGGGAGGTGGCCAGGATCTCGCCGCGGTTGTTGATTGCCCGCAGTTCCGTGAAGCTGCCGCCGAGGGTGCCGACGTCCAGGGCGCGGCCGTGCCGCCAGAGGATGCCGCGCGGGAACTGCTTGGCCGAGAACTGCCAGCCGATCACCCAGCCGTGGTCGTTCAGGGCGTACGTGTTGCTGCGGTTGAAAGGGCCGGCGCCGAGGTCGGTGACCCGGTCACGGTGCCACAGGGCGGCATGGAAGCCGCCCGGCACGTGCATTCCGCCCGAGACCTGGCCGTGCTGGTTGACGTCGGACACCTCGGCGAGGGGCAAGGGCCGGGCGCGGCCGTTCGTCCACAGGACAGGGCCTTCGGCGGTGCGGCTGACGACCTGGCCGCGGTCGTTGATCGCCACGGGCAGGGCGGACGGGTCGCCCAGCGACCGCAGGACACCACGGTGCCAGACGTACCCGCCGGAGCCGTCGCCGCGGCCGCCGACGACCTGGCCGCGGTCGTTGACATCAATCGGGTTGAAGGCGCCGAGATCGATCATCCGACCGTCGCGCCAGAGGAACCCGCGGAAGGTGCCGTCGGCGGCCTGGGCGCGGCCAACCACGTCGCCGCGGTCGTTCATGGCCGTGACGTAGCTGCTGTCGCCGCCGAAGGTGCCGAGGTCCACCATGCGGTAGCCGGCCAGAGCGCCGGGCGCGACGGACGCGGCGACGGCGGGGGATGCGAGGGTGGGTGCGGCCGTCAAGGCGGCCGCGAGGAGAGCGGTCGCGAGGATGGATGGCATGGGACGGCTCCCTCCGGAGCGTCGCCGGGCGAAAGGTGCGCTCAGCCTAGGCCCGTCCCGCCGCGCCGCCAGGGTGCAGTCACGTAGCCGACAGCCTCGCCGTCCGCTACGCCTTATTGGTGGTCAGCAAGCAGGCTTCTTTCTGCGAGGGGTCATAACAACTCCTTAGAGAGGGTGCGCCACGCCCGAACGCCAAGATGAGGCCGAGCAGGTAGACGAGCACGGCGGCGGGAGGTATCAACGGTGTCCTCCTGATAGGTAGTCGTCGATGGAATCCAAGGTCAGCGGCTGTTGGGCGTCGGTGCTGTCGTCCACGGCCTGGTTCTTAGAGGAACAACAGAAAGCTGATCGCGGCGGCTGCGATGAGCGTGCCGAGCGTGATGGCCACGGCGAGCTGTCGGGTGGTGGCCCGCTGGTGGCGGCGCAGCCAGGCCAGGTAGTAAACGGTGGTTGGGAGCGAGACGGTGGCTGCGGTGACCGCGCCGGGCGAGTAGTCACCCAAGGCGATCCAGGTCGTGAGGTGGAACAGGGCGTTGACGGCGAACTGCCATTGGAAGGCGGTCGCCGCCACCACCCAGCCACTGCGGCCGGTCCGCGCTGCCTGCCAGGAACAGACCAGCACCAGCAGAATGAGGGGAATGTGGTAACCGGCGAACGTACCGGTCGTCTCGGGCCCGAAGTGACGGGTGGCCCAGGCGGCAAAGCCGGGCAGCTCCTCCAGGGTGTGGAGCACGTACACGCCGAAGGGCAGCAGGAACGGCCAGGCGGCGCGGGCGTCGAGCGTGTCCGTCAGCCTGCTGGTGGCTACATTCAGCATCAGTTCCTCGGCCACCCAGCCCTGGCTTGGCGCGCTCGCCGACCGGCTCGACGCGCGTCGGGTCGCCGCCGTCGGGGTGGCCCTGGCCGCCATCTCGCTCAGCCTGGCCGGCGCGGCCGGCACCACTGCCCTGCTGGCCGCGCTGCTCGCTCTCGGCGGCATCGGCTCCGCCGCCCTGCACCCTGTGGCAACCAGCATCGTCGGCGGCCCGACCAGCGCAAACCCTGGCCTGGCGTTCGGCATGTTTACCGCCGGCAGCATGGCCGGCTTCGCCGCCGGCCCAGTGCTCATCCTCTACCTCGTCGGCATGTCCGGCGTCGGCGTGAGCCCGTGGCTTATGGTGCCGGGTCTGATTCTCGCCGTCGCCCTGCTCGTGTTGCTACCTGACTGGGAGCCGCACCAGACCGCCGCGACCTCTCAACGGATCACGCCACGCATCCTGAACGGCCCGCTGGGCCGCCTCACGGCGACGGCCACGATCGCCAGCCTGGCCTTCCTCACCTTCACCAGCGCCGTACCGCCGTGGCTGGTCTCCGAACACGGCCTGGCCACCGAGGCGCCACTGCTCGGCTGGGTTCTCGCCGCGTTCTCCCTCTCCGCCGGGCTTGGGGCGGTGGCCAGCGGCGCGCTCGCCAACCGCCTCGGACACGCCCGCACCACGAGCGTGTCGCTGCTGGCCGCCGTGATACCGCTGACCGCCGTGCTGGTGCTGCCGCCGGGCAACCGCGACGTTGGTCGCGGCCAGCGCCGCAGGCGCTCTGCTCTACGCCAGTCAACCGCTGTTGGTCGTCGCCGCTCAGAACGCCCTGCCACAGGCACCCGCAGCGGCCGCCGGCATCGTCCTTGGCGTCGGCACGACGGCGGCGGGCACGGCCTACCTCGCTGTCGGGGCCGTCCACGACGTCGTCGGTCTCGCTCCCGCGATGGCGGCAACCTTCGCACTGCTGCCGGCGGGTGCGGCCATCGGGCGACGGGCTCTGTCCCGATCATGGCAGTAGGGCGAGCGGGCGTCGCCAGCGAGCCTGGTGGCGCCCGCTGCGGCTTGTCCTGCGGTAACGTTCTGCGTCGTGTCGAGGAAGCTTTCCGGTCGGCTGCCCTGAATCCCATGTCGCCAAGGTCAGCCGTCAAGCCAACCCAGCTTGGCGGCCCGCACGCCGGCCTGGAAACGGCTGCCCGCACCCAAGACGGTGGTGAGTTCACCCACGGTTCGGGTCACCGCGCGGGCGGACACGCCGAGGCTGCGAGCGATCGCATCGTCTTTGGCGCCGCTGGCGAGCAGGCGTAGAACCGCCGCCTGCTGATCGTTGAGGTTTTGTTCGTAGCCAGTCGAGGGTTTCGACCAGGTCGAAGGGGCTGCTTATCTCGTTGGGGTGCACGCCGTGTTCGATGCCGCTGTCCGCTTCGCGTCCGGCCTGTTGGCTACCGGCGGGGTGGTGACGGCTTCTCGGGCGGGCAGCCCCGGGCACGCCGCGCGTCGGCTACGGCCATTCCGGTCAGGACCGTCGCGGCGGTGACCGTGACGAGCAGCGGCGGCCCGAGGAGCAGCGGTGCCGCCAGGGCGGCCATCACGACCAGCGCGACCAGCCGGGACGGTGAGACACGGGAGAACACCGCCCACTCGAAGCGGGCCCGCCCGACGATGAACAGCGCCGGCCCGCCGAGAATCGGGCCGAGCCACGACAGGTCGGTGTGCCCGAGCGGATCGCCGATGACGAGCCCGTACCCCACCGCGGTGAACACGATGCCGATCACCATCAGCAGGTGGGTGTTGGCAATCGATCGACCGAGCCGGTTGGGCTGCGCCGACCTCCTGATGGCCTCACCCATGATCCGCCCGGCCCGCTGGATGTAGATCCGCCACATCAACGCGGTGGTGGTGAACGCCACCACGAATGCCGCCATCCGGGCGGCGGTGAGGTCGCTGTAGAACAGCGTGCGGCCAAGAATGAAGATCGTCTCACCAAGCGCGATGACGTAGAACTGCCGGTACCGCTCGGCCAGATGCTCGGGGGCGAACACCCACTGCGACGTTGGGACCCGGCCCAGTTTGGGCGTGGGCCACAGGAGCCTTCCGCCCGTGTAGTCCACCGCCAGCGCCACCGCCCACAGCGCCAGTCGGGCCGTACTGTCGGAGTTGAGCGCGCCGGCGATCCACGGCACGGCGGAGACACCGAACCAGAACAGGATCCGGGTGGGATTGAGTCGCCGCTCGTCGGCTCGGAGGAGGTAGACGATGGCGAGCGTACGGCCGATGTGGACGGCCACGTACGTGCCCGCGAACAGCATGCCTTGATCCGCGAACGCCCGGGGCTCCGCGGCCGCCATCAGCACGGCGCCGAGCATGCTGACGATGGTGAGCAGTTGTATCTCGCTCGATTCCGGGTTGAAGTAGTTGGTCACCCAGGCGGTGAAGGACCACAGCCAGAAGAGGGCGAGCAGCAACACGAGCATCTGGGCGGCGCCGACGACGTCGAGACGATCGATCAACGGCAGGGTGACCCGGGTGAGCGCGAAGATGAACGCCAGGTCGAAGAAGAGCTCCAGAAAGTTGGCCTGCTCCGGCTGCTCAGGCTTGCGCATCACCCGGGCGATCTGCCGCTCAGCCGGACGTCTGTTCTGCCGGTCCGCCATTCGTCGCGGCCGGCTACCGGTGGCCGACGAGTTGGTTGCGCTCCACCGTCCCGATGGCCCCCGGAGGGATTCGTACCGGCTGGTCGTCGTAGTCGCTGGTCATCGCGTGATCCCTGGCCCGTCCAACTGGAAGCTGTGTGGTCAACGAATCGGTCGGCACGCTGGTCACGTGGTATCCGCGGATATTCCTGTGCCGTTGGTCGACATGTCTGCCCTGGTCGAGCCGCTCTCCCCTGCGGCACGACCGTGCACTTCGGCCCGCGAGGCCATGTCGGCCGGAAGAGACCGAGCCGCGCCGCCAACGAGGCGGCCACCAACGCCGGTCATCCCGAACCGCCCCATCCGGTGCTCGACCACGACCGCCATACCTGCCCCGGCCAGCGCTATCCGACGGGCCAGGCCGGCAGGCGCGGTCGGTGCCGCGATCAGGCCCGCCCGGCCGCCGCGACCAGGAGTCTGCCGGCATTCGGGTACGGCAGGTTGCGACATGTCCGAAGAGGCTGCTGTCGGGATCAGGCTGTCCGCGCTGGACTGCAGAGTCGCTCCCGAGCGTCCTTCCGAGCCCGTTTCCCAACTCTGCTGGTTCTGGCGTCGTGCAGCATCCGAGGGTCGCGGTCCTGATCACGGCTGGTCCCCGCTCTCGATGCCGGCGGCTGCGAACAGGTCGAGTTGCTCGCCGGGATCGGCAGGCCGGCACGCTGCCCACACGGCTTCTCCGGCCCGGCCGCAGGCGTCGACAACGTCGGTCCAGCCGGCGCCCCGGAATCCGCCCAGGTGGTCGCGCCAGGCGATGACGGCCTGCTCGCAGCGACGGATCAGCTCGTCGGTGACCCGGCCGGCGTCCAGGACAGCGCCCAGGTCGGTCCCGTTCAGCCGCAGCGGCCGGTGGAGGTTCCCGTCGATGATCTCGATCTGGGTCTTGGTGAGCCGGAGCATCCGGCCGGCGGGCAGGGCCTGCCCGGTGCACTCGGGGGCGAGTCGCCGGGCGTCTCGGGTGCGCCAGTGGGTCAGGGGTTCGATGGCGTGACGGCGGGGCGGTGATCCCGACGGCCCAGGCCAGCGGGGGCGGTGGGTGGCCGGGTCCCGAGAACGTCGTTTTCGGGACGCCAGCGGAGGCTTCTCCAGCCCTAGACCAGCTGCTTAGCAGTTGTTCTTTCGCTGGAAAGCTACGGGCGGGCCTGAAGTGGCAGCTTGCCGCCTCAAAAGGCGGCCCGAGGGCTCTGATCCGTATGGTCAGGGCGCCCGGACCGGTGTTGGCTTGGCTCGCTTCGGTGTCTCCTACGGCTCCGGGTCGAGCGGGATCTGAAGGGTCACGAGCTGGCCCCCGCGCCGGACGACTACCGGGACGGTGACACCCGAACGCTTGCCCCTCAAAACGGCGTCCAGGTCGTTCACCGTGGGGGTGAGGATGCCGGCCGCCTCGATGATGAGGTCGCCGGGCAGGAGTCCGGCGGCCTCGGTGCTGCTGCCCGGGTCGACCGAGAGCACGCGTATGCCGCCGCCCTGGGGGCTAGTGTTGCGGAGGTTACCCGCGATGATCCCCTGGATGCCGGGCTTGATGTTGACGGTGAGCGGCTGCGTCACCCCATTCATGGTGAAGGTACCGCTGAACGATCCCCCGGCCAGCGGAGCGTCGATATCGGCGACGACGTCAACGGTGTAGGGGGCGTTGAAGTCATAGAGGCTGAACGAGCTCTGCACCGTGGCGGACTTGCCGTCAGGGGCGATCTGCACCGGACACGACATCCCTGTACACCGTGGGTTCACCCCTGTGATCCGGGTGTGCGGCGGGGCCTGGATGCTGATGGACAGCGGCTGGTTGTACCGCACTCCGTCCGGCGGATAGTCGATACTTGCTGCCGGACCGCCGGCATCGAGATCAGGAACGTTGTTCTGAGGTGGCAGCGACACGTGTTTCCTCCCGGGGCCACTACTGGGTGCAGTTAGGCCCTTTCACTCTGCCACCGGCCTCCAGTTCAGCTGTTACAGCGATAAGCGAAAATATTTACACCACCTTTACCACCCTCCCCCGCCGGTCCCCTGCGAGGTGATCAGCATGGTCGGTTCGGGAAGGCCCCGGCTCAGCACGTTCGCCCTGGTCAGCCATATACGTTGGTTTTCCGCCAGGACTACCGGAACCCCTGTCGCCGGCGCGAGCAGGGCTGGCGAGTTCGGAGATCGCCTCCGGGAGGGTTCATGATCTTTGCTTCCCGTGACTTTGCCGAACGTTGGTCCTCAAGCGCCTTGCCCCTCGACCTCCCCCACCGATCCGCTGCCTGGGTGGGCGCTGCTGGCGTAGCGGACCGTGCAGCGCCGAGCTGTGGCGGCCCAGACGCTGGGGCCGTCAACGTCGGTGTGCCAGCGACGGCGGACTTGGTCGACGCCGGAAATGCGCGCGCCGCGACCTAGGCGGCGCGCACATCGTGCTGGACAGCTCCGGCGGAAGTCTGAGCGGCGTCGGCTTGTGCGTGCCGGGAGGGTTCCTCGAAAGTGGATCTTGTCGATATGCTTGCCTTACTTCAGAGGTAATCGTCTCGGTGGTGATCGCTCCGCGTTGGACGACGCGGACCAGGACGGAAGGTCAGCCATGCCCATTGCCGCACCTACGGACACGCGTACTGTGGTTGAGGAGTTGCTGCGCAGAATTGGCGAGGGCGACCCCGAGCGCATCGCCGAGCTGTATGCCGAGCAGGGCGATTGGAAGCTTGACTGGCCGGAGTCCGAACACGGCCGTACTGCCACGCCGTGGATCCGTCACCGGTCCACCCGGGCCGACGCGGCCGCCCACTATCGCGAGCTTGCCGAGTACCACGTGCCGGAATTGGTGGCGACTGAGGTCGAGCGCATCCTTATCGATGGAAGCGACGCAGTCGTGCTCGGCGAAATCCGTCAAACCGCCCGGCCCACCGGACGTGCCTATCAGGCACGGTTCGCTCTGCATCTCACCGTCGAAGACGGCCTTGTCACCCGGCACCACGTCTACGAGGACAGCTTGGCCGTCGCCCAGGCATTCGAAGCGGAGAAGTAAAGGGACACCGGGCCAATCGCGAAGATGCTGCTCACAGCCACTCGTTGATGGCCGCGACGAGGACGGTCGCCTCGTAGCGAGCCGCGAGCTTGTCGTATCGCGTAGTCACGGCTCGGTGCCCTTTGAGGCGGTTGATGCCGCACTCGACCGCGTGCCGAGCCTTGTAGTCCGGGTCGAACTTCGGTGGCCGGCCGCCACGCGAGCCGCGGTTCTTGCGGTTGCCGGCCTGGTCGGCCTTGTCCGGGATGGTGCAGCGGATCCCCCGCCGCCGCAGGTAAGCACGGTTCTTCCGTGAGGCGTACGCCTTGTCGGCACGTACGTGATCTGGCCGGGTGGGCGGCCTGCCCAGCCCGAGACGTTGGGTGGGTCAGGCCGCCGCGCGAGCGCCCAAGCCCGTGGTCATCCGGCTCGACGGTGACGCCGCCGGGCGGCTCCCTCTACAGCTCATCCGGGTGGTGGCGGCGGGCTGGTACGAGTGCGCCCGCGGCCAGCGGCCCCACGGGTACGACGGCCCGGTCAGCCGGCCTCCGGGCAAGCCGGGCCAGCGAAACGTGCCCGAGAGCGAGCCGGCCATCCCGGTCCTGCAGCGCAAGCTCGCCCGGCTCCAAGAGCGCCTTCGACGGAGACCAGACGCTACATCGACAAACTCCGGGCCTCGGAGAACGGCCGCCACCGCGAGGTCCGCCGCGCCAACCGGCTCGAAGCGCAGTTCCACCAGACCAGAGAGGAGCTGCTCAGGGGCCGCACCATCGCGGCCGAGGTCGCGACGATCCGGGAGGAGTACGCCCGCCAGTGCGTCTACCTCGAACTCATTGCCGCACCAGCCTTACGCGCCATACCGGTCATCGACCTGCCGGAACCGCCCGCCACGCGGCGCCGGATCCGCTTCGGGCACCTGGTGGCCACCATCGACACGCAGGCCCCACCAGCCCGCCGGGCGCCGGCCCGCTACCTGTGCGTCTACGCCGACAACCGTGCAAAACACCCGCACGACGACCCGACACCACCGCCCAACCCGATCGCTGAGCGGCTCAATCAACTGGCCGCCCTCTACCGAGATCGGTTGATCAGCGACGCGATTACGCCGAGCAACGCGGACGCATCCTCACGGAGCTGTAGAACCCTGAACCGTCACATGCTGAGGACGACAATTCAGATCACGCCGGGGGCGGGCCAGCGGTCGGTCTGCTCTGTCAGGATCTCGCCATGCTTGTCACCCTCACCCCTGGCACCGACCGCGATCGCGTCCTGGAGCTACTCCGATCTGCCTCCACCGAGATCAACAATAGTTCAGGCGTCTTCGGTCAGTAGGCTCCGCGACCGGCCGGCGGTCACCGAAAGCGATGGCGCTGCTGTACTACGCTCGACCCTCGTGGAAGACATCGAACCGATCGCGGACCGCGAGGGTCGCATAGGCGGCATCGAGTCCATGCTGGTTGATGGGCGCAGGTGGTTCTTCGGGTTCGACTACAGCATGGACACCGCAGTCTCGCCGCTGATCGACGACCAAGCGCGGATGGCAGAGTTCGCCAGCAAGCACATGCTCCAGACCGACGGGGCGCACGACGTCGCCTACTGGCGGGATCTGGTCGACTCGTCGGTCGAGACATCCGGCATCGTGGGTGAGGACGAGGATCGCACCTACAACAGTGACACCCTGGCAGCGGAACGGCTGTCGCCTAGCACGCAACTCATGTACCTGATGGGCGCGGCGACGGCGTGGGACGACTCATTCTTCGAGGACGAGGCCGTCCAAGCCGCGCTCACCACGATTGGCGTGCGGGAACGCGACCGCGAGGACTGGGACTGCCTCGACCAGTGCATTGCGGCCACACTCTCGGACAGCGCCGAGGTGAGCAGGGCCGGGACGCACCTCATGACGCTGTACCAGCGATTCATCTTCGACAGTCTGCCGGCGAACTGGCCCGAGGTCTTCGCCGCCCTGCGGCCGATCTGACCAGCTCAACGATCGCCGACCGCCCCGAGCGGCCAGTGAAATCACCGATCAGCCCGTGGCGTGGTGGTTCTCACCGACACCCCTCGTCCGTCCGCTCTCCCACACGATCAGCTCACCGCCCAGCGCCTGCCGGGATCGCCGTCCTGATGACTCGGGGGAACTGAGTGTGTCGCGGCAGACGGGTGACGAGCCCCCAGGGACGCCGCGGCGGCTGGCCGAACTGCGCCACCACCGGATTCGCCACCGAGTCGGTAAGCCGGTACCCGGGCGAGCAGCCAAGGAGACCAACCTGACGGTGCCGGATCTCGCGCACGAGCTGGGCTGGACGGTGGCGCGGACCGAGGAGCTGCGGGGCCTGACACACCAGCGCCCGGTGCTGCGGCTGGTGCCCTAGGCGCGTTGCTAACGATCTTGCGACCAGCCGCCAAAAAGTTGATCTAGCTAGTGGTCGAGGTGCTGGCCTGCCCGACTGGCAGAGTAGGGTCAACGCTAAGTAGTTGATTTAGGTGGGGGTGCGGAAATACGGAGACTTTCACCGTCGCCCAGATCACCGCCACTCTCGGGGTAACCCACGGCACCATCTACAGCCGCCTCGACCGCGCCGCCGCCTAACCCCCACGAGTCCCGAAGGGCACCGAACACCAAGATGTCGACCACCGCTGACTCGACCACGACCGACCCGACCGCGACGAACCCGTCGCCGGCTGATCCGGTGGCTGCGCTGCGGGATCCGGCCCGGGTGGCGGCTGTGCGCCGCTACGAGATCCTCGACGCCCCGACCGACGGGGCGTTCGACGAGTTCGCCGCCGCCGCGGCCGCGGTGTGCGGCACCCCGATCGCCACGGTCAGCATCGTCGACACCGACCGGGTGTGGTTCGCCGCCACGCACGGACTGGACGGGGTGACGCAGGTCGGCACCGAGCCGGGCCTGTGCGCCTCGGCGTTCTGCGCCGAGGGCCCCTACGTCATCAACGACGCCGCCGTCGACCCGCGCACCCTGGAGCACCCCCTGGTGCGCGGCGAGCTGGGGCTGCGGTTCTACGCCGCCGCACCGATCATCACCGCCGACGGCCACCACCTGGGGACGGTCACCGCGATCGACTCCGCCCCACGGCAGCTCACCGACGCCCAGACCGCCGTGCTGGGTCACCTCGCCGCGCTGGTCGCTCGGCAGCTGGAACTACGGCTGGCCGCGTTGACCGCGGTGCGCGCCGAACGGCACCTGCGCGCCGAGGCCGAGCAACGCGCCGCCGCCGCGGCCGAGCTCGCCGCCCGGATGCGCGCCGCGACCGCCGCGCACGCCACCGCCGCGCATCCCGAGCACTGCCAACTCGGCGGCACCTCCGGATGCACCGCCCCGGCCGAGTTGAAGATCGCCGACGCGTGGGGCGACTCCGCCTGGGGCTGCACCCCCCACGTCGAGGAAGCCATCGTCAACGTCCGGTCGGTGTTCATCGCCAGCGAGGAACTCGGCGGCCTGGCCGCCTACCTCAACCGCTGAACCATATGCCCGGCTGGGACGAACGGCGACGCCGACGGCCAGCGGTCACAGCGGCTCCCGCTCGTCCTCGTCGTCGGGGTCGGCGGCCTCGGCGCTCAGGGTCAGAGCCTCGCGCAGCCAGCACGGGGGCGGGTCGACGAGGACTAGCTTGATCTTTAACCTGTGCGGCGGGGGCGGGGATTCGTGGTCTTCGTTTTCCTCGTGCCTGGCGGCTTGGCGTCCTTTGTGGTCACGGTATTGACGTCGTAGCGCGGGGTGGGGTGACTGTTGCGGCGGCCGGGCGGTCTGCCTGGGCCTGGTCGGGAGGGTTTCGGTGCACCGGCGGGACAGGGGAGGTTCGTGCGGAGGTGCCGAAACCCTCGGCGGACGCGGGCGGGTGACAGACGCTCGGGTGGTGCCGGTTTCTCCCAGGGGCGGCGCAGGTCGGCGGCCAGGGCGCGGGCCAGGCGGAGCTACGTGTAGGCGGCGAGGATCACCCCAGTCCAGCGGTCGGCTGCCTGTGGGGTGCGGATCTTCGGACAGGTCCAGCCGAGGGCCTGTTTGAACAGGCGGAACGTGTGCTCGATGTCGAAGCGGCGCAGGAACGTCTGCCAGAGCCGGTCGACGTCGGCGCTGGTGGCGTCGACGCCGGACCACCACAGCCATACCGGCTTCCGGGTCGCGCCGCTGGGCAGGTGCTCGACATCTAAGCGGATGACGGTTGCCTCGATGACCGGCAGCACCTTCGCCGAGTCGATCCAGGCGGAGCGGTGGGTCAGCCGGGGGGTGCAGCCGGCCCCAGGCTCGGGCCCTCGCCGTGCCGTAGAGCCGGGTGTCGGCCACCGTGGTGACGTCGGGTTCACTCCAGGTGGCGGGATCGCCGAAGACGAACTCGCCGCCGTGCCTGCGCGGTCGGCCGATCGTCGCGGGCTGCCGGGGCGGCACTGCCCGGCGTAGTACCCGGTCTGAGCGCATTCGAGCCAGGACCTGCACGGGTCGATCACGCAGGAGGAACGCCAGTCGGGGCGCGTCGTAGCCGGCGTCGGCCACGACCAGGATCTCCAGGTCGCCGGGCCGCCACTGCCCGGCCGCGATCAATCGCCCCACGATGTCTCGCAACTGCCCAGCGTGATCGTGGCCGCGTCATCGCCAGGCGCCAGCCGCTGTGCGTCCAGCGCCCACCAGCGACAACTCCACCAGCGACCGGACCGGCCCGTCGGCGCACAACACCGCCCCGAATGCCACCGCTCCGACCATCTGCCCGACCCCGGAGGCGTAGTTGGGGGCCTCCAACTCGCGGGGGTCATGCCCAACGCGACGATCCCGAACACGATCGTGACCCCGGCAATGAAGTGCGTGAGGGCCTGCTCCAGGGCGAGTTGAGTGTCGGCAGATGGGCAGACAGATGCCCGACAACTGAGTTCGCCGCCTACGCATTGACCACTGATGATTGCTAGGGCACTCTCGGTGGTGTCATTTCTGGCGCACAACATCTGGAGAACCTATGTTCTGGGACGGCGTCTCGTGCCGCCTCGCGCTACTGGTCAACACAATCCCCTTCGAGTGCGAGTCTGAATCGAACAGCGGGACACCATTCGGACCCGCAACAGCCTTCTGGAGAGGCCATCAGCTATGGATCGGCAATTTCGGCGACGGGGCCACCAATCCAGCGATCACACTCACCTTCCGCTCCGCAGTCGGCAGTGAGCAGAACGCCCTGTACATTGAGCTGCCCTACGCTCTGGCGTTCAGCGCCAGCCCGTGGCTCGAAAGATATGCTAACGGCTGGGCCACCGTTGGAACCACACACGACGACGCGTCCCCGACGATCTGGGTCTTTGAGTTCCCGGAACGCATCGCCGACGGTGAGTCCGTCACCGCGAACCTCCCCCAATTGAGCCTGCAGTTTCAGCTGCGGGCGGCGCACCAGCGCATGGACATCACGGCCCGAGGGGACACCTCTATCTTGCGCGGCGACTACATGGCGCACGTGCGCAACACCGCGGCGCGGACGGGAATGCGCTCGGGCTCCCTGCGCAGCGACAGCGACCACGCCCCTGCGCTGAGCGCCGCACTACCGACGGGAATCGATTTCCGCGACGGTCTGGAACATCTCTTGCTGCAGATACCGGCAACCACAACACCTCCCGGCACGACAGTCAACCCGGCTGAAGTTGAAATGTTCCACCTCTCTGCGGAGGAAATCGCTGAGTTTCACACTCCGCCGCAAGACGCCCCCACCATCGGCAACTAACGACCACATCCAAGAATGGAGCACTAAAGTGAACTGGAACGGCGTCCTCGGATCGGTTGCCTCAGTGATCAACACCGCTCTTCCCCTGTTCCTCGACGCCTCGGGAAAGGGAGAGGAGGACCACGCTCCAGTGCCGATCGGCCCGGCCACCCTCTTTGAGAGAGACCAGAAAGACCAGCTACACATCGGCAACTTCCTCGGGGGTAAAGAAAGCCCGACCATCCTGCTAAACTTCTCCACCCCAGCTGGCCCTCAGCAGGACAATCTCGCTATCGAGCTGCCGTACAGCTTCGCGTTCGCCGCGGATCCCTGGCTGCAAAAATACGCGGACGGCTCCGTGACGGTGGGCGTGACCGAGGACGCCAAGACGGGAGCCGCGGGCGGGCTCGAGGCCCTTTACACCTTCATCACCAACACCGTGCTCGGCGTCAAGGATACCATTACGGCCGTCGTCAACCCGCAACTCACCGTCGAGTTCAAGCTCAGTGCTAACAATCAGGCCGTGGCCATGACGGCCATCGGCGCTGTCGCGGTGCTCGGTACCACGTACATGATCACGGCGCGCAACAACGCGGGCCAGCAAGGTGCCAGGGCCGGCACAATCGACTCGCGGTCCGGTGCCGGCGACAGTTCGTTCGATCTCGCGCTGCCCACCGGTGTCGACTACTCGAACGGCATTCACCACATGCAGGTGCAGCTCGCGATCAACCTCAGCGGGACGACCATGGCTACCGACCCCACCGTCGAATTCGTGTCGATCTCAGAGGAAGAGCGGGCGCGGCTCGTGAGCGCCCGCTGACCAACGGCACCAGGAACTGCGCGCCATTCCCGCCCGGCGGTCGATGCGCCCGATCGAACTCCTGTGTGCACCGCACGTGGGCAATCAACCGCAACGGGCGTTCTTGCATCCGCGGCGGGCGGGAACTGGCGCTGACCCGGTGAGGCTTCGCCTCCCACCGCAGGTCGGGCAGAGGCCCTTGACCCGGGCGCCGACC
This sequence comes from Micromonospora sp. KC723, assembly GCF_004348595.1. Classification (GTDB taxonomy): domain Bacteria; phylum Actinomycetota; class Actinomycetes; order Mycobacteriales; family Micromonosporaceae; genus Micromonospora. Next base: position 27,696 of record NZ_SMKD01000055.1, read on the forward strand.
GTCACCACGGGCGCGCGGTGCCCGGTGCGGTGGGCGTCTGCGGGCTACCGGACGCCCACCGCCGTGAGCACCGATCAGCGACGGGTGATGTCCGACTCGCGGTAGACGCAGTGGACGCCGTCGGCGCCAGTGCCAAATGAGCATTGGCTCCTCGCCCTTCGGTGCGCCCTCCCACTTCTGGCACACGTCGCGTTGCCGTAGATGGTGATCCGCGTGAAGCGGGCGGTGTCGCCCCAGTTGACATTGATGCCGGCGACCGCCTCGGCGTTGCGGACCGTCACGTTGTCGGTCACCGTGTGCCGCTGGTACGACGTCGAACAGTTGCCGCAGGCCCGGTACAGCTTGCCGATGTCCTCGGCGTAGAAGCCGGAGATGTGCACCGTGCCGCTGCCGTTGTGCTGGAACACCTTGTCCGACGCGCGGCGCGCACCGCCGCCGATGACGTGGTAGTTCGAGCCGCCGCGGAAGGTTGCGGCGTCCTCGCCCACGTCCTCCCACCAGACGTTGCGGATCGTGCAGTTACCCTCGCAGTGGACACCGTCACCGGCAGGCGCGCCGATAATGACGTTCTGCAGGGTCGCGCCGGCCTCCAGCACAAACATCGGGTCCTGGCTCTCCTCCTGGCTGCCGTCACTGATGCAGCAGAAGCGGCGCATCCCGCCGTCGCGGACCCCTCGACGCACCTCTTCGGCGAGCACCCGCCAGGCGCCACGAAGGCCAGCATTCGGACGGTTTTGATATCCCACGTCGCCAGCAGACATCGTCCGGGCGATCCACAGCGCTGTCCCACCCGGCGTGGTGCTCGACGGCGAGTTGGTGTCTGGGAGCACGGCCGGACCGATTTCGCTGCTGCAACGGCGGGTCACCGCCGGCCGCGACCTGCCCCGCCTGGTATCCGAGTGTCCCGCCCACTACGTGCTGTTCGACCTGCTCGCCGACGCCGGCGGTCAGGTGATCCTGGACCTGCCGCTGTCCCGGCGACGGGCCAGGCTGCACCGGCTGCTCGCCGACGCGCCGACGCAGCTCACCGTGACCCCACAGACGGCGGACATGCGGCAGGTTGCCGACTGGCTGCTGCACTGGACCGCCGCCGGCATCGAAGGCGTGGTCAGCAAACGCCTCGACGGCCAGTACCAGCCCGGCCGGCGCGGTTGGTCGAAGTTCCACACCTACCGCACCATCGAGATGATCATCGGCGGCGTCACCGGCTCGATCAATGATCCGGCCGCCCTGCTGATCGGCCGCCTCGACCGGCGGGGCCGGCTCCGCTACACCGGTAGAACCCACCCGCTACGGCCAACGCAACGCCGCGAACTCAGCAACCTCCTGGCACCGGCACACGCGCAGCGCCCCGCCGGGCCGGTCGCCCACCCCTGGCCGCAGCCACTTCCCGCGAGTTGGTCCGGGCAACTCGACCGGCCGGAACCACTGCCCTACGCCCCACGTTCAGCCGACGGTCGTTGCCGAGGTCGACGTCGACACCGCATACGAACACCACCGATGGCGCCACCGCGTCCGCTACCTGCGGCCTCGCCCTGACCTGTCGGTCTGTGACGTCCCGCTGCTGCTCGATGATGAAGGCGGCTACCTCGGCGACGCGTCATGAGCAGGTAAGAGCGTGTCTCAGGTGGTGAGTTTGAGGTAGCGCTTGTGGCAGGTCAGTGCGGCGGCGAGAGTCACGAATGCGCAGTACAGGCCGGGGTTGCGTTCGTAGCGGATGGTCAGCCGGCGGTAGCCGGTGAGCCAGGCGAAGGTCCGCTCTGGCCCACCGGTGTCGGCCGAGGCGATTCGGGGACTCGATGCCCGGCGGGCGATGCGAGGTCGGATGCCACGCTGGCGCAGCATGCGGCGTAGGTGCGGGTAGTCGTATCCCTTGTCGGCGTGCAGCTTGTCGGGCCGTCGGCGGCGGGGGCCGCGCCGAGACCTGACGGCGGGAATGGCCTGGATGAGCGATTCCCGGCAGCGGCTGTCGTGGGTGTTCGCCGCCGACACGCCGACCGACAGCGGAAGCCCGCCACGCTCGGACAGGGCGTGGATCTCGCTGCCGTGCTCGCCCCGATCGACGGGGCTCGGGACCAATCACCCCCCCCTTCGCCCGCACGTAGGCGGCGTCGGCGGTGGCGCGGGACCAGTTGATCAGCCCTTGCGCGCCGAGCTGGTCCAACGCGGCGACGCGCAGTCGCCGCCACAGTCCGGCGGCCGTCCAAGCCGTGAACCGTCAGCCCGCCGGCAGGGGTCGGGCCAGCCAACTGGAGAGCCAGTCGAACGCGGGTGGCTCCATCGCCAGCCAGGTGCCGACGTTGTGTCCACCGCCGTTGACGTACCCGGTGGTGACGTTCATCGGTGCGTGGGCGAGCCGGGCCAGGGTGGCGGTGTTGCGCATCGCCGTGCCGTCCGAGCGGGCGCAGCCGAGGTACAGAGCGGTCGCGGGCTGCGGTAGGTGCTGCAGGCGCCAGAGGTCGTTGTTCAGGGTGCGTTCGGAGCCGTCCCCGACGGTGATGCCCGGGGTGGCGTAGCCGGAGAGGCTGGCCGCCGCCGCATACCGGGTCGGGTGGCGCAGGGCCAGGTTGGTGGCGCAGAACCCGCCCGCCGAGTAGCCGATCAGCCCCCAGCCACCCCGGTCAGTCCGCACATGCAGTTGGTTCTCGGCGGCGGCCGGCACGTCGACGGTCAGGTACGTCTCGGCCTGCGGACCGTGGCTGAGGTTGGTGCACTCGGTGTCCAGCAGGCGGTCCGGCGTCGTGTACGGGAACAACACCACGGTCGGCGCCATCCGGCCGGCGGCGATTTCCTGATCCAGGTACTCGGGCGCGCGCAGCGCTTTCGTCCACCCCGTCGGCGAGGCGGGATAGCCGTGCAGCGCCTCGATGACCGGGAAGCGAACGGTGGGCTGCGCGTCGTAGGCGGCCGGCAGGTACGCCAGCACCGGCAGCGAGAGGCCGCTGGCCTTGCCTGCGACGGTGAGCTCGACCAGGCGTCCAGCGGTTCCGCCGCCGGCCGGCGGTGGCGTCGCCAGCGCATCCGCAGCCGCCGGTGCGCCCGTCAGGTCGGACCACGAGGTGTAGGTCTCGGACTGGCGGTTGACCCAGACCAGGGCGGCGGCGAGCGCGGCCGCCACACACAGGCCGGCGGTGCCGGCCCGCAACGCCACCCGCCGCCATCCGCTGCCACGCTCCCAGGCCACTGCCAGCGCGACGGCGGCGACGACGGCCGCCGCGAGGGCGAGCAACTGGAGCGCGAGGCTGTCCGGTGCCATTTGTCCCTCCTAGGCGGATGTGGTGACGATGCCGACGGTGGGTCCCGTCGGGGCGGGGCTCGGCACCGGCGTCGGGCGGGGCCTGCCGTGCGGCGTACGCAGGTGCCGCACCAGCGGCGCGGGCTCGGCGAGCGGGCTGGGCAGCTGCCGGAACGCCCACAGCAGCGCCGCCCGGAGCGCGTCCGCCGTCGCCCCCGAGGGCACCATGGAGCCCACACGGCGCGCGGCGGCCGGGCCGCCGGTGGCGGTACTCGCCGGAGTGCCGAGCACGGTCACCGTCACGCCCACCGGTAGCCGTGGGGGCGCGACCGGGGTGTAGCCGCGCCCCGCGCTGATGGGAACGACGGCCAGCGCCGGGTAGTGGCCCTGCGCGGCCAGCACCATCTGGCGGGCGAGCGGCTCCTGCTGCGCCGACGACACCAGGGCCCAGCCGTGCCCGGTGACGCGCAGGTCCCGGCTCAGTTCGTCGGGCAACGTCATGGCCAGCCCCGGCACCGACGCCGCCGGAGTGGTGTGGGCCAAGATCAGTACCGCTGGTCCAGCCGCCGCCTCCGCCGAGAGCGCCGCCTCGATCTCGGCGGCATCGCCCCACCCGTCCCCCGCGCTGCTGAGGACCAGCACCGCTGGGTACCGCCAGCCGGGGTGGTGCAGGTAGTCGGCGGGCACGGCGACGGTCGGCGGGCCGGCCAGGTGCCAGTCCGCCCACCCGGCCGGTCGCCACGGGAAGGCGAAGGGCTGCGTGGTGGGGTGATCGTCGTGCTGGCGCACCCACTGGTCCAGCCGGCCCGGCGGACTGGCGCCGTGGCGGCCGCCGGCGGTGTCCTGAGCCGGCAGGTCGTGCCAGCTCGTGTAGAACTGTTCGGAACGGTTGACCGTCAGCCCCACGGTCAACAGCACCATGGCCTGGGTCAGCAGCACGCCCACCACCCGCACCGGGATGCGGAGCCGGCCGAAACGCGGCCAGCCGACGACGGTCGCGGCGGCCACCCCGGCGGCGACCAACCCTGCCAGGACGAGCAACGGAATACCGGTCAGCGCCACGTGCCCTCCATGCTTCCGCCCTGGCTGCGGCTGGCCCATCGTCTCCCTGTTGGCTGAAAGAACTCGCGGCGTTCGCTGAGGCATCGCTGAACGCCGACGGCGAGCCCTCAGGTCACTCACAGCCCACACGCTGCTGATGTTCAGCGAGGCGGCCGATGATGACCCGCATGGCGTTGCACCCGGGCACGACAGTCGTCGACGAGCCTTGGCGGGCACGCCCGCCGCTGACGCGGGCCGGGGTGGCCCGGCTGGTGCAGGCGGCCGGCGTGTTCACCATCCTCACCTGGCTTCAGCCGCCGCGTCGCGGCGGGCTGGAGGCGCTCACGGAATACCTGCCGGTTACCGGCGTCCTCACCGCCAGGGCGGCCACGGTGGTCAGCGGGGTGCTGCTGATCTACCTGGGCGCGGGGCTGCGGCGGGGCAAGCGCAGCGCCTGGCGGTTGGCGGTGTTCCTGGCTGGCGCCGGTGTGGTCCTGCACATCGTCAAGGGGCTTGATCTTGACGCGGCGGCGGTCTCGGGCGCGCTGCTGGCCATGCTGATCGCGGTGCATGGCCAGTTCCGGGCGGTCGCCGACCCGCGGAGTCCGTGGCGGGCGCTGGTGGCGTTCGCCGGCTTCGCGGGCACCGGGTTCGCACTCGGCATGCTGGAGATAGCCCTGCGGCCGAATCGCCTGGTCGGCGCGCCGGGCGTGCGGCTTTGGGCGGAGCAGTCCGCGCTCGGTCTGCTCGGCATATCCGGCCCGCTGCAATTCCGGCACCCACTGGGTGCCGAGGCGGTGAGCCTCACCACCGGCGCGTTCGGGCTGCTCGCGGTCGGCGCTGCCACGGTGCTGCTGCTGCGCCACGCCGAGCGTGACGCCGAGCGGACCGCGGAACAGGACCACCTGCTGCGCGAGCTGCTGCGCCGGTACGGCGCGGCCGACTCGCTGGGCTACTTCGCCCTGCGCCGGGACAAGCTGCTGATGTGGGCGCCGTCGGGGAGGGCAGCGGTGCCGTATCGCGTCAGTAACGGGGTGAGCCTCGCCACCGGGGACCCGATCGGCGACCCCGATGCGTGGCCCCAGGCGATCGACGCGTGGCTGGCCGACAGCGCCCGGCACGGGTGGACCCCGGCGGTGCTCGGCTGCGGCGCGTCCGGCGGGCGGTCGTACCGCCGAAGTGGCATGGACGTGGTGGAGCTCGGCGACGAGGCGGTGGTGGACGCGGCCGGGTTCAGCCTCGAGGGCCGGGCGATGCGGGGCGTGCGCCAGGCGGTTGCCCGCGCGAGGCGCGCCGGATACACCTGCGAGGTCGTCCGCCAGCGGGACCTGTCGCCGGCCGCGCTGGCGGAGGCGGTACGTGCGGCGCGCCAGTTCCGGGACGGACCGGTGGAGCGCGGATTCTCCATGGCGTTGTCCCGCATCGGCGACCCGCACGACGACGACTGCGTGCTCGTGCTCTGCCGTGACGGCGACGCCCGGCTGCGTGGCGTGCTGCAGTTCGTACCGTGGGGAGACGACGGGCTGTCGCTGGACCTCATGCGCGGCGACCGCTCGGCGGTCAACGGCGTGATGGAACTCATGGTGGTCAGCGCCATCGAGGCGGCGCCCGGCCAGGGCGTTCGGCGGCTGTCGCTGAACTTCGCCGTGCTGCGCTCGGTCTTCGCCCGCGCCGAGGGCCTGGGGGCCGGGCCGGTCCTGCGGCTCTGGCACCGGCTGCTGCGACTGGCCTCCCGGTTCTGGCAGATCGAGTCGCTGTATCGGGCGAACGCCAAGTACCAGCCGGCATGGCAACCTCGTTACCTGTGCTTCCCGACAGCTCGTGACCTGCCCCGGATCGCCGTGGCCGTGCTGAAGGCGGAGGCGTTCCTGCCGACCGGGTGGCGCCCGGCGCGGCGCGCCGACGGCGACGCCTCCGCACCCTCCCTCCAGCCGCTCGGGGCGGGGTGATGGCAGCAACGGCGCGACGCCGCACCGTCCTGCGACGCGCCGCTGCGATCGTCATGCTCCTGTCGCCGGCGGTCAGCGTCGGGGAACCGCCACCCGCCCCACCGGTCCCGAGTGCGGTGGTCGCGTTGGGTGACTCCGTACCGGCCGGGTCGGCCTGCACCTGTGTGCCTTTCCCGGACCTGTACGCCCGCATGCAGATGCCCACCGTCCCGGCCGTCAACCTCGCGCGCGGCGGCCTCAGCTCCGATGATGTGCGGGCGCAGGTCGAGTCCCCCGACGTGGACGAGGATCTGCGCGATGCAGGCGTCGTCATGATCATGGTGGGCGCGAACGATCTGGCCGCCGCGTTCGACGGCGACGGCGACGGCACGACATACGGACGCGCCGCGGCGCGAGTGGGCACCAACGTGGCCGCCAGCGTCGACCGGATCCGCGAGTTGCACGACGGCCCGGTCACAGTGGTCGTGCTCGGCTACTGGAACGTCGTGAAGGACGGATCCGCCGGCCTTGCCGAGTACGGTGAGGCCGGCATGGCGCAGGCGGCCACCGCCACCCGGTACGTGAACGACGCCCTACGCCAGGCGGCCGCCAAGACGGCCGCGCTCTACGTGCCCACCTACTCCGTCTTCAAGGGCGCCGCCGGCGGCCTGGACCCGACCGCCCTGCTCGCCGAGGACGGCGATCACCCCAACGCGTTGGGCCACGAGCTCATCGCTCGCGCGGTGGCCGCCGCCGTCGCCTCCAGCAGGTGACCGTGGCCGCCCGACGCGATGCGCAGGTGTTGACAGCCCTCGGCGGCGGGCCGGGCGAGCTGGAAGCAGCGTCGATCGCGGCGAGCAGCTTCCCGGCGTACACCTAGCGAGGGCCGATCACGGTGACCGGCGCGGTGGTGCCCCCCAGGCGATCTCACTGCCGCGCCGCGTCAATGTCCTCGTGGCCGGGCTGGGCGGCCTGGCCGGGTCCACGACCATTGGCCTGTTGTGGGCCACCGAGCCCAAGGCGTTGCCGGCGGGGACCCAGCTCGCCTTCGCTGCGATGATCCTCATTGGCGTGACCTGGGCGGGCTTCGCTGGCTGGGCGCTGGTCCGCCGCCCACTGTTCGCGATGGATCGGGTGATCACAGGCTGGCTCGCGGCCATCTTCAGCACACTCACGACCGTCGGCACGGTCGCGATCCCAGTCACCCGCACGAGCACCGCCGGTGTCCTGGCCGCTGGGAGCCTGGGCCTGATCCTGATCGTCGTTTCGAGCACGATGCTGATCCGCGCCCGCGCCTACCGTGCGGCCCTGCTCGCCCGCAAGCGCGAACTGGAAGGCCACCAGCCGTAAGCGAGCACGCCATCGATGCTCAGCAAGCCAAATCACAACTCACCACACCGCAGAGGAAGAAACCATGAACGCACGCAAGCCCGCCCCCATCGGCCCGCTGGCCCTGGCCCTGCGCCATCTTCGACCCGAGTCTGCCGGCCGCCATGTCGCCGTACTCGCTGCGGTCTCCGCCGTGGCCCTGCTGGCCGGAATCGCCCTACTCCTACGCTGATCACTGGCGGACAGCCACCAACTCAACGGCAGCGGCCATCTCCGACAACGACTCACTGCAGTGTCGTCGGGACGTCACCACTCGTCAGTGCCACGCTCGGAGCGTCACGATCCACGGCATCCGCATCTGGCACCCCTCTGGGGATGTCTCGCTAACGTTTCCGGCGATCTTGGTTAGTAGGTTTCAGCGGCTGGGAAGCGGTCGCTGAAGGTGATGGCGAAGGCGTTCTACGCGGGTTTCCAGCGCATCGTCCATCGGGTCCTGCCTGCTCCGGCGGGGTCCAGGGAACCGGCACGTCGATCCGCACCGGCCCCGACGCGTCGGTCAACACCGTCTTCGAGCGAGTGCCGTTGCGAAGTTGCCCGACTCCACCAGGCCAAGGGTGGGCCAGGCCAAGGG
>NZ_SMKD01000056.1 GCF_004348595.1 Micromonospora sp. KC723
GCACCGTCACCAGCACCCACTACGAAATGTCCACCACCGCCGACCTCACCGCCTGCCTCGACGACCTCACCCACCGGTTAACGTCGACACCCTCCGGGGCTTGACCAAACCCATAGGGACACCCCCCGCGCAAAGAGTCGTCCGACCCGAACCGAGAACGGTTCGCCGCAGCCGTCGATGACCTGTTCCGACAGCTCAGCGTGCGCCCCGAGCCGCTACCCGAACCGGCGCGAGGCACGCTTCTCCGGCAGCCTGCCCTCCTGGCCATCTGGATGATTCGCCAGAACAAGGGACGCGTCTGGGGGCTCGCGCGACAGGTCCCGGTCGCTGTGCTCGTCAACCCCACCGGTCAGCATGTGCAAGTCCGTGCGCCCAAGGTGCCCTGGCAGCCTCTGCATACCGGGCTCGTGGACATCGGTAAGCAGTACGTCAACGTGGACCTCAAGTGCGGCCCCGACGACGTGGTCCGGTTCGCCAAGGACGTCATTGATGAGGCCACCAGCGCTTTCCCCGACACCCTGCTGCTCACCCATGCGCAGAACCTGCGCGGCGTCTGGAACACCCTCACCAATGGCCGTATCCAGCTCGACAGCCTCGGCTTCGGCGCCGCTGAACCTCAGCCGATCAGCAAGCTGTCCGGCCTGCGCCATGTGCGCGTTCGCACTGCCGAAGGCGGCGAGACGCCGGAGTGCTACGGCGTAACCGACGATGGCACAGGCCAGCCCAAGGGTCTGTGGCGCTTCCTGGTCCCTCGGGTGTACGGCAGCACTACGGGCAAGCCCAGCACGCACTCCGGGGCGTTGAAGGGCGTGTCGAAACTGGTCCCCGGCGAGCACAACGGCAAGCTCACTGCCCCGAAGCCAAAGGCCCAGGTGTGGAACCCGCAGTTCATCGAGCTACTTGTGGCGGGACTTCAGGACGGCGACCAGCCCGAGCACTGGGCGGCGCTGGCGCACGAGCTGCGGGATGCAGCACCGTACGTCCGGGGCACCACCGTTCTGCCATGGCCGCTTCATCTCGCGGAGCAGATCGAGGAATACCTTCTGCCAACCAAGATCACTGACCTCGGTTCGCAAGAGGTTCTCGGGGACGAGTAGGGGCCGTGGCCTCCCTAGCCCTCTCTGGGCGAGGGAGGCCACGACCGCGAGCATCTGCCGCTCGCCCCGGCGGCCTATGCCGATTGCGCTCCGCTGCCCCGCCGTCGGGGTACCACAGCCGCTGTTACCTCGGCGGCGGCGTGGGAGAGCTCGGGGAGGACGTCGCCGTAGAACTTGGCGGTGAAGTGTGGGCTGGAGTGGCGAAGTCGGTTGGAGATGACTTTCATCTGGACGCCGGCGGCGAGGCCCATCGTGGCGGCTCCGTGGCGGAGGTCATGGAGCCGGATAGGTGGTAGCCCGGCTTGGGTGGCGAGGTGGTGGAAATGGTCGGTGACGTCGGCAGGGTGGAGTCGACCACCGATGGGTGTGGCGAACACGAGCCCGGTGGTGGTCCAGGCGGCTCCGGCGGCGAGGCGTTCGCGGTGTTGCCGGGTGCGGTGGGCGCGCAGTACCGCGACGGTTTCGGTGTCGAGGGCGACGGTGGCTTCGCTGTCGGTGGTTTTGGGGGTGTCGATGGCGGTGGCCCAGCCGTGTTGGACGAGTTGCCAGCGGACGGTGGGGGTGGCGGTGTCGAGGTCGAGGTCGTCCCAGTGCAGGCCGCAGGCTTCGCCTCGGCGGAGGCCGGTGAAGGTGATGAGGTGGTAGAGGGCGTAGAGCCGGTCGCCAGCGTCGTGGGTGTGGTCAAGGAATCTGCCGGTGTGTTCGGGGGTCCAGATCATGACGGGGCTGGGGGTCTTGCCGGTGTCGCGCCAGGTGCGGATGCGTTGGTCGGTCCAGACTGTGGGCTTGGGTGGTCGGGCTGGGGGTAGCTCGACCATGAGGGCGGGGTTGGTGTCGATGTAGCGGTGGCGGCGCATCGCGTCGTTGAGGGCCTTGCGCAGGGTGGCGTGGATCAGGTGCATCGTTCTCGGGCCGACGATCCGCTGGTTCTTGACCTGGTCGCGCTTTGCGGGGTCGCGGCTGGCGCGCAGGGTGGTGATGGTGGTGTTGCGTTCGGCGATGGCGTCGTACATGGCGTCAATGTGGCCGGGGCGTAGCCGGTCGATGCGCAGGTGGCCGAGGTACGGGATCAGGTACAGCCGGATGTGCCCTTCGTAGGAGCGCAGGGTGCCGGTCTTGATGTTCTTGCGTCCGGCGAGCCAGTCGGTGAGGTACGCCTCCATGGTGGGCAGCTCGGTGGGGGTGATGTCCAGGTGCAGCGCCCGCCGGATCTGGTCGGGGGTGGGGACGGGCGTGCCGGTCTTGACGGCGGTTTCGATCAGGTCGCCGGTCCTGACGGTGGTGTGCGGGTCGGTGGGATCGGGGACAGCCAAGGCGGCGCGGATGCGGTCCAGGATCGCGTCGGCGTCGGCTTGGGTGGCGTAGGGGCCGTGGCGTAGTGGGCGGCGGGTGCCGTCGGCGCGGGCGGGGATTTCGATCTGCCAGTGCCAGTGGCCGTGGTTGCGGGACCAGCCGCCGCCGGGCCGGCGCAGCTGGGGACAGGAGAGCGTCCCAGTCGCCGGCCCGTGACGCTGTCGCGGCAGCCGCAGCGTTTGAAGGTGGATCCCTTCACTCGTCGTCTCCTGGATGCTTCGTATGGTGCCGCCAGCGGCGTCGGGTGGAATCCGCTGGTGGCGGGGTCATCGCATCCACGCTCACCTTCGGAGCGGGTTCAAGTCGCCGGCCGCCGCCTGCCGGGGCGGGGTCGTCGTGGGGTAGGAGGAGGTGGAGGAGGCCGGTGACCGGGACGATGATGCGGCTGCCGGCGCGGATCAGGGGTGCGGGGAAGGTGTCGGTGGCGGCGAGCCGGTAGGCCTGGGATCGGCTGATCCCGAGGACTGATGCGGCGGTGGCGAGGGTGGTGGTCACGCCGAGGGCGCGGACGCGGTCGACGGTCCATACTTCGCTTGTGGGCGCGGCTGCGGTGGGCGTGATGTCTGTCGTGGTGTCGTGCTCGGTGGGGTTCACGTCGGTGCTCATGATTCGGGGTTCTCCTGCCCGTTGGGTGAATGTCTGGGATGCATGGGTTCGAGATGGCTTGCTGGTGGAGGCAGCCGCGAGACGTCGGACGCGGTTGCGTGAGTCGCTTGCTGCCGACTTGATGGCGGTCGTGGTGCCAGGCTCACCGGTGAAGTCGAGTCCTGCGGCGCGGGCGGCGAGGCTGCCTCAGCTCTGAGGGTCTTGAGGAGTTCGGATACCCGGGTATTGGACACGGTGTGGCCTGTTCCACGGAGGGCTTCGGCGAGCGCCGCCCGGGTCAGTGCCTGCCCGTCCGCGGCGAGGTGGTCGCGGACGCGGCGCGCCGCCGGCAGCAGCTTGGCCACGTCGCCGGACTGCTGCGCGGACCGTCCCCTGCCGGCGTCGCGGCGACGGCGGTCCCGTCCGTGAGGTTGATGAGCGACCTCTGCCAGGCCGCTCGTCCGCGTGGCGGACCGCCGCCCTGCCGTCCCGCCGGACCGCGTCGTCTCGGCCGGTCCGCTCGGGGGCGTGGTTTGCGTGGGCTGGTCCGGCAGGTGGTCTGCGGTCCGGGCGGCGTTGGTTGGGGTCGTGGTGCCGGCGTAGCCGAGGGCGACCTTGACCATGACGAGGAAGCCGAGCGCGGGCACGGCTGCGGCGATCCAGCCGATCGGTGACGGTTCGGCCTCGACGACCTGCGCGGCGAGGGACAACGTGACCGCGCAGGCCAGCACACTCGCGGGGAACACCGTTGAGGTGTGGGCGCGTTTGCGGCGGCGTAGCTCCAGGCCGGAGGCGATGGACATCAGCTCCAGGACGATCGCGTCGGCCCAGGCCAGCCATCCGGGTTGGCCGTGGGCGGCGGCGACGTTGTGGACGTGGGTGAAGCTGGCCGCACCAGCGGCCCCGCCGATCGCCAGCATGATCACGATCTGGACGGCGCCCTCGACACGGCTGCTGCGCGGACCACCGTCCGGGTCAGACGTCGGTGTGGTCGTGGCGGACCACCTCCCCGGACCGGGCTACGGCGGAGGCTCGTCCGCCAGCCGGGTAGAGCTGGACACGTGCGCGGACGGTCCGGGCGTCGCCGTCCGGGACCGTGGTCGCGGACGGGGAGCCGCCGCCGGACCGTCCGTGGTGAGCGCGCGACAATACCTCTGCCCTGTCGCTGTCGGAAGGGATCGGCACTGTCACCGGTCTGTCAGGCCAAGCAGGCCGGGTGCTGACAGACCGGTGAGAGTGACGAGGTCTTGCTGTCTCCCGCCAACCCGAGGTAACGTCCGCGGCCGTCGTGCCGCTGCCAGGCATCACGCCGCCTCACCCGCCCATCCAGCGTCAATGACGGACGAGGCGAGGTCGGCCAGCCGGCACCGCTGCCCTCCCCCACCCGGGACGACCCAGACCGCCTCAGCGGGACACAGGCCCGCCATGGCGGCGTAATCGCGGGCTCCGGTCGCGGCCAGCGCCCGCAGTGGCGTGTCGGCGAGCAGGCGGCGCAGATTGGCCTCTCGGGCGGCGGAGTGCAGCCAGAACAGCACCGGCCACACCCGATCGAGTGTGGCGAACAAGTCCCCGTAGCCGGCGAGCTTGCCGACCAGAACCGGCAGCGGCTCGGTCCCGGTGTCGTACTCGACGAAGAACGGAACCGTGATGTCGTCCTCGGCCCACAGGCCGTAGCCGTCCGGACGCACCCGCAGCTGGTAAGCCTGCACCAGGACCGGATCCTCCCGGCGGGTGAACGTGCCAACACGCCGGCAAGCCGCCTCCGGCAGCCACTGCACCAGCTCGGCGCCGGGGTGTGTGCGGGCGTAGCCGGCAAGGTCGGTGAAGAAACCGTTCACCCCGAGCCGATGCGCCAAGCTCCGACTCGATGTCCAGCGTCGCCGCTCCACGCGGGCGTGGTCACGCCGAGGTGGCCGCTCGTCCCGGCTCGCCGCGACGACCTCGGCACCCAGCTGGTCGATGACGTAGTGGTACGGATACGAGCCGCCGTCAGCGCGCTGCGGCCGGAACCGGGCCACCAACCGCAACCGGTACAGAGTCCGCAACCGGCGCTGGCAGAAGTCGAGCGACGGGAACAACGCCTCGGCGATCTGGAACGACGTCAGCACCCCGTGGTCGTACAGCCAGCCCAGCAGCACCCGGTCTCGGTCGGTCAGCTGCGACTGCACCCGCAGAACCGGATCATCCATCCACCATCACCTCCTCTCCGATACGTATGGCCTCCCCAGAGGGAGACCCGAGACCAGGACGGTCTGTCGCAGCACAACCAGCCAGTCCTGACAGACGGCCTGACCTGCGGTGTGAGCAGGAAAAGGGGGTCCGTTCGGGCGTCCGCCTGAAGACCGACCCCAACGGGGACGTCAACCCGGACCCCGAAACGGGGGTCAACACGGGATCTGTCACCGCCACCGGCAGAAAGCCGGAACGCGGTGAGACGGGATGTACGGAGAACACAAGAGCTCCTTGATCGAAAAGAATGGGGGCGTCGACGTCGCGACGCCGTAGGTGTGCGCCGCAGCCACCGGCGGGCGCGGGAGACTGCGGCAAGGCGCACTGTGGAGTTGTCAATGAACACGCCGACCGGCGCACCGGCCGACCCGAAGACGGATCAGGGCAGCAACGACCGACACGACCACCAGTGAGGCGGTCGCGGCAGGGCACAGCGGTAGCAGTTACGGAGGGCAGGGCAGGGCGGCACGGTGCCGCGCCGGCAGCGGGCTCGCCTCAGCCTGAAACAGATACTCCGGGAGCCGTCGACATCACGACGGCCCGGTGGGGCGTCGACTCAACCCACCGGAGAAAGATCCTTCATCGCGAACCCCCTGTCACTCGAAACCATCGACGGCCCGCCCACTCCCGAGCCTCGAACGACCGGCGACGCCCCCGAAGGAGCGCCACCACCCCGGCCGATCGAACCCGGCAGGCAGACCGCCACGCGGTCGCGCTCGTACCAGTACGCCTCCGCCGGCAGCACCCTGTCAACCAGCACCACCGACAGTCGATCACGACGTTTCCGGACCCAGCCGGACGCGCTGACACCCACCAACCCGTACTGGTCTCCAGCGGCACAGATTCCCGGCCGAAACAGGCAGAAAAATCTTGACCCACCTGTTCAACTATCTCATCTTATGAGACAGTGCTCCCGCCGAGCGAGCCGGTCAGGGCCACCGGAGTCACACGCGGCCGGGCTCGCCAGCGACAGCAAGAGCGGACCGCCGGCGGACCCTGCGCGACCGGGCTTCCTTCGCCAACGAGCCGCTTGCCAGGGGCGAGCCCGTAGCGTCGGTCGGTGGCCGACACGCAGACCGAACCTGACATCTCCTACCTTGCCAGCGTGACGCGGGTCCGCGCGGCGGCCGGCGTGATCCTCCGCGACCAGGCCGGCCGGGTGCTCGACGCCCCCGGGATGGACCCAACCTGGTTGCTCCATCTCGCAGGACAGTTGATCGAAGCCGAGGTCGTCCTGTTCTACGGTCCCTACGTCGACATCTCGGTCCTCCGCTCCGCTGGCGCGGAAGACGAGCTATACATCGGCGGTGAGCGTGACATCACCGCCTGCCGCCTCGTCGACATGCTTGACGACCTTGTAGCTGTCGATCGCGGTGCTGAACTGCCGAGCTGGCTGCGTCCTGCACCAGACGCTCTGCTCCACTGACGCTATGCCTTGGAGATCATCGAGATCCCACCGCACGCGAGTGCGAACAACTGGGCGAACGTCTGCGAGACACTCGGATCCTTATCGAGCCGTTTCAACGACGCGAACCTCGAAGGATCAACGTCGATCGTGGCGACACCACCGGAAGGATCGCCGTCCGCGGTGGAGAACAACGCCAGGCATCGATAGCTTCGCACGGCCCCTTCACGTTCTTCTCGCATCAGCGACTGCAAGACGACGGCGTCCTCCTTGACCTGACCACGCAGTGCCCCCACCGAGGACCATCGAGTCGCCCAACCCCGTTCTTGCGCCTCCAGTTGGATCTCGAGCAGCTGCTCGAAGCTGATCTGACAGACGCGGAAATCGGTGTCAGTCGGTCGAATCATTGGCATTCGGCACCGGACCGCATCGAGTTCGCTTGAGGCTTCACGGTCGCAGCATGCCAGAGGGCCGTCCAGGTCACCCTTGTGGCGGCCGTCGCGGTCCAGCGAACCGGCGCCGGAACCATCGGGGCAACGCACCCCGCCTCACGAACATCCCGACGTCACTGGCAGCCGTTGCTGCATATCCCCGTATTTCGAACCCACCCAGCACCGTCCTGTCGCGCAGGGCCTGGTGCAGGCGACCAATAGCCTCAGTATCGACAAACCCGTGCAACCGGGCGTGGTGGCCCAACGACTGCAGCGCGTTCGCGCGAGTCTGCGAGTCCCGCGACGTCATGGCCCGCTTGACCCGCGGCAGCACGACATCCGGATCCTCGTGGTTGAGCACCAAGGCGAGCAGAGCGACCCCCGCGTATTGGTCTTCCCGGTCGAGCACCTCATCGACAATTTCCGGCCGCTCGACCACGTCGAGCCAGCTACCAATGGACCAGGGAGGATCTGTCGACATCCCCGGATCTTGGCACTCCGACACGGGAGAGCACCAAACAGGTTTGGTGACAGCCGCCGTGGTCATTGGTCAGCTCCCAAACCCCGGCCACAACCACCCGACCTACAAGGACGTGTGGGAAGTTCCCGGCGGAACCGTGGAACCGGACGAGTCTCCGGCGGACGCCTGCACGCGCGAAATCAAGGAGGAACTGGGCCTGTCGGTGCCCATGGGAACGCTGCTGTGCGTCGACTGGGTGCCGGCGAGCCCGCCGTGGGACGGCGGGCTCATGTTCGTGTTCGACGGCGGGTGCTGACGGCGGACCAGATCGCGACGATCCGACTGTGCCCGGACGAGCTCGACCGGTTCGAGTTCGTCGAGCCGGAGCGCCTTCACGAGGTGCTGATCCCTCGGCTGGCTCGACGGGTTGCCGCAGCCGTCGCCGCGATCGGACGTGGCGGCGTCTACCTCGAGGACGGAGCTACACCTTCCACGAGTAGCGAGGCGCACTGAGTCGTTTGCGAGGACGGCCGTCCAGTAGCGGTGATTCCCCTGCCGGCGACGAGGCACCACGATCTGCGGGACGCCCAGCCCTCGACGCACGTTGATCCGCCTGAGCGCTAGGGGCACACTCCCAGAATGATCGTGAGTGTGTTCTTCGACGTGGGCGAGACGATCGTCGACGAGTCCCGGGAGTATGGCACCTGGGCCGACTGGCTCGGCGTCCCGCGGCACACCTTCTCGGCCGTCTTCGGCGCGGTCATCGCTCGCGGTTTGGACTACCGGGAGACGTTCCAGGTGTTCCGGCCCGGGTTCGACCTCGCCGAGGAGCGGCAGCGCCGGGCCGACGCCGGGCAGCCGGAGCACTTCTCCGAGGAGAACCTGTACCCCGACGCCCGGCCCTGCCTGGCCGCCCTTCGGAAGCTGGGCGTGCAGGTCGGCCTAGCCGGCAACCAGACCGCCCGAGCCGAGACCATCCTGCGCGCGCTGGACCTGCCGGTCGACGTGATCGGCACCTCGGACGGCTGGAACGTCGAGAAACCCTCGGCCGCGTTCTTCGACCGCGTCGTCGCGGAGGCCGGCTGCCCCGCCGCGCAGGTGCTGTACGTCGGCGACCGGCTGGACAACGACATCCGACCGGCACAAGCGGCCGGGCTCGCGACCGCCCTGGTACGACGCGGACCGTGGGGACACATCCTCGACGACAAGACCATCAGCGACCGCTGCCTCTTCCATCTCGACTCGCTAGCCGAGCTGCCCGAGCTGGTGCGCAGGCACAACGAGTCGGCCGCGTAGCTCCCCGGAGAGCAGCCCGGCTGGTCGCGAGGGCGGCGACGCGTTCGTCGAGCCGGCTTATCAGAAGAAGGCGTGGGCGGCGAGCTCGGCGCGGGTGGCCGCCGCAGGTCCTGGCGGTCAGTGGTCGCGGCCGAGCAGGATGTGTGGATAGCCCTTGTTGACCTGCTGGCCCAGTTCGATATCGAGGGAGGCGATGAAGGCTTCCAGGCGCTGCGTGGCGTCGCCGACGTCCACGGCATCACCCTTGAACTCGAACTCGACGAAGTCGCCAGCGTCCACCACGTGGTCGAGGACGATCTCCACGTCGGGCAGGGTCCACGCCTCGCGGGTCTTGTCGACAGTCACGAGAGGTTGGAAGTCCAGAGATTCCAGCAGGAGGCGGACGGCCTCGGCATCCCCGACACGGGTCTCGTACTCGTCGGCATGGGTCTTGACGATGGCGTCAAAGGGGTGCCAGCGTTTGAAGTTGATCGACGCGCCGTGGTCTTCGTTGCGGATACGCAGCCACTCAGAGATCACCGTCGGAGCGAGGAAGTCGCGGTGCGGGGCGTTGTAGTAGGCGTCGACCTGTCGGATGGGCTCGGCGGGTTTCGCGCCGAGCTCGGTGAGCCTGGCCCTGAGGACCTCGGCATCGGCCAGGCGGTACTTCTTCTCGACCTCGATGTAGCGCACGGTGTTGTTCCTATCAGTCGATGTACGGGTTGTCGTGGAGCACGGCGCGGATCTGCGTGATGTCGTCGGCGTGGAGTGGATGGTCGAGGGCGGCGAGGACGGTGTCGATCTGCTCAGCGTTCCGGAAGCCGACGAGGATCGCGGCGTCAGGGGCGTGGTGCAGGGCGTACTGCACGCAGAGCCGCGCCATGTTGGCGGGGCTGTGTCCGTATCGGTCGCGCAGGGGCGCGAGGCGGGCGTGGAGCTGACGGCGGCTGTCCGGCGTGAAAGTTGGGTCGGCGCGGCGGTGGTCGCCAATGCTGTACTGCCGCTGGTCAGGGTCGGACCCGGCTTGGAGCAGAAGGCCCTGCCCGAGGACTTGCTTGATCAGGACGCCCAGGCCGTTGCGGCGGGCGAAGCGGAAGATGTCGGTCTCATGGTCAGCGTAGAGCGGGCTGAGCAGGTTGTAACGGGTGGTGACCACGTCGGGGCGCACCTGGTCGTACAGGTGCAGCCAGCGGCGTGTCTCGGCCGCTTGCGGCCCGTCGGTGGCGGCCCACTCCTCGGCGAATCGGTGTGGTGCGCGCATGCCGACCGCGTGGATCACTCCCTGGGCCCGCCAGGTCTGCATGAGGTCGGCCGCGTCAAGCAGGTACCGGTCGTCAGGGCCGAAGTCGCTGCTGTGGAGGAAGTAGATGTCGAGGTGGTCGGTGCCGACGTTGTCCAGGGTGGTAGCGAGTTGCGCGCGCATCTGCGCAGGGTGGTAGGCGTGACGGGCGGTGCCGGCGAAGTAGCCGACCTTGCTGGAGATGGTCAGGTCCTGCCGAGGGACGAGGCGGAGAAGCCGGCCGAGGAGGCGTTCGGAGTGGCCGAGGCCGTAGACGTCGGCGGTGTCGTAGAGCGTGACGCCCCGTTCCAGGGCGTGTACGAGTCCGGCGAAGGCTGCGTCGGGGTCGACGTCGTCCCAGCCGATCGGGGTGCCTCGGTTGGTGACGGGGCCGCCGATGGTCCAGCAGCCGGCCCCGATGACGGAGACGTCGGCGTTGAGGCCGCTGAGATGGCGGCGCGGCAGGAGGCTCATGGTGTCGGGTCCGTTCACGTGCCGCACGGATCGGCTGCGTTGATCAGCTGCCAGCCGCGGGTGGTGGTCCAGCGGCGGTGTTCGTGCCGGAGGACGTCCCGGCGGTCGGCTGGGAGGGCCGCGGCGACCGTGGCGACGACCGGTTCCAGGTCGCTGCGCAACTGGATCAGGAGGGCATCGGCCGCGGCCGTTGCGGGCAGCCGTGGCCCTGCGGACAAGCGCGGCTCGCACTGGTCGCCGAGTACCGCGACAACGCTATCGGTCTCTTCCTCTATATGGCCGGCCTGCTCTATGAGGCCATCGACGACCTGCACCGGCTGAACCCGAGCACTACCGGCGACGTCACGGACCTGTTCGACCGGTTCCTCGGCTGGCCCGTCCGACACCACGGCGGGGCCAGATCCACCACGCCGCCCTGAGCGCGCCCTCCCGCCCCTTCACCGCTCTCTTCTCGCCGCTGCCGCAGGGGCGGCGACGCATGCCCATGCCCAACCCCTGTTCGTCACGGAGGTGTTCCATGCGCGACCTGCTCCCGTCCGTCCACGACCGGCTGTTGTACGCCTGTGCTCACGCCACCGGCTGTATTGCGCCCCGTCGCGAGCCGTTGGCGGCGGTACCGTTGGAGGACCCGAACGCCCTACGCGCCGCCTTGAGCATGACAATGGGCGAGGAGCGAACGGTGGTGGTGACCGGGACCCTGGACCGCAGGCTGGTCCTCATTCAGCAACCGTCAGGACAATGGACAGCCGCCGACCTTTCCGGGCAGCCGCACGGCAGCCGGGCATGGCCCGCGTGGACCGCCGGCCACTTGACGGTGACCGACCCGGACAGTTGGCTGTCCACCGCGCCACTCACTCCAGAGGGCCAGCGACGGCTGCTGCGGCCCCGGCTGCTGTTGGCGTCGCTGTACCACCCGGAGCACTTCCCGCTTCCCCGGTTTCCGCTGGCAATCTCCGATTTGGCCCGAGCTGCTCGGTCGACCCTGCTTGGGCAGGTCGAATTGATGGATATGCAGCTCGGTTTCGGACTGGACGACATCGTCGATCGGGTCCGCGACGGGGTAGAGGTGCTGGGCGTGTCGGTGACTTTCGGCCAGCATGACCTCGCCGTCCGGCTGCTGGACGCAGTCACGGCCCTCGACCGGCCGCCCCTGGTGGTCGCCGGCGGCTCGCTAACCGCCCGCAACGAGCAGATCTTGCTGGACCGCTATCCGAACCTGCTCATCTGTAGGGGAGCGGGAGAGCCCACGATTGCCGACGTGTTGGCCCACTGGCATGGCGACCTGGACGTCGGGCAGATACGCGGCATTGGTTTCCGGGGCACCAAGCGGTCGCGTACCGTGCTGCCGATCAACCTTTCCCGTCGGACCGCGACCGTGGCGAACCGGTCGCAGACCGACATGTGGCCGGAACTGGATCTGCTTGACCGCACCTTCGCGCACCGTGGGGTCGCCCAACTCGAGTCGTCGAGGGGCTACACCAACTACTGTTCGTTCTGTCCCCGCGGGCACAAGGGGCAATGGGCGGGGGCGCGTCCCGACGCGTTGCCCTGGCTCCTGCGTCAGATGGGGGCGGTGTTTGACCGACACCCGGATCTGAACAGGACGATCTACCTGGTCGACGAGGAGTTCATCGGACGCGGCGATGACGCTGTCAACCGCGCCCTGCAGGTCGCGGACATACTCGCCCAGACGGGCTTCACCTGGGAGACGAGTTGCCGGGTCGACCAGGTCGTCCGTCCCGACCGTGACCGAGCCTGGCATCTTGACCGCGGTCACCTCTGGCGGGGCCTGGTCGAGCGGAAGCTGCGGCGCTGCCTGTTCGGCGTGGAATCGGGGGTGACCTCGATCCTGGACCGCTTCAACAAGGAGACCACCGGCGAGCAGAACGCCCTGGCCATCCGCACCCTTACCGCGTTGGGCGTGCCGCCGCGATTCACCTACATCACCTTCGACCAGCTGATGACCGCAGCCGAGCTACGTCAGACGTACGCCTTCCAGGGCCGCACCGACCTGTTGCTGCAACCACAAGCTCAGCTATGCGTCGAGGAGATCATCGACGGGGTCCACGACGAGCGGTGGGTCGCCGCCCACACGACGGGCCGTCCCTTCTACACCGGCATCAGCTATCTGCTCGTCGGCATGGAATTCCTGATCGGCGCCGCGTACACCCGCCGCGCCGAAGCGGCCGGACTTACTGGACGCGCGGATCCGTCGATGGGAAGGGTTGAGGCCCGCTACGCGGACTGGCGCATCGGGGTCCTTGCTCGCCGCTCTCAGCTGTGGATCGACCGGAACTTCGCGCTGGACTACACCCTCAAGTCGTTGGAGAAGATCCTCACCGGCCGGCCCTACGCCATGGTCCGCGACCTGCGCCGGCTGCTGGCGGCACAGCCAGAACGGACGCAGCGGCAGATGTTCCGTCGGTATTGCCCGGCCCAGTTCCGCCGGGCTTGCCCCGTTGCCGATCATCGGCGGTCGCGCTCCGCGCCTGCTGCTCGAACACGATTCGCCAGACGTGCGTCAGCAGCGGCAGATCGGCCACCGGCCGTTCCACCGATTGATCGCGATCCGTGAGGTCCCGGGACAGTTCACCAGTCGCGGCGTACCGCGAGACATACACGGTCATGGCCGACCCCGGACCGGCGCTGGCCTCGGTGCGTGGTGGGCTTGCCGGCGTACCGGCAAGCCCACCACCGTCGGCCAGCGGCTGGGAGCGGACCGCCGGTCACCAGCCCTCGCAGCCTCGGTGGCAGTACGCGAGCGGGGAGTCACCCGTGCGGCCGACGGGGTGCCGGGCGTGAGCACTTGCCGGTGCGTCGGGTCGCCTTCCGACCTGCCGCCCAATGGCACGTCCATCTGGATCTCCCTGGCGTGTGGGTGCCGCTGGCCCGTCGGCGTGCCATGGAGTCGAGGTGAACCTGGACCGGCCCGCCGACGTGTTCTGGCGTTCACGATCGCCGGAATGATGGTGCGGAAATAGACGCACGGTGGTGGGCCACGGTGCACCTCACCGTGTCTGAACTGGGCTGACGCCTAGGGGGCCAGCTGCGCCCGAACCCTAGACGGCTCGGTTCAGAGGATCCGCCACCGGCGCAGGTCCGCCCCGTCGTCAGCGAGGCCGGCAATCCGACGATGTACCTCGTCGGCGGCCTCGGTCCCGGGGCGAGACTTGCGGGCATTGGTGGCGATCATCTGCAGCTCGCGTAGCTGGCACAGCTCCTCGAACTGGGACCAGGAGGTGACATCCCAGCCGTAGGTGGCGGTGAAATCGGCGAAGGCTCCCGGGCCGGGCGGGTCGAATCGGCGGCAGTGGACAGCGACCGTGGCGATGTCCCACTCTCGGGGTCCGAGGGCGGCGCCGTCCCAGTCAGCCAGTACGGGTGTGCCGTCGAAGCGCCGGAGTGCGTTGCGGATCTGCGGATCAGACTGGATCAGGCTGGTACCGCGGGGAAACCGCATCGCTTTCCAACTGGCCGCCAGTGTTTCGAGCCGGCCCATCAGCAGATCCTGTTCCTTGTCGTTCAGGATCTCCGAACGGGTGATGGAGCGCTCGATGCTGTGGATCGGTCGCAGTACCGGCAGCGGCACCGGCGGAGCCGGCAGGGCGTGCAGACCTCGGAGAAGCGTTCCGAGCTCGGAGACGGTGATGGGGTTGTCGTGTGCCGGGTCCAGACGCTGCCAGACCGTGACGGCGTGCCCGCCCACCCGCAAGGGTTGGGACAGTCCTGGGTGAAGGCCCACCGTGGGGAAGCCTTGGGCCCCCAGCCAGTCGACCACGGCCACCATCCCGCGCACCCGTTCCAGGTCATGGTCACCGGGGGCGATCTTGATGACCACGTCACCGAGTGCGTAGACGGCGTTGGTGTGGTGCCGCAGCAGTATCGCGTTCGAGTCAGGGTAGCCGAGGAGACGACATACCTCGGCGAGCACCGGCCGGGTGCGCGCCTCGACGAACATGGGGCTCCTAGGGACCGAGTGCGGCTGTGGTCCCAAGCCTACGGGCGCTCTCGCGGCACGCCCGCACGTAGTCCGTCAAGACGGCGACCTCACCACGCCGGCTCTCGTCAGGGATCGCCGTTGCCACGTCGGTGGCCCTGGTCAGGATGATCTCCGTCCGCTGCGTCTCGGGCAGGTCCGCGACGGCATCACGCGCGGTCACCGCCGCTTCGGTCGCCCGCCGGTCCTGCGCGAGGCACATCGACCGGTCCAGGGCGATGAGCGCCGCATCGATCGGTACGGCCGGAGCCGCGCCGTAGAGCCGCAACGCCTCGTCCTGGACGCGGTACGCCTCACCCGTGTCACCGAGCCAGGTGTACGCGCCGGAGAGGTAGAACAGCAGCGTTTCGCCGGAAACCTGAAGGCGACGTCGGTGTCCTCGTCGCCAGCCTGATCGAACAGCCGACGCGCCTGGTCGATGGCCGACCGTGCCTGCTCGCCGGCGCCGATTCGGGCCAGGGCACGCGCCCGGCCTGCGGCTGCCAGGGCACCCGGCGACGATGCGATCGATGTGACCGCCAAAGCCGCATCAGCCAAGGCCACAGTTTGGTTGGGATCGCCGAAGTAATACGGCAGCATCGCCGCTTGGGCCCGCACGAGCACCCTGAAACGAGGCTTCCCGCTGTCGTCCGCCGCGTGGATCGCCGTGCCGTACCACCGCCGAGCCTCGGCCACATCCCCGAGCCGCATCAACGCATCAGCGCACATCGTCGCCAGCAACGCCGCCACCCCGGACAACCGGGACTGGACCGCCGCCGGCTGCCGCCGAAGCGACAGCACCTGAACCTCCCGGCAGTCGGCAGCCAACAACGACAGCATGACCTGAGGCGAGGCTGACGGGTAAACCGTCATGTGCTCGCTTGCGGACTCCTCGATCAACTCAAGTTGCCGAGGAGCGACACTCGCCGACGCCAGAGCCTCATCGAGGCCGAGCCGGAGCCTCGCCAGGCCACTGACCTCCACGCTGGCCCCCGCACTGGCCAATGGACTGTCCGCTCCGTTACCCGCGGCCGTGACGTCGGGGTCGCAAACCACATGGGTGTCCTCATCCCGGCCGAGTCCCATCGCAGGACGCGGGATGCTCAGGCCGACCGCGATTCGCTCCAGCACCTCGTAGGCCGTCACCTGGCGGACGCCCTTGGCGATCTCCGCAGCACGGTTGGACGAGACCCCTACGAGAGCCGCGATCCTGCCGTAGGACACGCCCCGAGCGTGAAGGAAGCGGAAGACCGCGGCGACGTCCCGCCGCTGCAGAAATTCACCGATCGGGCGGCCGTTCCAGACCCCCGAACTCCACCACTCGGGATTCACCTGCGAGCCCACAATCACCCCCGATCGGACAACGACCAGTTGTCAGCACAGCGCATTTACACCGTCACATCAAGTCAAGACGGGCCGAGTCGCTGGACGCACCACAGGGTCGAGGCATGCGGCAACATCCGGAACCCCCACGGTGGGCCCTCATGGTGTTTCAGGAGAGACCAAGCAGTTCGAACGCCACGACCTCTCGTTCCGCCGGAGCGCACCTACTCCGCACCTACGGTGGAGGGCGTGGATCGGATCGCCACCATCGGCTGCGGCGGCAGCGGTAAATCCACCGTCGCCCGCCAACTGGCGCAGATCCTCAACGTGCCACTGATCCACCTCGACGCGCTCTACTACGACGAGCACTGGATGCCACTCCCCCATGACGAGTTCGCCACCCAACAGGAGAAACTGGTCACCGGCGATCGGTGGATCATCGAAGGCAACTACGCCAGCACACTGCCCATCCGGCTCGCCGCCGCCGACACCGTGATCTTCCTCGACCTACCCGCCGACGCATGCCTGTGGGGAATCGCCCAACGCCGCTGGCGCTACCGGGGCGGCCAGCACCACGCCGACGGCGTCTACGACCGGATCACCTGGAGCTTCATCCGCTACATCCTCAGCTACCGACGCACCATGCGGCCCCGCGTCCATGACCTGCTCCATGAATACGGGCCACACGTCCAGCTGATCACTCTCACCAGCCGACGCCACGCCAGCCGGTTCATCGACCGCGTACGACTGAACATGGAACCGGTGACCTAGCCGGGAGGTCCATGGGGACCAAACGGAGTTAACGAACCGGGGCAGCTCCCTGCGCCCAACTCCCTGCGTGACGACGTCGAGCCCTACAACAACCTCACGCGACATCAAGCGTGACGACGTCCGATGAGCGCAAGCTCAGTGATCTTGGTCGCCGCCGGGAACCCGGCATACAGACGGCCTTGACCATCGTCGTCGACGAGCCGCGCCAGTTCCGCGACCAACTCGTCCTGAAGGCCAGCGGGGGTAGCCTCCCACGTGCCCTTGATCAAACCGAAATAGGTCTCATAGGTGTGAGAACCGCCGACGGCGGCGTTGTCGAAGACCGGGAAGATTCGGGGAAGCAAGAAGTGGCAGAACTTCGATGGGAACACCGGAGACCCATACTTGGTCGGCTTCAGCCGCGCGACCACCTCGGGAAACGCCCGTACCTGCTCCCAGGCGACGCCCGTGATATCCAGGTCCTTCACCGGCGCGCATGCTTGGCGCCAGGCGCTGGCCAGCTCGTCTCGGTTGGCGGCCAGCCGACGGGTCACTTCGACTCCGGAGAGTGGTCGCAATGCCCCCCACTGGGTCAGCCGCCGAAGGAAATCCGGCCACCAGTCATCCCGAAAGTCTCCATTCGGGTTCTGGGCAGACAGCACCACATAAGCACTGTTGTGAAAATCGTTCCGCCAGCGCGTCTTCGTCTGCCACCATCGGACACCGGCGGCAAACTCTCCCCTGTCGATCGGGTTCACGCGCGCATCCTATGGCCGGACCGCAACCATCGATGCCAGGCGAACAGCGCTGGACCCGACCACCGACGTCCGCGTCGCGGCTTCGCGTTTCACCGATGCCGGCCGGTCCAACGGCTCCCGAGCACCCACCGAGCGACCACCCGCCACCGGCGTACGCGAAAAAGGCCCCGACCGGCAGAGAACTACCAGGTCAGGGCCTTGCTCGTTGGTGCGCCGCCAGGGACTCGAACCCCGAACCCGCGGATTAAGAGTCCGCTGCTCTGCCAGTTGAGCTAGCGGCGCTCGTTGGCAACGGAGAGAAGATTACACGGCGCCCGAGCGCTCTTCCAAATCGGGTGCCCGACTCCCCTCTTCGGCTGAGCTTATCGGGCATACGCCGCAGAAGCACCACCGCACGGTCGGGCGGGGCCGAGGGGACGACGGTGATACGGCACCATGTCGCCAGGCACGCGAGAACTGAGGTGGGAATGGGCAGGTTCACGCGGGTCGGGGCGAAGGTGGGCGCCCTGGCTCTGGTGGCGTCGTTGGCACTGACCGGGTGCGCCGACGCCGAGAAACAGGCCGAGTTCGTCGCCGGCAGCAGTGCCACCCCGGGCACGGGCACGGGTACGGGCACCGGAACGCCGGACCCGGCACAGCCGGGCGGGACGCCGTCACCCGTGGCCGAGAGCTTGGCGGTCGCGCCGCCCGACGGGTCGAAGAACAAACCGGTCAGTACGGAGATCAGCGCGACCATCCCCGGCGGCGGGAAGGTGTCCTCGGTCACTCTGACCTCGGCGGACGGCAAGCGGGTCGACGGAAAGATGCGGGTGGACGGCTCCGCCTGGGTGCCGTCGGCACCCCTGAGGTACGGCACGCGCTACACGGTCACGGTGACCGGCACCGGGTCCGGTGGCGAGGCCCGGCAGGGCACCAGTTCGTTCACCACGATGGCGAAGCCGAAGTCCGTGATCAGCTCCGGCCTCTACCTGTTCGACGACCGGACGTACGGCGTCGGCATGCCGGTGGTCGTCGAGTTCCATCCTGGCATCCCGAAGAAGGATCGGGCAGCCGTACAGAAGCGCATGTTCGTCCGGACGGACCCGCCGCAGCCGGGCGCCTGGCACTGGGTCTCCAACGGCACCCAGGCCTACTACCGGGCCCCGGAGTACTGGAAGCCGGGCACCACGCTGGACGTCCGGATCGCGCTAGCCGGTATCCCGCTGAGCAACGGCCGCTACGGCAACGTCGACCGGTCCGCCAAAGCCAAGATCGGCCGGGCCTTCGAGATGTCGGTCGACAACGCCACCAAGCAGATGACGGTCCGCCAGGACGGCCAGGTGATCAAGACCATCCCGGTCAGTCTGGGCAAGAAAGACACTCCGTCCTCCAGCGGCACCCTGGTGGTGATGGAGAAGAAGGAGAAGACCGTCTTCGACACCATGGACGAGCCGGACCCGGACAACCGCTACCGCACCGAGATCGACTTCGCGCAGCGGCTGACCTGGGGCGGCGAGTACATCCACGCCGCACCCTGGTCCGAGGGGGTGCAGGGCCGGCGCAACGTCTCGCACGGCTGCGTGAACGTGTCCATGGCCATGGGCCGGTGGCTGTTCGACCAGACGAAGATCGGTGACCCGATCACCATCAAGGGAACCGAGCGGAGGCTCGCGCCGGGCAACGGC
This sequence comes from Micromonospora sp. KC723, assembly GCF_004348595.1. GTDB lineage: Bacteria > Actinomycetota > Actinomycetes > Mycobacteriales > Micromonosporaceae > Micromonospora. The sequence continues at coordinate 19,060 of NZ_SMKD01000056.1, forward strand.
TGGACGGCCTGGAACCTGAGCTGGTCCGAGTTCGTCAAGGGCAGCGCCCTGCCGGTGCCGGAGGGCGGCTCCGGCCCGCTGATCTGAACCCGCGGGGGTGGGCCGGCGACCACCACCGGCCCACCCCCGGACCGGCCAACCGGCCGCCGCGGAGACCAACGTCACGCGCCCATGCCCCGTATCCGCCGATGTCCACGGTTCTCCGTCGGCTTGTCGGCCCTCCGCACCGGCAACCGGCGGGCACCCGGGTGCGTCAGTGGGTAAGGATGGGGCACCGGGGATCACGACTGTGAGGACATCATGCGAGCTACCCACGACCGGCTGACTCGGCGCGCCGGGCGGCGCCGCGCGCTCACGGCGGGGCTTCTCGCCGTCGCGCTCGCCTTCACCTCCGCCTGCACCGGCTCCGGCGGCGACAAGCCGTCACCCGGACAGAGCGCCAAGGAGAGCGCCCCCAAGGCCGCGGCCACCATCACCGAGCCGAAGGCTGACGCGACCGACGTCCCGGCCTCCACCGCCATCGCCTTCACCACGAAGGACGCCGAGCAGACCACCGTCGAGCTCAAGGACTCGGCCGGCACGGCCGTCAAGGGCACGCTCGCCGCCGACCGGCGGAGCTGGCTGCCCACCGGCGCGCTGGAGTACGGCGGGAAGTACACGGCGACGGTGACCGCGACCGGCGACGACGGCAGACCGGTCACCGCCACCAGCACGTTCACGGTGATGGCCAAGCCCGACAAGCAGGTCCGGATCACCAGCTTCCTCGGCGACGGCCAGGTCGTCGGCGTGGGCATGCCGCTGATCGTCCGCTTCGGTCGGGCCGTTCCGGAGGACTACCGCGACGACGTCCAGCGCCGGATGAGTGTCACCGCCACCCCGGCGCAGGAGGGCATCTGGCACTGGGCCAGCCCCACCGAGGTCCGTTACCGCCCGAAGGAGTTCTGGCAGCCGGGCAGCACCGTGTCGTACCGGGTGCAGGCCGGCGGCCTGCCCATGGGGGACGGCTGGTACGGCCGCTCCGACCTGACGGTGGACATCAAGATCGGCCCGTCGCTGGTCATGCGGGTGGACAACAAGACCAAGCGGATGACCGTCACCAAGGACGGGAAGGTCGTCAGGACCATCGCGGTGAGCCTGGGCAAGAAGAGCACCCCGTCGTCCAGCGGCACGATGGTGGTGATCGAGAAGCTACGCAAGACGGTGTTCGACACCCTGGAGGAGCTGGGCCCCGAGGAGGGCTACCGGACGAAGATCGACTACGCGCAGCGGCTCACCTGGGGCGGCGAGTTCATCCACGCCGCGCCCTGGTCCGAGGGGGTCCAGGGTCGGCAGAACGTCTCGCACGGCTGCGTGAACGTCTCGATGGCCGACGGGGCGTGGTTGTTCGCCAACACCCGCATCGGTGACCCGATCACCGTCAAGGGCACCGAGCGCAGGCTCCAGAACGGCAACGGTTGGACCGACTGGAACATGAGCTGGGACGAGTACGTCAAGGGCAGCGCCCTGCCGTACGAGCCGCCCGCCGATCCGGACACCGGGGCCGGTGACGGGGCGAGCCCGGCGGCCGACACGGCGAGCGCCACGCCGACGCCCTGACCGCGCCACGGAGCCCTCTGCCCCGCGGAGGGCTCCGACCGGCGTCGGCGCGCCACTGGGCGGTCTCCGTGCGGCGAGGGCTCGTGCGGCTCCGAATGGCGGCGTGTCACGGCCGATGGCACGACGAAGGCCCCCTCCGCGTGGAGGGGGCCTTCGTGCTTGGGGTGACTGATGGGAATTGAACCCACGACAACCGGGACCACAACCCGGTGCTCTGCCAACTGAGCTACAGCCACCATGCCTTCCGCTCCGATCGCCCGGGCGGGTGCGGACTAATAATAGCCACACCGCGGCCGGCCCCGTCCAGCGGGTTCGGCACCGCGCCGGGATCGGGTGCCGCCTGCCTACAGCTCGGCGGCGATCGCCTTCGCGGTGTCCACGTCGGGGCCGGGCAGCGGCACGAAGATGGTGCGCCGGTAGTACTCCAGTTCGCGGATGCTCTCCCGGATGTCGGCCAGCGCCCGGTGGGCCAGGCCCTTCTGCGGCTGCCCGAAGTACACCCGGGGGTACCAGCGCCGGCACAGCTCCTTGATCGAGGAGACGTCGATCATGCGGTAGTGCAGGTGGGCGTCGAGGCGGGGCATGTCCCGGGCGAGGAAGCCGCGGTCGGTGGCGATCGAGTTGCCGCAGAGCGGGGCGGAACGCGGATCCTTGACGTGGCGGGTGACGTACTCCAGCACCATGTCCTCGGCCTCGGCGAGGGTGACCGTCGAGCGGCGGACCTCCTCGGTGAGCCCGGACTTGCCGTGCATCGTCCGGACGATCTCGGGCATCGCCTCCAGCGCCGCCTCGTCGGCGCGGATGACCACGTCGACTCCCTCGCCGAGCACGTTCAGGTCGGCATCGGTGACGAGGGCGGCGACCTCGATCAGCGCGTCCTTGCCGAGATCCAGCCCGGTCATCTCACAGTCGATCCAGACGAGTTGGTCAGCCACGGGGCACAGACTAGTCGCCGCCCGGGTGCTCGCGCCTCGGCACCGTCGGCGGGGGGAGACCGCTAGGGTTTCCCCGTGCCAGCCGAATCCGTCGCTCCACCTGCCGTCACCACCGACGAGCAGCGGGGCCGTACGGTCCGTCGGGTCGTCACGGTGCTGGCGCTCGCGGCCGTCCTGCCGGCGCTCTATGCGCCGGGCCTGAGCCACGACTTCCTCGACCTCAAGATCTACATGAGGGCGGTGGACTGGTGGCGGGCCGGCAACCCCCTCTACGACTACGTGCAGCCGGACCGGGTGCAGGGCGAGCTCTACTTCACCTACCCGCCGTTCAGCGCGCTGCTGCTCTGGCCGTTCGGCCTGTTGCGCCTCGGCGCCGTGGTGACGGTCTTCACGGCGCTCACCGCGTTCGGCGTGGTCGTCACGACCCGCTGGCTGGTCGCCCCGGTGGCCGCCCGGCACGGGCTGCCCCGGGTGTTCTCACTCGTCGTGGCGGTGCTGCTGGTCTTCGCGGTGGAGAGCACCCGGGAGACGATCACCTTCGGCCAGATCAACATGCTGCTGGTGGTGCTGGTCCTGGCCGACCTGCTCTTCGCCGTACCGCAGGCGCGGCGCTGGGCCGGGGTGGGCGTCGGCCTGGCCACCGCGCTCAAGCTCTTCCCGGGCATCTTCATCGTCTACCTGCTGGTGACCCGGCGGTGGCGGGCGGCGGCCGTGGCGAGCCTGACGGCCGTGGTGGCGACACTGCTGGCGGCGGCGGTGGCGCCCCGCGACTCCTGGCGCTTCTGGACCCACGAGCTGTGGGCGACCAACCGGGTCGGCCGCACCGACTACACCGGCAACCAGTCGTTGTTCGGGCTGTTGAGCCGGATCGACGCGCCGGCCGCGCCGAACCGGCTGCTGTGGCTGGCGCTGGTCGCGGTGGTGCTCGGGTACGGACTGCGACGGGCGGCCCAGGCCGCGCGCGCCGGTGACGAGCTGACCGGACTGACCCTCACCGGCCTGGTCGGCGCCCTGATCAGCCCGATCACCTGGACCCACCACATCTACTGGTTCATCCCGGCCGTGGTGGTGCTGGTGGACACGGCGCTGGACGCCGACATCGGCAGCGCCGAGGGGATCCGAAGACGACGCACGTTCCTGGCGGGCGCGGTCGGCACCTCGGCGTTGATCGTCTACGGCGTGGTGTCCTTCCAGGACTGGGGGGTGGCCCCGGCGCGTACCGACACGCCGTGGGAGTTCGTGTTGCGCAACGAGTACGTGCTGCTGGCCCTGGTGCTGTTGGTGGTCCTGCCGGTGCGCCGGGTTCCACCACGCGAATAAATCGCACCAATTGGACAGATGTTTCCACGAGCGACCTTCGCCGCTAATCTGATGACATCGGCACCGATCCCCCGGTGAGGGCGGCCCTCCGCGTCGGCAGCGCGGCGGGCCGCCCGTGTTTTCGGCGCCAACCGTTGTGGCGGAGACCGATGTCGCGTGCGAACCCGACCACCACCGCCGGCGCGGACGGCTCAGCCGCGGTCCGTCGCCCCCGGAGTGCCCCCGGACCGCTCCGGCGGCCAGGGCGGCAGGTCGGCGAGGGTGGCCGGACGCCGCGCCGGGCCCGCCCCGATCGCCGGCCGGGCCCCGTCCGCCGTGCCGATGCCCACCAACTCCCGCTCGGGCTCGGGCCTACGCGGAGCGCCCAGCCCGCTGAGCGAGCTGACCCCCAACCGGCCGGCCAGCACCGGCACCTGGTCGGGTTCCACCACGAACACCACCTCACGTGGTCGCGGCGGACGCAGCAGCACCGGCATCGCCAGACCGACCAGGACCAGCCCGCCGGCGAGCAGCCCCCAAGCCACCGGCCGGAACCAGTCGACCCGCAACTCGGCACGCACGTCCACGGCCAGGTCCGCGGCACCGTCCGGACGCATCACCACCAGGCTCAGCCGCCGGCCGGCCCACTCGGCGGGGCTCCACTCGACCGCGCCGACGCCCTCGCGTACCCAGAAACGGGCCTCGCGCGGGGCAGCCGGGACCACGCCGCCGGGCCTGGCGGTGGGCGCGGACGCCGCGTCGGTCAGCCGGACCGGCAACGGACCTCGGGCCAGCGCGACCCGGTCCACCGTGGCGTGCGGGACCGGTTCGAGCCAGCGCCGCACCTCCTCGGCCGGGGCCAGGCCGGCGAAGGCGGGACCGTCGGCCGTCCGGGCGGTCAACCGCAGCCGGGACGGGCCGACCCGGGCAAACGGCGCCTCCGTGCGCAGCAACGCGTCGACGTCCGCCACCAGCACCGCGCGGCCGGTGGTGCGCAGCGGCTCGAACCGGGCGGTGAAGGCCCCGTCTGCCGCCGCCCGGCCGGCGACGGCAGTGAGCCCGACACCGGCCAGCAGGACCGGAATTCCGAGAACCAGCAACAGCATTCCGGCGAACGCCCGCACGAACCGCATCCGTTCCGTCTCCTTCGGTGACCGGGTACCCGGCCGACCTTACCGACGGCACCGCCTTGATCTGCGGATATCGGCAGGTCCGAGGGGATACGACGACCGGCCCGCCGGACGGATCCGACGGGCCGGCGCGGGTGCCGCGACTCAGACGGCGGGCTTCTCCGGGGAGCCGGCAGCCGGCTGCCGCCGGGTACGGGCGAACGCCAGCCCGCCGAGGACCAGGCCGGCGAGCCCGGCCACCAGGCCGGCGACCCCCAGGCCGGTCGCCGCACCGGCGGAGTCGTCATCGTCGTCGTCCGCCTCGACGGTGGCGGCCGGGGCGCCCGCCGCCGCCGACGGCGACGCCGAGGCGGCGGTCAGGGTCAGCACCGGCGCCGGGTTCTCCGGCTCCTGCGCGCCCGCGACCGGCTCCTCGATCCACCGCTGCACGTTGCCGTCGGTGTACGACTGGAGCACCTTGAAGACCATCCGGTCGACCTGGGGCAGCGGCCCCATCGAGACCGGGAACTCCTGGAACTGCCCCGGCTTGACCGCCGCGTCGCCGGTGGCCGTCCAGGTCAGCTTCGCCACCGCCTCGGTGATCTGGCTGCCGTGCACCTCGATCGGCGGGTCGACCCTGCGCTTCTCCACCGCGACCGTCCACCCCGGCACGGGCATCGTCGACACCGAGCCGACCGGGGCGTTCTCCGGCAGCACCACCTCCAGCTTGTTGGTCGAGGCGGTGTCGCTCTCGTTCGGCACCCGGAAGGCGAACCGGCCGTAGCCGCCCTGGGTGGCCTCCTTCGGGTTGACCGTGACGTGCGCCGAGGCGGGCCCGGCGAAGCCGAGCACCGCCGTGGCGGCGGCGGTGAGCGCGAGAGCGGCGGCGGTTGCGGTACGCCGGAAACGGATCATCTGGTGAGAGCCTTTCGTCTACTTGATCGACACGGTGACGTTCACCGTGGCCTGGTCGATGTCGGACGTGCGGACGGTGAAGCGCAGCTGCCACTCACCGGCCGCCGGGAAGTTGACCTCCCCCGTCGCGTGGCTGTCGGTCAACGCCAGCAGCGGGATCTCGATCGGCTCGATCCCCGCCGCCGGCAGCGCCGCGGTCGCCTGCCACTCGACCACCCGCTGCGGCCGGTTGTCCTTCGTGTACGCGTACAGGTGCAGGGAGTTGTTGCCCCGCTCGGCCGGGTCCAGCTCCACCTGCAACGAGTAGATCGGACTGGTCACCGTGGTGGAGAAGTAGCTGCCGGCAGCCCCGGCCACCTCACCGGCGGCCACCCGGGCCGGGGTGGTCTGGACCAGGGTGGCCGACACCCCGAGGATCACCGCGGTGACCACCAGTTCCACCCAGACCGCCCGCCGCACCGACGTCGGCCGGCCCGCCGCGGTCCGTCGGCGCACCAGCGTTCGGGAGTACGCCGCCACCCCGATCACCAGAGCGAACAGTACGATCTTGGCGAGCAGCAGCCGCCCGTACGTGGTGTCGACCAGGGCGGTGAGGTTGCCCACCTCGATCAGCCCCTGCACGGTCCCGGCCAGCAGCAGCGCCGCCACCGCCAGCGCCGCCCAGCGCGACCAGATCGGCAGGATCGCCCCGAGTTCCCGCTCGTCGGCCTGGCGCAGCAGGAACCCGGCGAGCATCACCAGGCCGCCCAACCAGACCGCCATGCTGCCCAGGTGCACCGCGTCGACCAGCACCGAGACGGCCGGCGCGGGCGACGCCGCGGCGTGCCCGGCCAGCGGCCAGGTGAACAGGGCCGCGGCGCCGAGCACGGCCAGGATGATGCCGTCGGTGCGGCCGACCGGCCCCCGGGTCAGCGGACGCAGCAGGAACGCCGCCGCCGCGAGCAGCCCCAGCCGGACCAGGTGCGCCGTGCCGTACGTGCTGCCGAGCACCTCGTCGAGAGCGGCGCCGGTGACGTCGAACAACCCGCCCCCGGCGGTGTACGGCACCTGTAGCCACAACTCGGCCAGGGTCGCGACGCCCAGCAGGATGGTGCCCGCCCAGAGCAGCCGGGCCGGGCCGCTCCGGGAGAGCCGGTACGGCCAGAGCGCGGCGAGCACCAGTGCGGCGCCGACCACCAGCAGCAGACCCGCGTAGCCGAGGTAGTTGACCACCTTGACCCCGACGTCCACCACCGGGTCGGCGCGGCTGTCGGTGCCGGCGTCGGTGGGCGGCGGCGAGGGCGCGCCGACGGAGTAGGTGAACGCGCCGGAGACCGGGTGGCTGTCGGCGGAGATCACCCGGTAGCTCACCAGGTAGGTGCCGCGCGGGCCGGCCCGGTCCACCGGGATGGTCACCACCGCCCCCTGGAAGGCGGGCTCACCCCGGTCGGCACGGGAACCGTCCGGCGCGATGACCCGGATCTTGCCGGTCACCTTGCGGACGGACTCGCTGAAGGTCAACACCACCTCGGCCGGCGCCTCCGGCACCACCGCGGAGGCGGCCGGGCTGCTCCTCACCAGCACGGCGTGGGCGCTGGCCGGCGTCGCCGGGGCGAGCAGCAGCGCGACGAGGGTGACCAGGAGGCCGGCGGCGGCGCCCAGCCGTACGGACCAACGGCGATCGACGACGTTCATGACGGCCATGCTCGCCGACGCGAGGCCCGTTCGGCGACCCGGCCCGACGATCGTGCGCGGTGGGGCGCCGGCCGCAACCGGGCCGGCGGGCCGGCCGGGCGGTGGGGGTGTGCGGATCCGGGCGGGCGAATCACCCTCGGCCCACCGCGACGGCGCGCCACCACGGCTGGCCGGGCTCACCGCCGACCCGACCCAGCGCCCAGAGCAGCCCCGCCTGCGCCACGGCGGCCAGGTGACCGATCTCGTGCACCAGGGCCGTCGTCGAGTTGGCGATGTCCAGCACGCTGGTGACGGCGAGGCAGACCGCGAGCACCAGCGCCACCGGCAGGAACGCCCGGGCCCGCTCCGGCCGCCAGGCGGCGAGCACGAAGCCGACCGCGAGGGCCACGTCGAACGAGGCCATCTCCCGGCCGGTGTGCGGGTCGGCGGCCACGCCCAGCCCGGTCAGCAGCACCGGCAGCGCGATGGCGAACTGTGCCACGGCGGCCACCGCCACCGCGACCCGCAGCACCTGACGACGCGCGGCGGGGATCGCGTTCGGGGAGCGCGCGGCCAGCACCGGGTCGGCGGCGACCGCGGCGAGCACCCGGGCGGTCAGGTCCGGCACCCGCACCGGGCGGAGCCGGGTGATCCGGGTCACCTGCTCAGCCCGGGACAGCCACGAGCGGCAGCCGGGACAGGCCGACACGTGCGTCTCCAACGCCGCGTCCGGCGCCTGCGGGTCCTCGCCGTCCAGCCGCGCCGACAGCGCCACGCGTACGTCGTCGCAGTTCATGAGCAGGTAGTCGGGCGGGGGTGCCGGAAAGTTCCCGACGTGAGCGACGCCATGGAAGGGTCCAACGGCCCTGCTCCGGCCCGCCCCGGCGCGTAGCCTGGTCTGTCGTGATCCCCGTCCCGCGCGACACCTCCGCCGGCCGCCCGCACGCGGCCTACGGCGTCGTGCCGGACGCGGCCACCCGGTGGGCGTTGAGCGCCCGGGACGGCGACCCCACGGCCCAGGCGGCCTTCGTCCGGGCCACCCAGACCGAGGTGTGGCGGTTCGCAGCCGCCCTGGTCGACCCGGACAGCGCCGACGATCTCAGCCAGGAAACCTATCTGCGGGCGTTCCGGGCGCTGTCCGGCTTCGAGGGACGCTCCAGTGCCCGTACCTGGCTGCTCGGCATCGCCCGCCGGGTCTGCGCCGACCACCTGCGCGCCGTGCTCCGGCGGCGTCGCCTCGACGAGCGCCTCGCCGCGGCCGCCCGTACCGGCCACCCACACCCCGACCCGGCCGGGCAGCTCGGCGCCACCGACCTGATCCGTCGGCTCCCCGCCGAGCGGCGTGGCGCGTTCGTCCTCACCCAACTGCTCGGCCTGTCGTACGCCGAGGCCGCCGCCGTGGAACAGGTGCCGGTCGGCACCATCCGCTCTAGGGTGGCCCGGGCCCGGCAGGACCTGATCGACGCGGTCGCCGACGCGATGGCCGGCTGAACCATGGAACTTCGGGACCGGACGGAACGACCAATGAACGTGACCGCTGCTCGCACGGGAGCCATCCGCTGGCCCGTCATCCGTCCCTGGCTAGGCGTCGCCGCGCGGCTCGGCCTGGCCGCGGTCTGGCTGATCGCCGGCGCGACCAAGGTCGGCGACCTGGCCGCCTCCGGCCGTGCCGTCAACGCCTACCAGGTGATGCCGTACGACCTGGCCACCACGATCGGCGCGGCGCTGCCCTTCGTGGAGTTGGCGCTCGGCGTGATCCTGCTGCTCGGCCTGGCCACCCGGCTCGCCGCCGGGGTCTCCGCCGCGCTGCTGGTGGTCTTCGTCACCGGGATCGCCTCCGCCTGGATCCGTGGCCTGGCCATCGACTGCGGATGCTTCGGCAGCGGCGGGCAACTCGCCGCCGGGCAGTCCCCGAGTTACCTTCCGGAGATCCTCCGGGACCTGGGATTCCTGGCGCTCGCCGGGTTCCTGCTGATCTGGCCCCGCACCCCCGTCTCGGTTGACGGCTGGTTGGCGGGCGACGCGCGCGTGGAGGACGACGATGAGTAGTCGCAAGGGGCAGCGGGACGCGGCCCGGGTGGTTCGCGAGCAGCTGGCCCGGGAGAAGCGGCGCAAGCGGACGCTCTGGACGTCGGTCGGGGCGGTCGTGGTCCTGGTGATCGCCGGCCTGATCGGCTGGAGTGTCTGGGCCGGCCAGCGGACCGACGAGTTCACCGCCCCGAAGGGCGCCAACGACGCCGGCACCGGCATCGTCATCGGCAGCGGACCGGTCACCATCGACCTCTACGAGGACTACCTCTGCCCGGCGTGTAAGCAGTTCCAGCAGCTCAGCGGGGATACGCTCAACCAGCTGGTCACCGAGGGCAAGGCACGGGTGGTCTTCCACCCGGTCGCCTACCTCAACCGCTTCTCCACCACCGAGTACTCCACCCGCTCGTCGGCCGCGTCCGGTTGCGCCGCCGACGGCGGCAAGTTCAAGGAGTTCACCGACGCGCTCTTCGAGCGGCAGCCACCGGAGGGCAGCGCCGGGCTCAGCGACCAGGAGCTGATCGACATCGGCGCCGGCGTCGGGCTGAACCGAGACAACTTCGGGTCCTGCGTCTCCGACGGCAGGTACAGGGCGTGGACCGAACACGTGACCGAGGAGGCCAGCCGGGCCAACGTCACCGGCACCCCGACCGTCAAGGTCAACGGCGCGGACGTCGAGGACCGCTCCCCGACCGGCATCCGGGCGGCGGTGGAGGCGGCCGGCAAGTGATCCCGCCCCCGCTCCGCCGGGCCGGCCTGGTCATCGGCGCCGGGCTCGTCGCCGTACTCACGCTCGCGGCCCCGGCCGCCGCGCACGGCGCCGACGCCCCCGACGGCACCGACTACCGCATCCGGGTCACCGGTGTCACCCCGCCGCACGCCGGCCTGACCGTACGGGCCGTCGAGGCGGGCGCCCGGCTGGAACTGGTCAACGCCACCGGGCGGGACGTCCAGGTGATCGGCTACTCCGGGGAGCCGTACCTGAGGGTGGGGCCCGCCGGGGCGTACGAGAACAGCCGCTCCCCCGCCACGTACCTCAACCGGACCCTCGCCGGGGACACCACCCTGCCGGCCGAGGCCGACCCGGCCGCCCCGCCACGGTGGCGGAAGATCGCCGACGAGCCCCGGGTGCGCTGGCACGACCAGCGGACCCAGTGGCGGGACACCGGCGTGCCGGCCCCGGCCGCCGCCGACCCGACCCGCGCGCACCGGGTCCGGGACTGGGCCGTCCCGGTCCGCGACGGCACGGCGCAGCTCGAGGTTCGCGGCACCCTGGACTGGGTGCCGCCACCGGACGCGTACCCGTGGTGGGTGGCCGCCACCCTCGGCTTCCTGCTCGTCGGCGCGGCCGGCCTGCCACCGGCCGGCTCCGTCGCCGGCAGCCAGGCGCTGCGGGCCGTCGGGGCGCTGCTGGCCCTCGGCGGCGCGGCGGCGATCACGCTGGTGGTCGGCCGGGAGTTGGACGCCGGCGCGACCGGCCTCGGCGCAGTGCTGCTCGGGCTGCTCACCGGGCAGGTCTGGGCGCTGCTGACCGGGCTGGGCGCCGTCGCGGCCGGCGGCTACGCGCTGGCCCGCCGGCCCGCCGCCGACTTCGCGCTGGCGCTGGCGGGCGCCTGCCTGGGGGTCTTCGTCGGCGTCGCCAACCTCGCGGTGCTCTCCCGCGCGGTGGCCCCGGTCCCCTGGCCCGCCCAGTACGCCCGGCTGCTGCTCGTGGTGGTGCTGGTCACGGGGGTCGGTGCCGTCGGCGCCGGCGTCCTCCGCCTGCACGCCGCCGCCCGCGCCGCCGCGACCGCCACGGGCCCCCGCGCCCCCGTCGCCGCCTGACAGCGACCACCGGGCCGTCCCCCTACGCCAGGGACGGCGACGACGCCGCCCGACCCCGCCGGACGCCCGGGCGGTCGTCCACTCGCTCTCGACGTGTCGCGCTGTCGGGAACCCCGGACACCGCCGTTCGCGGCAGACGGAATGGATCAACCGGCCGGAGGCGACCGGCTCGACGGAACGAGGACCCGGCGGGCGGGAACCGGTCAGGGGCGGGGCAGCGAGTGCGGGCTGAAACCGTACGGCAGTTCGAGGCGGTGCCGGGCCAACAGCTCCGCGTCGGAGAGAACGTCGACGGTGGGGGCGTCGGCCACGATCCGGCCGGCGTCCAGGATCACCGACCGCTGGCACAGCTCGGCCGCGTACGGCAGGTCGTGGGTGACCATCAGCAGGGTCACCGGCAGCGCGCGCAGGATCTCCGCCAACTCCCGCCGGGCCGCCGGATCCAGATTCGACGAGGGCTCGTCCAGCACCAGGACCTCCGGGCGCATGGCCAGCACGGTGGCGACCGCCACCCGGCGGCGCTGCCCGAACGACAGATGGTGCGGAGCCCTGTCCCGGTGCGCGCCCATCCGCACCGCGTCGAGGGCCTCGTCCACCCGCTCGGCGAGTTCCGCCCCGCGCAGCCCCAGGTTCGCCGGGCCGAACGCCACGTCCTCGGCGACAGTGGGCAGGAAGAGCTGGTCGTCCGGATCCTGGAAGACGATCCCGACCCGGCGGCGGATCTCGGCCAGGGTGGCCCGGTCCCCCGACACGGCCAGCCCACCGACGCTGACCGTGCCCTCCGTGGGGGTCAGGATGCCGTTGAGGTGCAACACCAGGGTTGTCTTGCCGGCTCCGTTCGGGCCGAGCAGGGCCACCCGCTCGCCGCGCGGCACGGTTAGGTCCACCCCGTGCAGGGCGACGTGACCGTCCGGGTACGCGTACCGGACGCCACGGACGTCCAGGGAAACAGCGGTCTGCACGTACCCGATCATGTCAGGACTACGGCGGCGGCGGCGATGGAGACCGCCGCCACCGGCACGGTCGCCGCGGCCAGCCACTGCCCGGCGGTCGCCGCGCCCGCCCCCTGCCAGACCGCCGGCATCCGCCCCGAGTAACCCCGGGACAGCATCGCCAGGTAGACCCGCTCGCCGCGCTCGAAGGCGCGCAGGAACAGCGCCCCCACCCCGGCCGCGAATCCGCGCAGCTGCCACAGGAAACGCGGGTCGTCGCCCCGGGACACCCGGGCCACCCGCATCCGCCGGGCCTCACCCACCAGCACGTCGAGGTAGCGCAGCATGAAGGTGGCGATCTGGGTGACGATCTGCGGGCAGCGCAGCCGGTCCAGACCGATGATCAGATCCCGGGTGGTGGTGGTCGCCGCCAGCAGCAGCGACGCCAGCACGCCCAGGGTGCCCTTGGCGACGATGTTCCACCCGCCGTACAGGCCGTCGACCGACAGGCTCAGCCCGGCGACCTCGACCCGCTCGCCCGCGCCCAGGAACGGCAGCGCGAAGGCGAAGAGCACGAACGGCAGTTCGATCATCGAGCGCAGCAGCAGCCAGCGCGCGCCCACCCGGCCCAGCGCGGCGACGAGGGCGACCAGCACCGCGTACCCGGCGAAGGCCCACAGTGCCTCCCGCGGGGTGGCCACCACGGCGATGGTGAACAGCACCATCGCTGTGATCTTCGCCTCGGGGGCGAGCCGGTGCACCGGGGACGGCACCTCCCGGTAGAGCACGTGCGCGTGTCCGGCTCCCATCGGCGTACCCCGCTCAGCCGGCCGTGCCGGCGGGCTGCCGGTCGGCGCGCGCGGCCTCGTCGGCGTCGTCGGGCCCGGCCGGACCGCGCCGGCGCAGCAGCCAGAAGACGCCGGCGCCGACCACGAAGGTCAGCAGCACCCCGAGCACCCCGGACAGCGCGGTGGAGAGGAACTCGTTGTCGATCCCGGCGACCCCGTAGTCGGCGAGCGGGCCACCCACCTCGTGCTCCTTCTCCCGCTGCGCCGGGCAGGAACCGCCGGTGATCTCCCCCTCGGCGTCGACCGTGCAGCCCTTGAGCAACGCGGAGTCCAGACCGTCCGGGTGGGACGAGGCGTAGTTGCTGACCACGCCGGCCAGCAGCAGCGCGACCAGCAGGCCGACCGCGACGAAACCCCAGGTACGCGTCCTCACCGGACACCTCCGACGGCCGGGACGGGCGCCGGCGCGGCCGGCTTCAGCGCGCGCAGCGCGTACACAAGATCGGGCCGGACCTTCGCGACGGTGGCCACGGTGGTCGCGGTGATCAGGCCTTCGCCGACACCGATCAGCAGGTGGACGCCGGCCATCGTGCCGGCCAACCCGCCGAGGTTGCCCCCGAGGTCGGTGGTGCCGCCGAGCCAGTACTCGAACACGAAGCCCTGGCTCGCGACGACCACGCTGACCAGCGCGGAGACGAACGCGGTGACGCTCAGCCCGAGCGGGGTGCGCGGCAGCACCCGGAGCAGGCCGGCGATCAGCAGGTACGCCGCCGCGGTGCCGAGCAACGCCATGTTGGTGATGTTCAGGCCCAGCATCGCGACGCCCCCGTCACCGAAGACCAGGGCCTGCACGACCAGCACCACCGCCACGCAGAGCGCGCCCACCCACGGGCCGACCAGCAGCGCGGCGAGCGCGCCACCGAGCAGGTGCCCACTCACCCCGGCGGTGAGGATCGGGAAGTTGAGCATCTGCACGGCGAAGATGAAGGCGGCGACGAGGCCGGCCATCGGGGCCAGCCGGTCGTCCAGGTCACGGCGGCCGCGCAGCACACAGAAGGTCAGCGCGGCGAGGGCGAGGGCCGCGAAGACCCCCGCCACGGGACCGTTGATGATCCCGTTCGAGATGTGCATCGCCAGGGTTTCCACGCGCCGAGCCTATTTCCCCACCGTCGCTGTTGCCAAGGTGTGGCAAGAGCCCCCCGGTGGTGGCCGGTCCGCGCGGCGCGTCACCCCACGGTCGTCGACCGGGCCCGGCGGTAGGGTCGAGGCCATGACCGCGCCCGACCGCCTCACCCCCGGCGACCCCGCCCCCGACCTCACCCTGCCCACCGACACCGGCGGGACGCTCTCCCTGGCCGACCTGCGCGGCCGCCGGGTCATCCTGTACGCCTACCCGGCCGCGATGACCCCCGGCTGCACCAAGCAGGCCTGCGACTTCCGGGACTCGCTCGCCTCCCTCCAGGCCGCCGGCTACGAGGTCGTCGGGATCTCCCCCGACAAGCCGGAGAAGCTGGCGAAGTTCCGCGAGCGTGACGCGATCACCTTCCCGCTGGTCGCCGACACCGACAAGTCGGTGCTCACCGCGTACGGCGCCTACGGCGAGAAGCAGATGTACGGCCGCACGGTGACCGGGGTGATCCGATCCACCTTCGTCATCGACCCGGACGGGAAGATCGAACACGCGTTCTACAACGTCAAAGCCACCGGCCACGTCGCCAAACTGCGCCGCGACCTCGGGCTCGACTGAGCGCGTCACCCCCGGCCACCTCCGGCGCCGTCCGCGACCGCGCCGGATGTGGTCTACGATGCGGAGGCTGTGACACCCGCCGACAGCCGGGCACCGGCGACCCCGCCGTCGCCCCGGTGACCGTTGAAGGTGATGGTGTGCACGGCGAGGGGCCGTAGCCCAACTGGCAGGAGGCATGCGGTTTAGGTCCGCACCAGTGCGGGTTCGAGTCCCGTCGGCCCTACGAGATGTGGCGGCACCGCCGCCGGAAACGGTCGGGGGCTGGCTGCGGAGCCAGCCCCCGACCGTTTCTCGCGGCGGACGCGGAAGCGGAGCGACACCGCCGTCGGCTACTTGACGACGAACGCGACGTCTATCACCGGGTCGTCCGGGCCGGCCGCGACGAAGTCGGTGAAGTACACCTCGCGTGCCGCGTCCGCCTCCACCAGCCCGTGCTGCTCCAGGTAGTCCGCCACCGCCGCGAACGCCTCACCAACCTGCGGCGGGGCCGCCTGCGACTTCGTCAGCCGTACGAACACCTCATGGTGCGCCGGCTCCCGACGCACCATCGCGGCCACCGGTCCCGCCGGCTCCTGGTGGATCGGCAGGCACGTCTCCACCGCGAGGTTCTCCGGGTCGTACTCCTCGTTGCGGTAGACGACGAAGGTGGGGCCCGCCACCCCACCGTGCTGTTCGGCCAGTTCCGTCAACCGGCCCATCGCCGCGCGCAGGTGGTCGGGCAGCTCCGCCTGACGTACCCGCTCATGACGTTCGCAGAGCACCACTTGCTCCGCCACGTCACGCCGCTCGATCAGGAACATCCGAACCTCCGTCGATCTGGTGCGAGAACGCCGGCACAGGACACCGAGTTGTCCTCGAATGGATGGCCATAGTCTAAGGTCGATCGCTTCGGACTCGATGGATGAGCCGGTCGGGACATGTCCGGCAGCGCAATCACCGAGATGCCCGGATGACCCATCCGGTGCCACGATGCCTGCGGTGCGGTCGGCCGTCGGACCCCGGAACCACGCCACCCGTCCCACGCGTCGTGCGCCGTGACGCGAACCGTGCCCCGAGTCCTCAGGGAGAAGTCATGTCCGACGCGCCGAGATGCACCGTCGTCGTATCGACCTACAACCGTTCGGCACTGCTGCGACACACCCTGGATTCACTGACCCGGCAACGGATGCCCGCCGACCAGTTCGAGGTGATCGTCGTCGACGACGGTTCCAGCGACGACACCGCAGACGTCGC
>NZ_SMKD01000057.1 GCF_004348595.1 Micromonospora sp. KC723
GCCCTGAGCAGGGCCGCGGGGCGGCCGGGGAGGTCGGGGGAGGCGCTCATCGGCGGCGTTCCGGTGCCGCTGCGGCGCGCCATGCCGGCGAAGAGGTCCTTCAGGGCGGCGACCGCGTCGACCTTCGGCTGCCAGCCGAGTTCGGCCTCGGCGCGTTCGCTGGAGAGCAGCGGTACGTTCAGCGCCAACTCGACCCAACCCGTGTCGACCGGTTGCAGCCGGGCCCGCCAGGTCAGCGCGGCGGCGGCCCGCAGCACCGGAGCGGCCACCGGAACCGTCCAGCCCCTGAAGTGCCGGGCCACCAGCTCCGGAGTCAGCACCGGGTCCGCGGCGACGTTGAACGCGCCACGCGCGTCACCCAGGATTGCCCTGGCGTACGCGTCGGCGACGTCGTCGGCGTGCACCGCCTGCATGCGCAGCCGCCGGTTCGCGGGTACGACCGGGAGGCGCCCGAAGCGCAGCAGCCACACCGGGGCCAGCGGCCCGAGGAAGTACCGACTGATCTCGGTGCCCGCGTCCCGCTGGAAGACCAGACCGGGGCGCAGCCGCACCACCCGCAGCGACGGATACGCGGCTTCCAGGGTGTCGAGCATCGCCTCCACCTCGGCCTTGTCCCGGCTGTACGACGACCCGGGCACCCCGGTCACCGGCCAGCGCTCGCTGACCGGGTGGTCCTTCGGGCCGGGCGCGTAGGCGCCGACCGACGAGGCGTACACCAGGGCGGGAACGCCGGCCCGGACGACGGCGGCACTCACCGCGCGGCTGCCGCCGACGTTGGTCCGGCGCAGGGCACGTTGGTCGTGGCTGGGCTGGATCTGCCAGGCCAGGTGCACCACCGCGTCGGCCCCGGCGAAGACCGCCGCCAGCTTGCCGACCGCGTCCGGTGCCCCGATGTCGCAGGCGTGCCACCGCATCCCGTCGTACGGCGCACCGGCGTCCGGGCCGGGCAGTCGCCGGGCGACGCCGACCAGTTCCCGCCCCGGCTCGCGGCGCAGCCGGCGCAGCAGCGCCGTCCCCACGTTGCCGGAGGCTCCCACGATCACGATCCGCATGGGGCTGCGGTACCCGCTGCGCCGGGCTCCAACCCCGGCCCCGTCAGGGCCGCGGCGCGTGGCGTACCCAGGTTTTCTCCTCCCTGCGGCGGCCCTCTGTGGCGGCCAGGCAGCGCGGGCAGACGAAGCCCACCGGGTCGGCCTCGGTGAGCTGGTCGGTGGCGGTGTACCCGAACCGCACGTGCGGGAAGCGGCGCAGCCGGGCGCGGCTGAGCTGGAGGCCGCAGACGGTCGAGTTCTGCCCGGGCCGCCAGGCGTGCACCTCGCCACCCGGCTCCCGTACGCCGTCCGGCCCGATCTCCTCGCTCGACGCCGCGACGGCCGGGATGCTGGTCATCCTCATACCCCGTTCCTTCCCCGTCCACGACCTGCCACGCCTACCGCGCCCCGCCAGGGCCGAGGCCGATCAGGGCGCGGCCAGGACAGCATGCCGCGCCGAGTTGGCCCGGCGCGTTGTTCTTGGCCAGGTCCACATTGATCTATGAATCTGCTGTGGTTCGCGGAAACAGGACGGGGAGCATGCATGATCCAAGACAGGGGACTCTCAAGACGTCAGATCCTCCGGGTCGGTGCGGTCGCGGGATCCGCCGTTACCCTGATCGCCGCCTGTTCGGCGACGAGGAGATCGGCGAGCAGATGCTGACCGCGTCGCATCCGGGCGCGGTCAGAGTCCTGGGCCGGCAGTTACGCCGCTTCGGCCAGGCAATGTGGGACGCCTCAACGCGGGGGAGCGGACCATCGACCGGCGGCTCCAGCGGGCCGGTGCCGAGTTGCTGCACCGGGAGACGAAGACGGCCGCCTCGGACGCCACCCTGCCGCCTCCGGACATCTGCACCGTGGCGCTGGACGGCCGCCGCGCCGCACAGGCCGCCGCCCGGGACGCCGCCGGCCCGGCCTGGCAGCCTTCGGACCTCATCTTCACCACCCGCTACGGCCGGTCGAGCCACACAACGTCAACCGCTTCTGGGACCGGCGTGCGACTTGGCCGGCGTCCGGCGGATCACCGTCCGGGACGCCCAGCGGACCTGCGCCTCGCTCCTGGCCGACCTGGACGTCCACCCCCGGGTGGCGACGCGGATCCTCCGGCACGCTCAGTTCACCATCACCATGGAGATCTACACGGTGGTGTCCTCGGCGGCCACCCTCGACGCGCTCAAGCGACTTGGCCAGACACTCGACCGATGACCGCCGCGCTGCTGGTTCCAGTCCAGTCCGCTACCGGTCGACGTAGTGGTACCGGCAGGCGATGATCTCGACGTCGTCCTTGCTGATCCGATACACCAACCGGTGTTCGCGATCGATTCGGCGGGACCAGAAGCCGGACAGCTCTCCCCGAAGAGGTTCCGGCTTGCCGATGCCCTCGTATCCGTTGCGCATCACGTCCGCGATGAGATCGTTGATGCGCTTGACCAGCTTCCGGTCTGTGTGGCTGAGGTACTGGCTCCATGCCGTCGCGGTGAAGACCAGCCTCACGCGACGTCCCGCACCGTGGCCGGGTCGATCAGATCCCGCTGGGCCGCATCACCCTCTTCCAGCTCCGCCATCGACCGGCGCAGTGCGGCGGCGTTGCTCGGATTGCGGAGGAGGTACTCGGTCTCCTTCATCGACTCGTACTCCGCAAGCGGCACGATCACCACTGGGTCGTGGCCGGATCGGGTCACCACCACTTCCTCCGCGTCGTTGATGACGCTGTCGAGTTCGGCGGCCAGGTTCTGCCGTAGCTGGGTGAAGTTCACGGTCCGCATGGTCACCTCCGGCGATGGGTACAGAAAACTGTACCTCAGGTGGGCCTGCGGCGGCATGCACATGCGTCGCCGGTTACTGCTGGACTTCCCTGCTGTACGGCCGGATCACACGGCAACAGTACCCGCAAAGGGCTGCTGACCTGCGGAAAAGTGGGCCGCCAGGGGCTCGAACCCTCAACCTGGGATCATAAAAGTTAGCAGAACAGGGCAAAGACACTTCAAGGGTTTCACAGTTCTCTGCGGTCCGGATTCCAGGCGCGTCGTCTGGCCGCGTTTGTGCTGGTCTGCCCCGCGCCTATCGAAAGTGATGCTGCGGCGTGTGGCCAGCAGAGGTGCGAATCCAGGAGTCATGCGGTGAATCCGTCCGGCACCGGAACATCCGAGCACCCGAGGAGGCCCCCGGCCCCGGGTGCTGCCCTACTCGTATGCCGCTTCCGCCATGACCGTCCCTCCCTCCCCCGTCAGGCGTGCGTCTGTTGTGGACCGGAACTCGCGACTCGACAGCGTGGTGATAGCAATGTCCACCCGTCAGCCGTCGCCATCTGCCCCTCCGTCCCCACCCGCGTCCATCGCATACACCGCGAACGATGCGTTCACGTCGGCGAAGGCGTCGCGCTTCGGCCGGATGTTCCACCGTGAGTCGGTAATTCCCGATGCGAGATTGCGGCGCAGCCCGTCGTCACTGATTGCCGCCAAGCCGCCGAGCGCGACCCGAGGAGCCTCACCCGCACGCGCCGGTAGGCCGTCACCAAGCTGCCTCAGCACCTCGCGTCCCAGGGTCGTGGTGGGGTCGGGTCCGGTGTAACCGTGCTTGCGTACGTAGATGGCTGCGGCAGGAATCATGGCCATGAAACCGAGGAAGATCGCGAGCCCGAGGCCGAGAGACGACTCCAGTTCCTGGAACTCCCGGTAGGTCCGGGCCGTGCTCAACCTGCCGATGAGGAAGACCAGGACACCGGCCCCCATCGGGGCGGCAACCGTCATCGCTTCCCACTTCCGGCGTCGCGGGCTAACGATCAGCCGGTCGACGGCGGCCCGGTCCAGCGCCCCCCGTAGGCCCGCCACCGGGGCCCGGTCCCGGACAGCGGCAAGGCCGCGCTCGCCGACGTCACGGACCGCTTCGAGCAGCCGAAGCCCGTCGTCGCGATATGATGCCTCGGCCAGGCGCGCCTCGCCGGCCGGGGTCAGGCCGAGCCGCCCCAGATCGGCCCGGACCAGTCCGTCATCGATCATCCGGACCACGCCGACATCGATGCCTCG
Organism: Micromonospora sp. KC723; assembly: GCF_004348595.1. Lineage (GTDB taxonomy): Bacteria > Actinomycetota > Actinomycetes > Mycobacteriales > Micromonosporaceae > Micromonospora. Next base: position 4,058 of record NZ_SMKD01000057.1, read on the forward strand.
GACGATCCCGCCACTCAGGACCGCGACGTCCACGTCATTGCCATAGCCTGCGACCAGCGAACGAGCAGCCTCGGGACGCGGCCGCCAATCACGGACAACGATCGCCACCGATGTGACCAGCCCACCGCCGACCACCAGCCCGTAGAGGACCCACCAGACGGTCATTCGTGCCTCCTGCGGCGCCCGCACTCGTTCGAACCGTACCGGCCCTTCGCAATCGACTCACGCCGATGGGGTTACGCGAGTGTACGAGGCGTCCGACCAGAAGGTCGAGTTGCACTCGAACGAGTCGATCCACAGCTCGAACCCGATGTACCGCAGGTCGTAGCCGGGGAAGTTGTGGGGACTCGAACGACGGGCTCAGCCCTCCGGCGACACCCGGCGGGCGCAGAAGGTCGCGTCCTGGCCGAATAGGTCGCGGTTGTCGTTGGGCGCCGACCTGGATCCGGAAGTTGGTGCGGCGAAGGTAGCCGTTTGGCGTTGACCGCCACGAACGAGTAGCAGCTCGTGTCGGCCAGGCCCGGCACCACCGACGCCGTCCTCGCCTACCATTCAGCGAATCGATCTTGGCGTTCGTCGCCGAGGGCACGGTGGTGAAGAACCGCGTACACCTCGATCTGCAACCTCAGGATCGCACCCGAGATGAGGAGGTCGACCGGCTGATCGGGATCGGCGCGAAGCTCTTCGAGGACCACCGCCGGCCGGACGGCACCGGCTGGGTCACGCTCGCGGACCCGGAAGGCAACGAGTTCTGCGTGGAACGCGGCGTCGCCGAACGAGCCGCCACGTAGCACCGCATGGGGGCGGTCCGCGCCGGACCACCCCCATACCTGGAAGTTGCCGCACCTGCCCTCCTTGCGAAGACCTCCGACCGGCACCGCCGCGAGCAGACGGCGCTCCTCGGACAGGCATCACGACTTTGCTGGGGGCCCTGGGGTTGCGGGCGACGAGTCAGCTCACCGCGCGGTGGCATGCGCTGCGGTCGACGGCGAACCTGAGCAGCTTCGGCCGCAGGCCACCGACGGCCGGTCCCCGCGGCGGTGCGACGCGCGGGGACCGGACCCGGCCGTACCTCTCGGGCCTCATGCCCGCCTGTGCTGGGCTCGTACCCCTTACGTTTCGAGCTGGTCGAAGAATAAGGTTCCACCACGCCGCCCAACCCCGCTGCCTCGCGTCCCGACGACGGCACGCTAATCTGCCGCCGATGGTGCGTCACGTTGAGTATCTGGCCAGGCGACACTCGACGGGCGGTCCTGCCGGTGAGCGGGATTGTCGGATCGCATCCACATGTTGCGATGCTCTGCGCGACCGTGGCGCCTTTGCCGCGACAGGTGTCAGGGGCGCCTACAGCGACATCCTGCCCGCTGACGCCCTACGCGATGCCACGACCTCGATCTACGCCGAGATCGGCATCATCTCGGCTGGCTGGAACTGGATCGGGCCCTGACGACGGCAGAGCTGAAGCAGGCGGGCGACCTCATCGGCGAATGGGCGACGCAGGACCGCGCGCTGTCCGAGGCCATCGAGACGTTCGGACCCCCGTCGCTGTGGATCGGCGGAACCAACCCGTACTGGCCCAAGACCCCTTGCCCACACCACTGCCGACCGTGGCGACGACCTGATCTGCTTCCACCTGTGGAACGCGTTCGCCAACGCGGCACCCGACACTAGGATGCAGGGCGTCCATCCCGAACCGGTCGTGCTCGCCGCGCGCCACCGGCCGGGCAACTTTCCGACTCGTTCTCCTCACGCCCGGGGGCCTGCGCCGCAGGCCCACCAGCGACCAGCGCAGCCCGCTCAGATCAACCATCAGGCGCCCACGCTGTCGCTGCCAAGTTCGTCGGCACGCGTCACCGTGCGGGCACGACCGCGCCCCGAACCAGCGGCGGCACGCGAGATGGCCTGGCACATCCCCCGGGCTGGGTGCTCGGTGGGTGCTCGCCCACGAAAGCCCAAAATCCGACAAATGCGCGCGCCAGGAGCCGAGCAGAATATTGAGCTCAGTCAATTTTCCCTGTTCAGAGGTGGGCCGCCTGGGACTCGAACCCAGAATCCCGCAGGCCGCCGATAGATCGTCCCGAATCGGGCAGATCTGGCCCCTGACCAGGGCGGGAACCCTCATTGCCTCTCGGCGTTTTACAGGCCTTTCCGGGCTCAGTTGTGCCGGATCTGTGCCCGATGATCTTGCGCCGGGCATCGATGGCTATTCGCTCTCTGACTTGACGAACGTCCCGCGTTGCGGCACCACGAACAGCACGCCCTGATCCACCAGCACGGCGATCGCACGTCGCACGGTCGCGCGAGCAAGTCCGTATTCCTGGACCAGCTGAGACTCGGACGGGATGGCCCGGTTGGGCTGCCAGTCACCGCGACGAATCCGGGCCGCCAAGATGCCGGCCAGTTGGCGATAGGGCGGCAGCGGCGCGCCGTGGTCGATGCCGGCGTCCGGGTCAGGCTCCATGAACCTGACGCTAGAAGTCTCGACACGAGCCGCTTCGACCTTCTACGTACCTAGACGTCTGTAGACCAAGCTTGGTACGGTGCGGCCAACCCGCTGTGCCGGTCGTAGAGAACCCGAACTCGCCCCGGTGCGGCGGTACCCCTGCCCGGCTGAGCTCCTCCAGCTCGGCCGGGCAGGGCTCACCGGCGAGGAGATACGGCACCATGACCGAAGTCCAGCCCCCGGCCCCTGGCCAGGAGTTCTGGATCACCCGTGAAGCCTCGGTGCAGTTCGTAGACCAATGCTTCCTGTTTCGAGTGATCTCGGTGTGCCCAAAGCCCACCTACCAGGGTTGGGCCTGGCTGACCGGATACGTGCTGGACAGCCGGGGCATCGCGGTGGACAAGCGAGAGATCTACGTGCGGCTGGTCGGTCTTCGCCCAGCTCAATGCCTCGTCCGGTAGCGAGCGGGATCACGTCCTGGACGCCCTACGGCTGCTCGCAAGCACTGGCGCGGACGTGGCCCCCGCACCATGGGTGTGGGTCGACCGACCACACACGCCATCCGCCGTCATCACGGCGAGTCTCGAACCGCCACGGGTACGGACTGCCGTGCATCATGAGTCCGCCGCCATCGGTCGGCCACCACACCGCCCGGACCTCGGTCACGACCTGGGCGCGGTCGTCGTCCTGGTGCTCAATGACGAAAGCCGCTGCGGTCACCTTCGACACCGCCGGTTCGGTCCGGCTGATGTCCTGCCGAATCTCGCGCCACTCGTTGACCAGCTCGTCACGGTGTTGCGGTGCCAGCGCCGACCGTAGGCCCAGTTCCTCACCCGACGACACCGCCAGCATGAACACGTTCGCCGCAGCGTCCGGCGACGGCTGCCCCTGGTCCGCCTGGTGCGTCTTCACGGCCACCCACCCCACCCCGGCGGCGGCCGGACCAGCCACGCACAGCGCCAGGCCGGCGGCGAGGTACAGCACCCACCGGCGCGGCCGTCGACGACCGTCCTCCCCCAAGGTCATTCCCGCACGATAGATCGACTAGTCGGCTTTCGTGTCGCGGACCCCGCCCCCGACGGACACCGCCACAGTGGCGCAGTTGACCTAAACCTCGACCGACACGGACCCGGCTCCCGGGGTCGAAGCTGGCCACCGGCGGCCACCCCTCCCCTCCCAGGTGAGCAGTTGAACTGACCCTGAGCGGCTGTAAGTCGGCTCCTGGGCGACTCGCATAGCCTGGACACGCTGATCAGGACTGCGGCGGCGGCGAGGGAGACGGCCAACGCGTTGGTAAACGCGAGCGGCACCGCAAGCACGACCGGGGTGACGGTCGCGATAACGCGGCGGCGGGACAGCCGGTCGAACACGACCCGCTCCAGGCGGATCCGACCGTATAGGAACAGCGCGGCCCTTAGGCAGAATAATCCTCATTTCCCAAGGGCCGCGCCCACCGTCATTCCGTTAGGAGTAGTTAGCCACGGCGCAATTTTCGCTCTCGGTGGGAAGTGACAGGTTTCCCGCAGTTGTCGCGTCCGTCAGGCTGTTAGCCTGCCGAAAAGCGGAAGCGCCCGCCGACAGATCGCGAAGGGAGTGCCGTAGTCGTGACGACAATTCGTATTCTCGGCCGTGCTACGCCACGTAGGACACTGTGCCTCGCCATTGCCGTCGCGATGGTCCAGATTCTGTCGCCTGTGGCCGGTGCTGCGGGCAGGGGCGGCCGACCCGCAGTGGAGTGGCGGGCAGAGGCCCCGCTGTCGAGCTCCCGCTTCGCACTGGCGGCGGCCACGGCGCCGGACGGGTCGATTTTTGCGATCGGGGGCTCCGACAATTCACGCACCGGGGTCGTGGAGGTCTACTCACCTCGAACGAGACAGTGGAAGGCCGGTCCGTCGCTGCCTCACTGGAGATACCGGCACGCGGCTGCTACCGGCGGAGACGGGCGCATCTACGCGATCGGTGGCGGCTCTCCCGGCGGCGAGGGCGTGTTCCTCCGCTCCGTGCTCGCCCTGACGCCGGGCGACGATCACTGGGTGCCCGTGGCGCCGATGCCCACCGGACGACAATTGCTCGCCGCGGCAGCCGGCACCGACGGTCGCATCTACGCCGTTGGCGGGCGCTACTACGACGTGCTCGCTACCCTCGAAATCTACGACCCGACGGTCGACCGGTGGGCCACCGGAGCGCCGATGCCTGCGCCGCGCTACGGAATGGGAGTGGCAGGCGGATTGGACGGACGGATCTATGCAATCGGCGGCCTCGGAGCCCGTGTCGGGAGCATCCTCGATGTCGTCGAGGCGTACTCGCCCGCCACCGGCGCATGGACGACTCTCGCGCCACTTCCCCGCCCGCGGGCTGGGGTAGAAGCCACGACCGGCCCGGACGGCCGCATCTACGTGATAGGGGGCTGTGAGTTGGACCTCGAAGCCCCGGAAGGGGAACAGTGCGTGTTTACCACCCGGGTGGACGTGTACTCACCCGAAACCGACACCTGGGAGACGGTCACCGGCACCACCATCGCCCATAGTGAAGGGGCGGTGGTCACGAGCGGCAGGAGGATCTACGTCATCGGTGGGCACACCGCCGCGGTGGAGTCCATGCGGGTGACTGCCCGCCGTCGGGTTCCCCAGCCTCCGGTCGGCGACTCTTCCCGCGGTCTCCAGCCTCCGCCGGACGCGTCGCGCGCCGGACGTTAGCAACGGCTGGGTGCCGAAAGTGCGCGGGTGACCTGACAGCCCTCGTAGGCAGGAAGGGCACGTGGACATTGCCGCGCCCGAGCCACTGCGGTCCCGCCACGGCCACCGCCCACATGCTTGGGACTTGCCGGTCAACCCTGCCGCGGTCTCGGACCTCCTCTCGGCGGGCACCGGCAGTTCCTTGGCGTCTCATCGCTGTTCTGTCCGGCTGGCTACTGCGTTGTGTTCCATCGACTTGCATGTCGCGCCGCGCGCGCCGGGACGTGACCGGCCGCGAGGCCGCATGCGCGGCCCGGCGCTGGCGCGGCGGCGGGCCGCTTGCGGCCCGCCCTTGACCAAGTAAAGAAAGTCTGAACACACTACGCTTCGATCACAGCGCCGGCTCAAGCAAGGCTGCGATCGATCCGCTGGACAATCATCTCGGCTGCCTCGGGTGCCGATACGAACTCAGTGTCAATCCTGATGTCTGCTTCAGGTAGGCAAGGCGTCTGTTCGATGGCCGCGAAGCGCTGTTCGTCGTCTCCTGTGTCCCGAGACCGAATGCGGTCATGGAGTATCGCGGGTCGACAGTGCAGTTCGACTACGGTCCAGTTCGCACCACTCTTCGCGTCACCCGTTATTGCTTTGACCGCTTCGACCTGGCCAAGGTGTACAACAGGAACTTTCCCCCATGCCCATAGCTGCTCTAATCCGGAACGGTCAACGAAGTATGTCGCGCCATACCGGCTGTTTTCCCACAAGATCTCGCCTGACTTCTGGCGTAGGTCGTCGGCTTGTCTCGAACTAATCATCCGATAGCCCTTGGTCCTACCAGGGCCGACCTTCAGCCGTTTGAAGTGCTCGAACCGAGGTTCCCGGTTGACAAGCTCGGTGGTTACCTGGTGGAGCTGATCGGCCCCACGGTGTCGCACTGGGAGCGGGATGGCCGGTCGGGTCTGACGTGGAAGGCGCAGAGCCTGAAGGCTGCCGGCGTGTAGATGTCTTTGGCCCCGCCCCTGTCTGGTGGGTGACCCGTTCGAGTCGGGTCGGGGCGCTTATGTCGACGGTATGCGGACTCCGTGAGGTCGCATCATCGGCAGATTGTTCATTGAGAATTCCACAGTGGATACAACCTTGCCTAAAAACAGGCATTTTCGCTTCGACATGTGAAGGGAGGTTGCTATGTCGAACCTTGAGCTTATTCTTATCGTCTTGCTGATTGCGTCGGCGTCGATGAATTACGGCCTGCTGCGTCGTGAGGCGCGTCGGGTGCGTCGGGTGTGGCGTCTGTCCGGTCGGGAGTAGCCACGGCTCGGTGGTTTCTATCCACCCCCTTGGAGCCCTGTTCCGGGGGTGGGTGGTGCCCACCGATTCGGGTGGGTCGAAGACCGGAAAGGAGCGGTGTATGGATTTGGTGCCGGAGCTGGTGAAGTCGTGGACCGGCAGGGCGAGGTACGAGGCGCTGGTAGGCAACGTGCAGGGTTTGGCGATGCTGCTGGATGGCGTCAACAGCCTGATCAAGGCGTGTGAGCCGCCGCCGGGGACGCTGTACCAGTTCGCCGCCCGGATCGAGGACCTGGAGGACGCACACAAGCAGGCCGTCGAATCGCTTCGGGCGTTTCACCTGCGGGTCAAGACGTATGAGGCGGACCTGATCGCTAAGCCGTGGAAGGTGAATTGATGTCGTACCGGATCAGTGACACCTACGACGGCGTTGATCAGGCGATGCGGCTGCTGCGGCGGTCGATGAAGGGAATGCCGGAGCGGTATCGCTACATGAAGCACTACGACGAGCTTCGTCGGGCGGTGGCGGTGCTGTTGATCCTCCTCGAAGAGGCAACTCCGTGGATGGAGGAGACGGATAAGGCGAAGCAGGCGACGACGACCGCACAGAAGATGCTCGCGGCGGTTCGCTGACGGTAGTTGTTCGACGGAAAGGCCCGGGTTGGTTATCCGATCCGGGCCTTTCCTTGCCCGAAAACAGTAGCGACGAAATTACATACGAACTGGTGAAGGTAGGTGCGGGAAATGGGTAAGCGTACTCAGGGGTGGGAATGGCGGGTCGCGGGGTGGGCTGCTCGGCACCCGGGTTTCGTGGCGGCTCCGGCTGCTGCCGCTGCCAGCGTGGTCGAGTTCGGGCCGGTGACGACGGGTGGTGTGGTGGCCGGTGCGGTAGCTGCCGGTGTGGGCTGGTACCGGGGTCACCCGGAGTCGTGGTCGACGGTGGCGGCTCCTCAGCTTCGGGCGCTGCGTCGCCGGTGGCTGTCGCGAACGTACCTGGGGCCGTGGTGGGGTCGGGTGACCGAGGCGTGCAACCTGGTCACGGTCCACCGCAAGACGGGCGTGATCAATGTTCCTCGGATCATCCGGGTCCGATCGCACTCCCCGTCGACCGAGACGGTCTACGTGCGGCTGTTGCTCGGGCAGACGCCGAAGCAGTGGGAAGAGGCAGCCGACGCCCTGGCGGTCGCGCTGAAGGCGGAACGGGTGGGTGTCGAGCGGGTCCGGCCTCAGGTGATCGCGCTGATCGTGCAGCGGTCCGAGCCGTTCACTCAGGTGATCATCCCGCCGGACATCCCGGCTGACGCTGACGCGGTCAGCCTGCGGCAGGTGTACCTGGGCGAGACCGAGCACGGGACCGACTGGTACGCGCCGCTGATCGGGCAACACTGGCTGGTCGCCGGTGCCACCGGGTCGGGCAAGAACTCGGTGACGTGGATGGCGCTCCGGGCGTGCGCGCCACTGATTCGTGACGGCCTGGTGCGGGTGCACGTGGTCAACCCCAAGGGCACCGAGTTGAACGCTCTGCGGCCGGTGTCCTACCGGTACGCCGAGACCGACGGCGACATCGTGGAGGTCATTCAGGGTTTCTGGGCCACGATGCAGGACCGCAAAAAGGTCTTGGCTGAACAGGGCCGGCGGACCTTCGAGCTGTCCCGGGAAACGCCCCTGGACTTGCTGGTGGTCGATGAGTTGGGGGCGGTGACTGGCTACGGCGACCGGTCTCTGACCAAGGGCGTCCAGGCGGTGTTGCCGCTGATCCTGTCTCAGGCTCGGGCGCTGGGCGGCAGCGTGATCGGCGCGCTTCAGGAGCCCACCAAGGACGTGATTCCTCAGCGTGACCTGTTCTCCCTGCGGGTGTGCCTGCGGGCGACGTCGGCCGGACACGTCGACATGGTTCTTGGTGAGGACATGCGACGTCGGGGCGCGCTCGCCGACGAGATTCCGAACGTGGCGGAGTCGGCCGGTATCGGGTTCGTCGTCAAGCAGCGGTCACGAACCCCGATGCGGGTGCGGGCGGCGTACTGCGACGACTCCGACATCCGAGAGTTGGTGCGGGTCGCGGGATGGCCGCACACCGAACTCACCACCACGGCGGCGGGGTGATCGACGGTGCAGACACACGACACCGGTAAGCCCCGACCGGGAAAGCAGCCCCGCCCGGTCCGCAAGCTGAGCAAGCGCCTGGACGTGGCGCGGCAGCTTCACGACCTGGAGCAGGATGCCGCGTTGGACATCGTGGACATCGAACGGCTCCGAGTGAGCGTCACTCGATCCCTATGGGTGTTCCTGGCGGTCGGGTCGGTGTTCACCACCACCGGCGTCCAAGACTTCCTCGCCGGTCACCTCACCCCGGCCGACCCGGTCTGGTGGGGCTGCTGGGGAGTCGAACCCTGCCTGGTCGGCATCCTCATTACGATCCTGCGCTGGGAAGCGGCGATGATCGCCCGGGGCATCGACATCGACTCCAAGGCGGTCGACTGGCTGAAGCGGTTCCTGCTCGGCTCCACGCTCGTCATGAACGTCGTGCCGGCGCTGTGGCCGCGTGAAGGCGGGATCAGCGCGGGCATGCTCGCCGCGCACATCATGGTGCCGGTCCTCGTGTTCTTCCTCGCCGAAGTGATGCCGATCGTGCAGGCACGCTGCACCCAGGCACGCCGGGCCGTCACCCTCACCAAACCCGAGAACAGCACGCCGGAGCCCGTCGACCCGGTCCCGGCCGCCCCGGTCGAGACTCCGGCTTCCCCGGTGGAAGCTTCACCCCCGGCCGTCACCACGTCCATGGCCCTGCCACCGGTGACCCCGCCGGCGGCACCCATCGAGGCCCCGGCCGTCCCAGCAGAAACCCCGGCACCGGTTCCGGCTGCCGCCGTGGAGCTGGACGGGTTGGGCATCCCGGTCGGAATGCAGCAACAGATTCGGCAACTCGTCGCCGGCTCCACCGCTCCGGTAACCGCCGTCGACATTCAACGCGCTACCCGGCTACCGCTGCCCATCGCGGCGCGGGTGGTCGACCGGCTCACCCCGGTCACTGCCAACGGCTACGCGCACTGACCCGCGCGTCTCTTCTCGCTCGCTCTGACCTGCCGTGCTCCTCGTGCTGGGGCACGGCAGGTCCGTCTTCGGAGGGATTCCATGTCGTCACCACCTCACACGCCTCGGCAGGTGCACGGCGGGCGTGACGCTGAGGCCGAGCTGACCCGGTGGATGCGCTCCCCGGCCTACAAGGAGTGGCGCGCCGGCGTTGAGAGCGTCAAGGGCTGCCTTCAGCCAGTCCGGCTCGTCGGCAAGTTCGAAGTTCGCCACATCGGCACCGGTGACCTGATCGCCTCTCGGCAGGGCCGGGTGTGGGCCTCCTGCGGTACGCGCCGCGCGGCTGTCTGCCCGACTTGCGCCGACCGGTACGCCGCTGACGCCTGGCACCTGATCCACGCGGGCATGTCCGGCGGCAAAGGCGTTCCCGACACCGTGGCGCGGTCTACCCGGCTGTTCGTCACCCTCACCGCCCCGTCGTTCGGTCCGGTCCACAACCGGCCCGGCAAGCGCCCCTGCTCCTGCGGGCGCTGGCACCCCGAAGGACATCCGCTGCTGGGTAGCCCGCTCGACCCGAACGCCTACGACTACACGGGTGCGGTGCTGTGGCAGGCACACAGCGGCCAACTCTGGCACCGGTTCACCATCGCCCTACGCCGGGCGGTCGCCGCCGCTGGTGGCCTCACCGTCCGAGCATCGAGCGCGCACCTGCGGATCTCCTACGCCAAGGTGGCCGAATACCAGCGGCGCGGCCTGGTGCACTTTCACGCCGTCATTCGCGCTGACGGCCCATCCGGTCCGGACTCATCGCCCCCGGTGTGGCTCACCCCCGACGTGTTGGCCGACGCGGTACGCACCGCGGCTTCCTCCGTCGAGCTGGAAACCGTCCGACCTGACGGAACCCCGCTGCCCCTCGGCTGGGGCGCACAAGTCGACGTCGAGGACATCACCGCCACCGACGTCGACATCGATGACGGAGACGGCGACGGAGACCAGGCGGTAACCGACACCAAGCTTGCCGGCTACATCGCCAAGTACGCCACCAAAGGCACCGGCGCCACGGAGACCGGAGACCGGCGCATCCGCTCGCAGATGCACATCGACCGACTGCGGGTCTCCGATCACCACCGCGCGATGATTCAAACCGCGTGGGACCTCGGCGGCCTCGACCAGTACGCCGATCTCAAGCTCCGTCACTGGGCGCACATGCTCGGCTTCCGGGGCCACTTCCTCACCAAGTCCCGGATCTACTCCACGACCTTCAAGAACCTTCGCGCTGAGCGTCGCGCGCATCAGCTTCAGACCGCGCTCGCCGAAGCGGGCCTTCCCGATGACACCGACGTCCTGGTCGTCAACGACTGGCAGATCCTCGGCATCGGCTACGACTCGCCGGAGCAAATCGAACTCGCTACCGCGATCGGTGATCGCATTCGAGCGGCACGACAGCAAGCCAGAAAGGAGCCCCGATGACCACCACCCCCACCACTACCGAACGCCTGTGGAGCGTCAACGACGTCTCGGCGTTCCTCGGCATCCCCGTCGGCACCCTCTACCAATGGCGTCACCGCCGCATCGGCCCCCGCGCGTCCCGCGTCGGCCGGCACCTCCGCTACGACCCCGCCGACGTGCGGGCCTGGTTCGACAAGAAAGCGGCCTGACATGCCCATCGATGACCTGTGGTACCTCACCAAACGGGGGCCGGACAAGAAGCGGCTTCCCTCGAAACGGCACGGCCGGGGCAAACGCTGGCGGGTGCGCTACACCGACGCCGCTGGTGAGCCCCGGGAGAAGCTGTTTGAGCGCAAGGTCGACGCCGACGCCTTTGACCTCGCATGCCGTTCGGGCGTCGCTGCGGAGGTAAAGGCTAAGCGTGAGACGGACCGGCTCACTTTCGCCGAGTACGCGCAGCGGTGGAGGGAATCGCGCGAATCCGGGTGGGCCACGGAAACGCGACGGCGCATCCCGCAGAACTTGCGAAAGCACCTTCTGCCCGTGTTCGGCGCAAAGGCAATTCGCTCCATCAACCTGACCGACGTGATGGCCTGGCTTAGCCGGCTGCTCGATAACGGCACGCCGAAATCGTCGGTAAGCCTGTACTTCGGGCTGTTAAAAACCATCATGAACGCCGCCGTTGTCGACAAGGTGATTGCGGACAACCCCTGTAACGGGGTGAATCTCGCCCAGATCCTGCGTGGTCTTTCGCGTGCGCCGAAGTGGGTTCCCACCGAGGACCAGGTTCTCAAGCTTGCCGAGGTAGTGCCGCGCCGCTTTCGGGCGACTATCTGGCTGGGAGCAGGGGAAGGGCTTCGTCTCGGTGAGGTCTTGGGCATGGAAGCCGGGTCGCGCTGCGTGGACTACGACCACGGGGAGTTGCACGTCATCCAGCAGTTGCGACACTCGCCGGAGCACTTCGGCGGCTTCTACCTCTCGACGCCCAAGAGCGGATCGGTCGGGACCGTGGATCTTGACGCGGTGGTCGCTGAGGAGCTGGCCGCTCATGTGAGCGATGTCGGCCCCGTCGAGTTCGAACTTCCTGACATCACGACGGGGGAGCGGCTGACTCGTCCGGTGGCGGTTCTGTTCACCTCGTCCCGGGGGAAGCTGCTGAACGATACCTACTGGTCGCAGTTGTGGGCGGAGTGGCGCGAGGCGGCCGGTTGGCCCAAGGAAGGCACCTTTCACTCCCTGCGCCACTTCTTCGCCACGACGCTGATGAGCAACGGTGTGGAGCCCCAAGAGGTGCAGAAGGCGCTGCGGCACGCCAACCTGCGGATCACGCTGGAGACCTACGTCCACTGGCTGCCGAAGAAGGACCGGCCGCGCGGCCTGGTCGGCAACCTCCTCCGGCAGGCAGACGGCAAGCGGCGGGAACCTTCCGCCGACCAAGTTCGAAGCTGAGTTGTGCCCTGGTTGTGCCGAATGATCTTCGCCGCGCGTTCGCCCAGGTCAGAGGCTTGTAGAGTGGGCCGCCTGGGACTCGAACCCAGAACCTAAGGATTAAAAGTCCTCAGCTCTGCCATTGAGCTAACGGCCCGCAGCGTCACCAGGTTACCCGATCATCCCGACGCGAGTTGATATCCGCCCGGAGCGCGGGTCACGGGACGCTAGGAGCTGTGCCGACCGGGCAGCAGGGCCGTGTGTCGGATTCCGTGTTGGGCCTGTGGTGCCGAAGAAGGGCACGAACTGTTGCCATGAGTCCACCGAAACCGGATGACGCGGGTGCTGGACGCCCTCTTCGCCGGGCGGGCTCAACCCGGGCGGAGGTCCGTGACCGGCAGGCCGTACTCGGCACGCAGGCGCTCGGCTACCAGCGAACGGTGGCACGCCTCCGGATCGCGCTCGACGCAGAGGAGGGCGGTCACCGAGTCGCTCGGAAGCTCCGCCACGATCGCGGCGAGGTCGAACCGGTCGAGGATCTCGCTCGTGTAGCGCTCGGCGTACTCGGGCGCCAGCGTGACGCGGTTGCGCTTGCCCACGCCCCGGCGGTCGTCCTCGCGGTACTGGAGCTCGCGCAGCTCGGTCGTGGGTGCCAGCTCCTTCACATGCCGGTAGCCGATGTCCGCCACGGCGAGGGCGCGCTGGAGCCGCGTCGAGTTCGCCCACGAGTAGTCGGGTCCGCGCACGGCGCGGCGCTCACGTAGGTCGAGCAGCAGGCGGACGTCCGCGTGCCGCAGTTGCTCCAGGAAGGACTCGCCGTCGAAGCCATAGACGCCGATGGTCACCATTGTGAGCACGGACTCACCCACCCGCCTTCACTCGTGCCGCCGCCTCCGGCAGAGTTGCCGGAGGCGGCGGGGTCGCGTCACGCGACGGCGGTTCCCTCGAGCTCGACCATCAGGGTGGGGATCGCCAGCCGTGTCACCCCGAGCATCGTGGTGGTCGGGGCCACCCTGGCGGCGCCCAACCGCGACGCCAGCACGCCGTAGTGCTGGAAGAGCAGGTCGACGTCGGTGGTGTAGATATTGAGCCGGACGAGGTTCGCGAGGGACATGGCGGCCTCGCCGAGCACGGCCTCCAGGTTGTCGAGGCTCAGCGCCAGCTGTGCCGCCATGTCACCGGCATGCTCGGGTTTGCCGTCGCCGCTCATCGCGGTCTGCCCGGAGCAGTACAGTGTCCGGGTTTGCCCGGAGACGATCTCACCCTGGTTGAATCCCATCTCCACCGACCACGTCCACGGGTTGACGGCCGTTCGCTCCATCGCTACATCAGCTCCATTCGTCGAGAGGTGGGCACGCGGGGATTCGGGGCCCGCGTGTGGGTGAGCCTCTCAACCAATCACGACATCCTGTGTCGTGTATTCCTGGCATGATTCCCGTGTGCGGGCCGACCGGTTGGTCTCGCTGGTGCTGCTGCTGCGCCAGCGCGGTCGGCTGTCCGCGGCCACACTGGCCCGCGAGCTGGAGGTGTCCACCCGCACCGTGCTGCGCGACATCGAGGCGCTGTCCGCAGCCGGCGTCCCGGTCTACGCCGAACGTGGTCGGCACGGCGGTTTCGCATTGTTGCCCGGTTTCCAGACCGAGCTCACCGGACTGAACCACGACGAAGCGCTCGCCCTGCTGGTCGCCGGATCACGGAGCGGCGCGCAGGCCTTCGGGCTCGGTTCGGCGCTTGCTTCCGCCATGCGGAAGGTGGTTGACGCCCTGCCCGAAAGCCACCGGGACGCCTTGGCCGGCGCGGCCCAGCGATTGCTGATCGACCCGGAGACCGATCTCCTCTCGCGCCGGCTGGTCGCCGAGGAGGTTCCCGACACCATAGTGGCCGAGGTCCGGCGAGCGGTGCTCGCCGGACACAAGCTGCGCATCCACTACGCGGCCATGGGCCAGACACCACAGTGGCGCACGGTGGATCCGATCGGCCTGGTCACGGTACGTGGCCAGGGGTACTTGCTGGCCACGAGATCTGGCGTGGACCGCACTTACCGGCTGTCCCGGATCTCGTCCGCGAAGGAACTGGCCGAACCCGCGCAGCGACCAGACCGGGTCGACCTGGACCGAGCCTGGCAGGAACGCAGCACGCGGTTTCGGACCGGCGGCGACCAGGTCACCGTGCTGGTGCGGGTGCACCCGGCGCGGCGGGAGGACCTGGTCAGCAGCGCGCTTGCCGTCCGCGCCGAGGACACCGACGCAGACGGCTGGCTGCGGCTGGAGGTCGCCTTCCAAGATCCGCGACACGCCGAATGGGCGCTGTGGCAACTCGCCACGAACGCGGAAGCCCTGGCCCCGCAGTGGTTGCGCACCGCCCTGCGCAATCGCGCCGCCGCGATCGCCACCTGCTACCAGGCGTCATCCGAAGGTTGAGCGATTCGCGCGCCGGCGACTCCTCACATTGGCTATCGACGCATCGAGCCAGTCGGCTCATCAAAGCCGAGGAGCTCTCCCGCGCTTCGGTGATGGCCTCATCCGCCGACTCGCGATACGACGGAGTCCGGCTGCTGCTGGCTCACCATCGCGTACCCGGCAGAAGGCGGCGAGGCCACGGATGTCGTCCGGCTCGAAGAACCGGAACTCCAATCCGTCGAACTCCGCGTTCCCGTCCAGCCCGCCACCGTTCAACAAGGTACGACGGTCGTTGTCCACACCAGCGCCCGGGCGAGGAAAACCGACGCGACCGGTGGCGCAGATACGGGCGCCAGTTTCCCGTACGCAATGGGCGTTTTGCCCCTCGCACCGGCGGCTGTGATCGTTTTATCATGACCCATGATCAATGGATTGCCCTCGAAATCCTCCTCTCGCCGCCGTGCCGGCCGGCTGGTCGCCGCGTTCCTCGGGGCGGCCGTGTTCGTCGGTCTCGGCGTGTTGCAGGCGGGGCCGGCCCACGCGATCGTCAACGGCGAGCCGGTTCCCGAGGGCTCCTACCGCTTCTCGGTCAAGCTGACGATGACCGGCATCCCGACCGCCGACGGCGGACGGCGCAACAGCGCCTGCTCGGGCGCGCTCATCCACCCCTCCTGGGTCATCACCGCCGGCCACTGCTTCCGTGACCTCAACGGGGTACGCGTGGAACGGACCGTGGCCGACCTGACCACCGCCACGGTCGGCCGCGCCGACCTGTCCGGCACGAACGGCCAGGTCGCCACCGTTGTCGCGGTCCGGCAGTCGTCCGTCAACGACATCGCGCTGGTCCAGCTCGACACGCGGATCACCGCCATCCCGCCGATCCGGTTCGCGGGCACGCCGCCGCAGGCGGGGCACCTGCTGCGCCTGACGGGCTACGGTGCGGACAACCCGGTGAACCCGCAGCCGTCGATGGTCCTCCGGACCGGGCAGTTCAAGGTCGTGTCGGTGGCGGGCTCGACGGTGGGAGTGACCGGGTACGCACCCGCACGGGACACGAGCGCCTGCCCCTGGGACTCGGGCGCGCCCTACTTCGCCGAGCGCAAGGGCAAGCGACCGCTCCTGGTCTCGATCGAGAGCACCGGGCCGGGCTGCCCGCACGCCGACGTCGAGACGACCGCCCGGGTCGACGTCGTCGCGCCCTGGATCACGTCCGTGATCGGAGGGTGAGATCCGACCTTCCTGGCGGCGCTGTGACCAGCTGGAGCCGGGGCCGGCCGGAACGATCACGGCGGGTGGTCCAGATGACCGATGCCGGTACGCCCTCGACTCCGGGGGAAGGTCGACGTCATCGTCCAGCACGGGGGGCGAAGAGGGCTCGGGGCGCGGGGGTCCGTACCGGCGCGTCCCGGGCCCGCTGTGACTACCGGCGGCTCTCGGTCGGCACAGGCGTCAGTTGGTCGCGGCTACCGGTACGGTCCGTTCCGGCGACCGGTCCGGTAGGAGGCGGCGCATGGTGACGGGGCCGACCAGGGTGATGAAGACCGCCAGGGCTGCGGGGACCATCAGGCCGACGGTCAGGTCCGTGGCTTCGGCGAGGTAGCCGATCGCGGCCGGGCCGAGCAGGAGCCCGGTGGAGCCGGAGATCGAGATCAGGGCGATGTTCGAGGGCGAGCCTCCGGCCTCCCCCACGGCACTGAACAGCACCGGTACGACCAAAGCGATCCCGCTGCCGGCGAGGATCCAGCCGGCCCACGCGAGCGGAAGCCCGCCGGCGGCGCCGGCGAGGAGGACGAGGGTGTAGCCGGCGGTCGCCAGGGTGCCCGCGCCCAGCAGGGTGCGGCCGGGGCCGAGCCTGGCGCGGATCGGGTCGCCCAGGAGACGGAAGACCGTCATCGCACAGGCGAACACCGTGTACGACAGTGGCGCGAGCGCCTCGTCGGCCTGCAGGACGCGGGCGGCGTGCAGGTTGGCCCAGTCGATCGCGCCGGACTCGATGAGGTGTCCACCGAGGCCGAGGACGAACATCGCGCCGAGCACGGTCACGCCGATGCGGGCCGGGCGCGCCGGTGCGCCACCACTGTCGCCGTCCGCCGCCTGGGGCGGTGGGGGCAGCAGCGGACGGGTACAGGCGGCGAACACCACGGTGCAGGCCAGCGCGGTGATCACCAGCATGGCCTGGTTCCCCAGCCCGAGGGTGAGGCCGAGCGAGGTGAGCGCCCCGGCGGCGGCGCCGCCGAGGCTCCAGAAGCCGTGGAAGGACGAGACGACAGGCCGCTGGTAGTAACGCTCGAGCTCGACGGAGTGGGCGTTGAGTCCCACCTCGACGAATCCGACGCCGACACCGTAGATGGCGCCGCAGACCAGGAGGGTCTCGTAGCTCGGCGCGAGTGCGGGGGCGACGAGGACCAGTTGGGTGGCCGGGCCGGTCCAGCGCAGCAGGCCGCGGGTGGTGGTCCGGGCGGCGAGCTTTCCGGCGGCGAGCATGGTGACCAGCCCGACGACCTGGATGAGCAGGAGCAGGGTGCCCAGGCGGGCCTCGCCGAGGCCGAGGCGGCGGTCGACCGAGGGGAGTGCGGCAGCCCAGGCGCCCATGACGAAGCCCGAGGTCGCGAAGGTGCCGAAGAGGCCGACGCGGGCGCGGCGCAGGGCGGTGCTGTCGGGGTTCATGGCCGTCCTTGGATCGCGATTTTGTTCTTGGTGAGAACTTAACGGCACGCACCGATGGGCGTCGAGGTTTTTGTCCTGGGCGGAGACATAAGACACCATGGGCATGACGCCGACAGGAGTAACGCCTGCCATGCCGCAGATGAAGACGAGCGCGGATCTTCGCGTGCACAACCAGACCCGGCTGCTGCGCGCCGTCCACGACGCCGACCAGCCGCTCACCCGCGCCAGCGCCGCGCGGGTGCTGGGCATCGGCCGCAACACCATCGCCGCGCTCGTCGGCGAACTGGAGACGGCCGGGCTGCTGCACGAGGTTCCCGCCGCCACGACGGGCCGAGGCCGGCCGACGACCCTGCTGCTCCCGCACCCCCGCGGCCCGGTCGCCTTCGCCGCCGACATCCGCGAGGACTCCTGGACCCTGGCGCAGATCGAGTTGGGCGGGCGGCTGACCGGACTGGAGACCGGCGAGCACGACCGGACCCCGGCGGTGTTCGACGACATCCGCAGGGCGACGCGCCGGCACGCCACCGACCGGCTCGTCTCGCTCGGCATCGCCCTCGCCGGGCCGATCCTGGACGGTCGCCGGCTGCACATCTCTCACCTCGGTTGGGACGAGGTGGACCTCTACGAGCAGATCGGCGACGACTGGCCGCCGACGGTGGTGGTGGACAACGACGCCAGGCTCGCCGGGCTCGCCGAGGCCAGGCGTGGAGCGTTGCGCGGGGCCGGGACCGCGCTGCACTTCCACATCGACTTCGACATCGGCGGCACCCTGCTGCTCGGCGGGCACACCCAGCGCGGCGCCCACAACATCGCCGGAGAGTTCGGACACATGCCGCTCACCGGTGGCTCCGGGCTACGGTGCATGTGCGGTGTCCAGGGGTGCTGGAGCCTGGACGTGGGCACCAACGCGCTCCTGCGCCGGTTCGGGAGGGAACCCGGCTACGGGGCCGGGCGGCAGTTGGGGAGGGAGATCCTTGCCCGCGCCGAGGCCGGCGAAGCCGAGGCGGGTCGGGCGGTCGACGACAACGCCGTGGCACTGGGGCGAGGGCTCGGCGCGCTGGCCAATGCCCTGGACCCCGAGGCGATCACTCTCTCCGGACTGGGGGTGGAGCTGATCCGGTTGCGGCGCGACCTGATCGAACATGCCTGCGCCGAGGGGCTGATGGAGTTCAGGCGTGCCCAGCCGCCGCGCATCCTGGCAGGGACGGTCGGCGAGGCCGGCCCGCTGCGCGGCGCGGCCGAGACCGCCTTCGACGCCGTCCTGAGCGCCGGGTGGCTGCGAGGCCGGATCTAGCCCGCACACCCGGTGACAGCGCGGAGGCGCTCAAGCCCGTCGAGGAGCGGGTCGAGCGTGAACTCGAACTCGACCTGGCTGTCGCACCAGCCGAGCGTCGGGTCGGCCGCGTCGTGGGCTTCGGCCACCATCATCGCCGTGAGGTGCGGGAGAGCCTGGGCCATCGCGGCCAACTCCGCCTCCGCCACGTCGGCACTCGCGTCGGCGGCGCCGGGACGGAAGACCTCCTGGGTGAACCCCAGCGCCAGGCTGCCGAAGGCGTGCAGCGCCCGGTGCGCGATCCGGTGGGAGAACCCGGCGTCGACCAGCGTCGCCACGATGGCGTCGTAGTAGGCGTACAGACCGGTCGGAGTGGTCGGGCCGGAGCTGAGCAGCGTCGGCGCCCAAGGGTGGCGCAGCATGACACCCCGGGCGGAGGGGAACCGCGCTCCGGATGGATGCCCCGGCCCCTCGGCCAACTCCTGGTCGTGGGCGGCGTCGGCTACGCGCTGAGCGCCCTTCTCGGATACCTGGCGCCGGAGGTGGAGGTGGTCGTCGGCGTGCTGACGGTGCCCGCCACCGTGGGCGAACTCTGGATGGTCGGTTACCTGCTCGTCCGCGGCGTCCGCCGACACGTGGCCGCCGAGAGGTCGCCCGGCGCGGCGCCGCGCCCCGTCGCCGTGGAGTCGCCCGTGTGACGGCGACCACTCGCCGTACCCCCGGTCACCCCGGGGGAGGAAAACGTCTCCGGTTCGTCACCTGTCGGCCACCGTCTCGCCCTGGTTGTCTCACTGGCGACACATCACCAGGGAAAGCAGGCTGACATGTCGATCCTCCGCCGTACCCTCGCCACCACGGCCGCCGTCCTCGCCGCCGGCACGGTCACGCTGGTCAACGCCGCGCCGGCAATGGCCAGCACGCCGTCGAGCTGCTCCAACGTCAGCCAGGTCGGCACCACCCGGGTGCTGACGGTCGGCGGGATGCAGGCGGCATCGGTGAAGCAGTTCTACGGCTGCGGCTACAACTACGCCTACATCTACGTCTGGGAGCAGTACCGCAACACCCACTCCAACTGGGACCTCTACGTCCACGTCGTCAACCACAGCGACAGTGGCAACGACTACGGGGCGGCCCGGCTGGACAACACCACCCGGGCGGAGCTCTGGGGCCCGCCGGCCGACACGGCCCGGTACTGCACCCACGTCACCGGCTACCTCAACGGAACGGGCGGCTCCACCAGCACGGTCTGCTGATCCCGGCACGCCGAGGCCCGCCGGATGCCTCCGGCGGGCCTCGTGCCGTCCCGCTCCGGCCGTGCGCGGGGTCTCCGATACGCGGCGGCACCCGCCGGAGCTCCGGACTACGAAGGGCTCTCCGGCGATCGGTAGCATTCACCGACGATGGTCCACAGCGAGCAGTTGGTCAGCCCCGCCCCCGGGCCCGGTCCCGCCCTCGGGGTGGACGGCTGCACCGACGCGGTCGAGGTGGGCCGGGGCGGTTTCGGCGTGGTCTACCGGGCCTGGCAGCCCGACTTCTCCCGCTGGGTGGCGGTCAAGGTGCTCGCCGCCGACTGGCACGGCCCGTCCCGCGCCCGCTTCGAGCGGGAACTGCGGACCCTGGGCCACCTCTCCGGCCACCCGCACATCGTCACCCTGCACCAGGCCGGCCGTACCGCCGCCGGCAACCCGTACCTGCTCATGGCGTACGAGGAGGGTGGCTCGCTGGGTGACCGGCTGCGCGACGGCGCGGCGGGCGACTGGCGGGACGCCGTCGCCGGCGGGATCGCGGTCGCGGGCGCGTTGGAGACGGCGCACCGGGCCGGTGTCCTGCACCGCGACGTGAAACCCGAGAACATCCTGGTCTCCGGGTACGGCGAGCTGAAGCTGGCCGACTTCGGGCAGGCCAGGCCCTTCTCGACGGGCCTGCCCGACCCGGGCGGGCGGGTCACCGCCAGTGTCCTGCACGCCGCACCGGAGGTGCTGCGCGGTGAGCCCGCCTCGGTGGCCGCCGACGTCTACGCCCTCGCGTCGACCGTGCTGCACTGGATCCAGGGTGCCCCCGCCTTCGCCCCCGCCACCGGGGAACCGCTGGCCTCGCTGTTGTGCCGCGTCGGTGTCGAACCGGTGCCCGACCTGCGACCGCTCGGCGTACCGGACGGGGTGTGCGCCGCGCTGGAGCGGGCGATGGCGAAGGACCCCACCCGGCGGCCGGCGACAGCCGCCGCCTTCGCCGACGAGCTGCGGGCCGCCCAGGCGGCGGCCGGTGTGCCGGTCAGCCCGTTCGTCCTCGGCGGCGGCGACAGCGCCGCACCGGGCACACCGGAGCCGGAAGGCCCGGCGGCGTCCCTGTCGCTGACCGACCGTCGCCGGGCCGCCCTGGCCCTCTCGGCCACCGTCGCACGCCCGCCCGTCCGGGTACGCCGGCAGGCGCTGGTCCGCCCGCTGGGGCTGCTCGCCGCCCTGACGGCGGTGCTGGCCACCGGGTACTCGCAGGCTCTGCCGGCACCTGCCCCGGTGGAGTTGCCGTCCGCCGTGGCCTTCGGCGAGCTGGAGCTGAACGTCGAGTCGCCCGAGCAGGCGCTGACCATACGCAACCGCGAGGACCGGCCGCTCCGGGTGGCCGACGTGGCGGTGACCGGGCCGTCCCGCGACGCCCTTCGGCTCGTGGCGGACGGGTGCACCCGGCAGCCGCTGGCTCCGGGCGGCCGGTGCGAGCTGCGCCTGGTAGCCGTGCCGCACGCCACCGGACCCCTGCGGGCCTCGGTGCGGCTGACCACAGCCGGCCGGCCGCTGGTCACCCCGGTCACCGGCACCGGCCGGCCCCGGCCGGCCAGCCGGGACGACGCCCCGCCGGGCCCCTGCTACGCCGACGCCTACCAGGTCGGCGCGTCCGCGTACGGGCACGCGGGCGGCCTCAGGGCGATCTCGGTGAAGCAGTACTGGTCGCCGAGCTGCCGGGCGACCATGGCGTACGTCTGGGTGTGGAAGCAGTACCGGGACAACGTCGCCACCGACGGCGGCACCTGGACGGTGGACCTGTCGGTGCGCGGAGATCGGGCGGTGGCGCGGCAGCGGGCGGTCGGCCAGCCGTACGAGCTGTGGACCGAGCCGTACCGGACGGCGGGCGGGTGCAGCAGCGCGACGGCGACCGTGACCGCCGACCGCACGAAGACGCTCACCGCCGCGACCACCGAGCCGCACTGCGACCGGTGATGGAGGGCTACTTCGAGGTCCACGGGGTGGGCGCGCTCCGGCTGGTGCCGTTGACCACCGACGCGCTGACCATCGGCCGGGCGCCCGGCAACGAGCTGACCGTCGACAGCAAGCTGGTCTCCCGGCTGCACGCGCTGGTGGAGCGGTTCCCGTCCGGCTGGACGATCCGCGACCTGGGCAGCACCAACGGCACCACCGTCAACGGGCTGCCGCTGCGTGAGGCGCGGCTGCTGCGCGACGGCGACCGGGTGGGGGTCGGCCCCGCCCGGCTGCTGTTCCACGCCCCCGGGCAGCTCAGCGGCACCCGTACGGTCGGGATGGAAGCGCCCCCGCCGCCCCCGCCGCTGACCCGGCGCGAGCAGGAGTTGGTCGGGGTGCTCTGCCGCCCGTACGTCGAGGGGGGCGTCGCCTTCCCCGAGCCGCCCGGCGTCCGGGCGCTGGCCACCGCACTCGGCGTCAGCGAGAGCGCGGTGAAGAAACACCTGACCAACCTGTACGACAAGTTCGGTCTGGTCACGAACAACGAACGGCGCCGGTCCCGGCTGGCCGGCGAGGCGGTCCGGCGGGGCGCGGTCGGGGTCTGACACGCATGCCGCCTCTCGGCCGTCTTCGGTCGGCCCGGCATGTGCGTGCCCTCCGGGCCACGCGGACACGACCCGGAGGACACACCCCCCTTTTCCTCCGTGCGCGTCGTGTCCCGACGACGGTGGCGGCGCGGCCACCCCGGCCCGCCACGGGGGTGCGCGACGAACAGGGCGACCGACAGCGTGCCCGGGCAACCGGCCGGAGGACGGACCGGTGACGCCCACCGAGATCACACCAGGTTGGGCGAGGTGCCGACAGGTGTCGGAAAGGGGAGGTTCTCCGGTTGGTGGGTCACCGTTCACCCGCCCCTCGGCGTTCCGTCGCGCCTGCATGCCCAGCACCCTCGGCGACACTACGCTGACCCCGCGTGTCGGTGATCCGGCTGCGGTCCCCCGTGGCCCCCGGTACGACGAGGGCACCCACCCGCAGCCGAGGAGGTACGCGATGAGTCGTCCACAAAAGACCGTCGAGGTCGACCCGGTGCTGTTCCGCGCCGTCTACGACTCGCCCGCCTCGCTGCCCGGCCGGCACCGGTGGGTCACCCCGGAGCACGACGTACGCCGGCTGGAGAAGCTGCTCGGCATGCCGGCGGGCAGCGTCGGCGCGCCGCTGTGGGTCAGCGGCGACCAGCCGGACTGCCCGAGGTGCGGCCGGCGGCAGACCTGGCTGGACATCGTCTCGTCGGCGCTCAAGGGTGTACACGACCGGATGATGATCGCCACGGTGATCCTCGGCGAACGCAAGTACGTCAACACCGAGGTCCCGGAGGCCATCGCCGGGGTGCACTGCCTGGACTGCCATCACCCCATCGACGGTCTGCGCAGCTTCAAGTGCCACAACTGGGCGTACGCCTTCGAGGCGTTGGCGGCGGTGCGGGAGCGGATGGACGGCGGCGTCAACCGGTCAGCTCCCTGACGTGCCACGCGGTTGTCCCGTTCGGAGCGCAGCAGCGCGGAGGCGTGCCCCTCGGCGAGCCGCTCCGGTCGGGTCACCGGCCTACCCTCGTCGGCGCCGCGCGCGGCGGCCGGGCGGTGACGGCGGCTCGGGGCCGAAGTCGGGCACCGGCGGCATGGGCAGGGTCACCGGGGCGGCCCCGGTGACCGTCACCGGCTCACCGGCGTGCCGCAGCGTCACCTCGCCGTCCGGGTCGTCGGGCAGTTCGTAGCGGACCTCGCCGGCGGTGAGGGTGACCCGCAGCCGCTGCCGCCGCCAGCGCAGACCGAACGCGAGCCGACCGATCCGGGCCGGCAGACGAGGGTCGAAGGACAACTCGCCCCGGTCGTCACGGAGCCCGCCGAAGCCCTCCACCACCGCCGTCCAGGCGCCGGCGAGGGCCGCCAGGTGCAGCCCGTCAGTGGTCTTGTCACCCAGGTCGGCCAGGTCGTGCAGGGCCGCCTCGGCGAACAGGTCGTACGCCAGGTCCAGGTGCCCAAGCTCGGCGGCGAGCACCGCCTGCGAGCCGGCGGACAGCGACGAGTCTCGGACGGTACGAGCCTCGTAGTAGGCGAAGTTGCGGGCCTTCTCGTCGGCGGTGAACTCGCCGGGGCACCGCTGCATGGCCAGCACCAGGTCGGCCTGCTTGACCACCTGCTTGCGGTACAGCTCCAGGTAGGGGAAGTGCAGCAGCAGCGGGTAGTGGTCCTCGGTGAGCGCGGCGAAGTCCCAGTCGGGCTGGGTGGTGAAGCCCGCCGCCTGCTGGTGCACGCCGCGCTTGGGGTCGTACGGGACGGCGACCGCGTCTGCGGCGGCCCGCCAGCCGGCGATCTCGGGGGCCTCGACCCCCAGTGCGGCGGCGCGTTCCGGGTGCCGCTCGGCGGCGTCGGCCGTGCCGCGCAGAGTGCGTCGGACCATCAGGTTGGTGAAGAGGTTGTCGTCGACCAGAGCGGCGTACTCGTCGGGGCCGGTGACCCCGGTGACGTGGAACGCGCCGTCGTCCGACCAGTGCCCGAAGCCGTGCCACAGCCGGGCCGTCTCCACCAGCAGTTCCAGCCCGGCCTCGACGAGGAACTCCTCGTCGCCGGTGGCCGCGACGTACCGCAGCACGGCGTCGGCGATGTCGGCGTTGACGTGCAGGGCGGCGGTGCCGGCGGGCCAGTAGCCGGAGCACTCCCGGCCGCCGATGGTCCGCCACGGGAAGGCCGCGCCGGGCAGTTTCAGCTCGCGGGCGCGCTCACGGGCCTCGGGTAGGTGGGCGTGTCGCCAGCGAAGCGCGGCGCGGGTCACCTCCGGCGCCAGGTACGTCAGCACCGGCAGCACGTAGCTCTCGGTGTCCCAGAGGACGTGGCCGTCGTACCCGTTGCCGGTGAGGCCCTTCGCCGGGATGGTCCGGTCGCCGTCGGCCCGGCCGGCCTGGAGCAGGTGGAAGACGGCGAACCGGACGGCCTGCTGGAGTTCGGGGTCGCCGTCGAGTGCCACGTCGGCGGTCTGCCAGAGCGTGTCGAGGGTGGCCCGCTGGTCGGCGAGGAGGGCGTCGAAGCCGTGCTCCCTCGCGTCGGTCGCCTCGCGGGCCGCCAGGTCGGCCAGGTCGCCGGCCGGCGTGCCGTCGACGGGCGCGCACCCGTACGCGGCGAACTTGGTGATCCGCAGCCGTTCCCCCGGGCGTAGCCGGCCCTCGACGCAGGTCCGGAGGCGGTCGTCGGCGCTGTCGCCGCGGCTGGTGAGGCCGCCGGGGCCGGCGATCCGGTGGGTCACCGCGACGGCGACCCGCTGCCCGCTGCGCTCCGTGCGGTGCACCAGCACTCCGGAGCAGCCGTCGGAGCGGTGCAACTCGGCGGTCAGCGGGTCGTGGATGACCGTGGCCGCGCGTGGATCCCCGGCACGTTCCGGTATCCGCTCGTTGGCCTGCACGTCCGAGCAGAGCCGCAGCTCCACCGGGTCGTCGCCGAGCGGTTCGACCTCGTAGCGGACGGCGGCAACCGCGCGCCGGGGCAGCGCGACCAACCGGGTGCTGCGGATACGCACCCCGTGCCCGGCGGGCGAGACCCACTCGGTGTGCCGCCGGAGCACGCCGGCCCGCAGGTCGAGCACCTGCTCGTGGGCGCGCAGCGTGCCGGTGCGCACGTCCAGCGGCTCGCCGGCCACCCAGATCTTGACCAGGGCCGCGTTGGGGGCGCTCACCACGGTGTCGCTGCGTTGCGGGAAGCCGTACCCGTTCTCGGGGTAGACCAGTTCGCGCTGTTCGTGGAAGCCGTTGAGGTAGCTGCCCGGCATCTCGGACGGCTCGCCCTCGTCGAGGGTGCCGCGCCAGCCGACCCAGCCGTTACCCAGCGCGAAGATCGACTCGGTTTCGCCGAGCCGGTCCAGATCGTCACCCGTCCGGCGGATCCGCCAGCTTTCGTCCTCGTGCACGGCTCCTGCGTTACCCACCCGGGGGGGTGACCGAATCCGGCCGGTGGGCACGAATCCGTCAGACGAAAGTCAGGGGCGGGCCCTCACCATCGCGCGGTTCGCCCGGCCTCCGTGGTTTGTACCGTTGGAGGCAAGTGAACGGAGTATGAACAGTTGGTGAGGTGAGAGATGGTGCAGATCGGTACGACGGACGTTCCCGACATCAGCGGCGAGTGGTACCACGACATCGTCAAGGTCGCCGACTCCTCCCCGACCGCGGTGCAGTGGTTCGCGGGGCACTTCACCGAGGCGGCCATCCTGCTCCTCGGTGCGCTGTTCCTGCTGGCCGCCGCGCCCCGGCTGCGTCACGGCCGGCCGCGGGAGCGGGCGGTCACGCTGGTCGCGCCGGTCGCCGTGCTGCTGTCGTACGCGTGCAGCGAGGGCTTGAAGACGGTCTTCGACGAGGACCGACCCTGCCGGAACATGGCGCGGATCGTGGCCGGTCAGTGTCCTCCGGCCGGTGACTGGTCCTTCCCGAGCAACCACAGCACGATCGCGGGGGCGCTCGCCGTGGCCACCCTGCTGCTCTCCCGGCGGCTGGGGCTGATCGCCGCACCCCTGGCGCTGCTGGCCGCGTTCTCCCGGGTGTTCGTCGGCGTGCACTACCCGCACGATGTCGCCGCCGGGCTGTTGCTGGGCGCGCTGGTGACGTTCGCCGTCACCCTCCTGGCCGCCCGTCCCGCCGCTGACCTGCTCGCCCGCCGCGCCGCGCACTCGGGTCGCATCCCGGCGGTCGCCGACCGCCGCTGACAGCCCGACCGCGCTCCGGCGGGCCGGTCACCACCGGCCGGTCAGCGGGCCAGGAGCAGGGCGGCGCAGGTGCCGAGGACGAGGAACGGCCCGAAGGGCAGGTGGCTCGACCAGTTCACCTTCCGTGCCAGCAGCAGTCCGAGGCTGGTCACCGCCGAGGACGCGAAGGTCAGCACGAGACCGGCCAGCAGCACAGGCCAGCCGTACCAGCCGAGCAGCGCCCCCACACCCACCGCCAGCTTGGCGTCGCCGAGGCCGAAACCCCGCCGGCCGAGCAGCAGCGTGGTGGCGGCGAACGCCAGCCCGAGCCCCGCGCCGGCCGCCAGCGCGCGCCACCACGCGTCGAGGCCGGGACCGGTCGCCGCGGCCACCCCGAGCAGTGCCAGCACCCCCGCCGTCGCGGGCCGGGTGAGCCGGTCGGGCAGCCGGTGCACGGCCAGGTCGACCAGGACCAGCGGAACCGCCCAGCCGAGCCACCAGGCGATCGCCACCCGCTCGGCGAGGGTCGCGTCGACCAGCACCAGGACCGTCAGGGCCGCCACGAGGAGCACCTCGACGCCGCCGGGCGGCGCTCCGACCCGCGCCCGGCAGGCCGGGCACCGGCCCGCCGGCCCGAGCACCGCCCCGCCCAGCACGAGGGTCGTGCCGCAGCGGTCGCACCCGGTCCGTGCCGCCGAGCCCGGCGGCACGGCGTACCGGGCGACGGCGAGCCGCAGCGGCGGAGCCAGGGTCAGAGCGGCGAGGGCACGTACGTAGCGTGACCTGGGCCGCGCTTGCCGGTAACGACCGGGTCTCGGCAGGGCGTCGGGCAGGTTGCCGGCGGTCGCATCCGCGACCTGGGGGGAATTGCCTGCGCCGCATGTGTCAGCGGGTGAACGGATCGGGCAATATCCATCGACAGCTGACATATCCGCAGGCAGCGTCGCCTGATCGGCGCGATCGGCCGGCCGTCCGGCGGCAGCGGCTCGCCCGTCGGGTGCCGCCGGACCCCGGGAGCGGTCCCGGTCGACGCCGTCCACCCCTGATCACCTCCGACAATCACTCAGAGTGTTCGATTCGATTGCCTCTGTTGCATCGGCGCACGTCAGCCTATGCTCGCCCCTTGAGTGGTGCGCAACCCCCGCCGACCGGCACGACACACCCCTTTCCACATCTCACCCAGATCAACACAGGTAAATGTGGCGGCACCGAAGACATGATCGGGACGCGCTGCCGCATTGCCCGGAGGTCCGCACGGTCGGGCCGCCGGGCGGCACCGAGGAGGGCACGGCGATGCGAGCACGGCATCCCCGCCGATGGACGACCTCCCTGGTCATCGCCACGGTGGCCGGGGCCGCCACCGGTTGCGGCGGCGGGCCGGAACGGGCCGCCGGGCCGCCCGTCCGGCCGGCCGCCGACACCCGGCAGCCGAGCGCCGACGAGCGGGCCGCCGAGCAGGCGGCGCTCACCGCGTACGCCGGGTATCTGGACGCGTCGCGGGAGGCGAGCCGCGCCGGCGACCCGCGCCACCCGGCGCTCGCCCGTTTCCTGGCCGACCCGCTGCTCACCCGGGTCCGGGTGGTGATCGACCAGGCCCGCCGGCACGGCGCGGTCCGCACCGGAACGCTCCGCTCGGACCCGACGGTGACCTCGGTCAACCTGGACGCCGCCCCGCCGACCGTGGACATCCAGGACTGTCTCGACACCACCGGCTACCGGCTGGTGTACGCCAAGGACAAGCGGGTGGTCCCCGGCACCGGCGGGAGCCGGCACCTGGCCACCGCCACCGCGACCCGCTACCCGGACGGCCGGTGGCTGATCTCGACCGGCACCGCCCACGAGGACCAGCCGTGCTGACCTGGGGAGGAGGCCGCGTCCCGGCCCGCCGAACGCGGGTCAGGACGCCCCGCCGGCTGCTGGCGGGCACACTGCTGGCGCTGCTCGTCACGGTCCTCGCGCCGCCGCCGCCCGCCGCTGCGGGAGCGCCCGACTGCCCGATCGGGCAGGACGACTGCTCCATCTGGGACGACGACCCGGGCACCCCGGGCGATCCGGACGACCCCGGTGGTGGCGGTGACGGTGGCGGCGCGAAGCCGCCGGCCGCCAAGTGCCAGTGGAACGGCAGGCCGGTGGCCTGCTACAACGAGTTTCTCGGCTGGTTCAACAACGCCGACGGCTGCTACTACAAGCTCGCCGAGCCCCAGCCCGAGGCGCCCGAGGGCAGCAAGTGGTACGTCCAGACCTGCAACGGCGGCGACCTGGGCCAGCAAACCACGGTGCTGCTGGCCACGCCTCCGCCCGGCTTCGGCGCCCCACCCGACCCGGAGGAGTTGGCCCGCCGGGTGCTGGCCCGCCTCTCCCTGCTGCCGCCCCGGATCGCGGTCGCGCCCCGCCGCGACACCGGCCCCGGCCTGGTCGGCCTGCCGGTCTGGATGTGGGCCAGCCCCGGCCGGAACTACTTCGGGCCGATCGAGGCCAGCGACTCCGACCGGGGCCTGACGGTGACGCTCACCGCCAAGGTCGAGCGGATCGTCTGGAACATGGGCAACGACGTCAAGATCACCTGCACCGGCCCGGGCACCCCATACGACCCGAGGGGCCGACACGCCGGAAAGCCCTCACCGGACTGCGGCTACGACTCCGGCTACCCGAAGGCCGACACCTACCTGGTCAGCGCCACCACGTACTGGTCGGTGAGCTGGCGCGGCGGCGGCGAGAGCGGCGAGATCCCGCAGACCCGGACCAGCGGGACCATCCCCATCGAGATCGACGAGCTTCAGGTGGTAACCCGATGAGCCTGGTCACCCGCGACGGCGTTCCGGTCGACGCCCCGATCGCCCCGCCCAAGGTCGTCCGGCAGCGACGCACCCGCCCCGGTTTGCTCGGACTGGCGGTGCTGCTGATCGCGCTCGGCGGCCTCGGCGCGGCCTTCGCGGTCACCTCCGTCCGCGCCACCGGCAGCTACCTGGCGGTCGCCCGTCCCGTCGAGGTCGGCCGTACGCTCAGCGCCGACGACCTGGTCAGCGTCCAGGTCTCCGGCGGCGCCGGGCTGTCCCCGGTGCCCGCGAAGCGGCTCGACGAGGTGGTCGGCAAGCGGGCCGCGGTCGGGCTGGTCCCCGGCACCCTGCTGACCATGGACCAGCTCACCGACGCCCCGCTGCTCGGCCCCGGTCAGCAGCAGATCGCGCTGGGGCTCGACCCGAGCCGGGTACCGGCCCGCAAGCTGCACCCGGGCGACAAGGTGCTGCTGGTCAGCACCCCCGCCGACAACGACGACAGCCAGGCCCCGGGCACCCGGTTCACCGGCACGGTCATCGACACCAGCACCCCGGAGAACGACGACGCGGTGGTCTACCTGGCGCTGCCCGCCCGGGACGTGCCGGCGGTGGTGGTGCTCGCCGCCCAGGAGCGGATCGCCCTGGTGCTGGTCGAGGCGGCCTGACCATGGCCATCATCGCGCTGGTCTCGGCGAAGGGCTCGCCCGGTGTCACCACCTCGGCGCTGGCCTGCACGCTGAGCTGGCACCGGCGGCTGGTGCTCGCCGAGTGCGACCCGTCCGGCGGGACGATCCTCGCCGGCTACCTCGGCGGCGCGCTCGACGGGCCCCGGGGCATCGGCGAGCTCGCCGTCGGTGAGCTGCGCGACGGCAACCTGGAGACGGCGTTCTGGTCCCAACTGGTCGACCTGGACGCCCCGAAGCGGGAACGCCTGCTGCTGCCCGGCGTGGTCGACCCGGCCCAGGCCGGCAGCGTCAGCCCGCTCTGGCAACGCTTCGCCGACTTCTTCGGCGAACTGGAGAAGGGTCGCCCCCCGTACGACGTGATCGTCGACTGCGGCCGACTCCAGGTCGGCAACCCGCCCTGGCCGATCCTGCGCGCCGCCACGGTGGTGCTGCTGGTCACCCGGGCACGTCTACCGGAGCTGTCGGCCACCCGGTCGACGGTCCGGGCCATCGAACGGGACTTCACCACACACCGGGTGCCGCCGGACACGCTGCGGCTGCTGCCGGTCGGAGACGGCCACGGCACGGGCGAGATCGCCAAGGCGCTGCGGGTGCCGGTGATCGCCCGGCTGCCGGAGGACCGGCGTACCGCCGACGTGCTCAGCCTCGGCGGCACCATCCGGGCCAACCGGCCGCTGATGCGCGCCACCGCCGCGCTGGAGGCACCGGTGCGGGCCCTGCTGGACCGCCGCCGGGCCCGGCTGGCCTGGCCGGCGAACCAGGGGGTGCCCGATGTGGTGTGAGCCGGCCCGGCCGGCGCGGACGCGCCGGGGGCGGGAGGCGCGCCGTGCGGTTTGAGCCGGTCCACCACGACCCGCGTGTGCAGCAACCGGGGGCGACGTCGACGATGCCACCGCTGCCCCCGGCCAACGGCCACCACCCCCCGCCGCCGGTCACGCC